>DASPIL010000096.1 GCA_035629175.1 Verrucomicrobiia bacterium | reverse complement strand
AGAATTTCGATGACCACGCCGACACCGCGCGCGCCAAACATTGGCCCCAACACCGCGCCGACCCTGGAACCGATCTCGAACCGCTCTATAACTCTCGGGCAGCAGCTCGTCTTCACCGTTGCCGCAAGCGATTCCGAACAGCCGGGACAGAGCCTTTCATTCACGTTGCTTGCCGGTGAAACGGCGGGTGCAAGCATTCATCCCACAACGGGAACCTTCCAATGGACCCCAATTACAGCTCCTGCCACGAACGCATTTACGATCGCAGTCACTGATTCAGGCACCCCACTCTTGAGCGCGAGCCAATCGTTTTCGGTGGTCGTTCACCTGCCGCCGACCCTGCGCGGATTCCGCAATGCCTCGGGTGAACTAGTGTTCGAATGGGCCTCACAACCGGGACAAACCTGCCAGGTGGAATATGCGGATGACCTTTCGTCGGATGAATGGTCGGTTCTGGGTTCATCCATTGTGGGAAGCGGCGCGACTGTGCAGGTCACAAATCCCGCGCCGCATTCCCTCCAACGATTCTTCCGCGCGCGTGTGATGCCGTAATCCGTATGGGAGTTCTGAATGATCCATCGAAACGGCCTGCCTCGCGCGGCCGGCTCGAATGCGGCATTCTCGCACTTGTGGCATCATTGAGCGTCATGTCTTCACAAGGCCTCGAGATCATTGCACACCGCGGTGCTTCCCATGACGCGCCGGAAAACACGCTCACCGCAGTGCAGGCAGGTTTCGCGCAAGGAGCTGATGCGTGCGAGGTCGACGTGCATATCACCCGTGATCAACGGATCATCGTAATGCACGATGCAGACACATTTCGCACGGCAGGCGTGAGCAATCGGATTGTCGCAGAGAATTGGGAGGCTTTGCGGGATCTCGACGTCTGCCAATGGGGCAAGTGGCTGGGGAGCGACTTCTCGGAACCCGCTCCGTTGCTGGATGAAATTCTTCGTTGGATTCCTGAAGGCAAGCGGTTGTTCGTCGAGATCAAGTGCGGACCCGAAGTGCTGCCGGAGCTCGCCCGCATCGTTGCAGCCAGCCAGCGGACAAACGAGATCGTGATCATCGGGTTCGACTACGAAACAATGCGCCTGGCGAGGGAACGACTGCCGAAGCTCGAAGTCTATTGGCTTGCAAGTCCCAGCCGAACCAACGTCAACGAACCACCCGTCGCTGAGCTCATCGCGAAAGCCCGCGCCGCCAAATTGAGCGGTCTCAATCTGCAGCACCGGTTTCCGATCGATTCATCCTTCGTAAAGTCCGTGCATGCGGCGGGAATGAAATTGTACGTGTGGACAGTGGATGAGCCCGCAATTGCGCGGCAATTGGCCGAGGCCGGCATTGATGGGATCACCACCAACCGTCCGCGCTGGCTTCGTGAACGGATTTCGAATTTAAGCGGTTCCCGAAGCACTCATTAGCACGCGACTCATGGTCCAGTCGAGCGCCAGTGGGTTCGAGGCGGCAGGACGCCACGGGAGGTTGGAACGGACTGGGCATCGCGGACCCGCGGGATTACCAGCCCGTCCACTCCGCGCAACCGATGCAGCGGTGCGGTGACGGACGGCGTTACGACGCGGACCCGGAAATATCCATGGCCTCCGGCCGGCCGCTCCGAGATTCCCTCGAACACCCCCGGGGCAATTTCAACGATGTCGCCCGCCATCTCCTGCCAATCGACAAGGTTGCTGCTGTGCTCCAGCACGAACAGCCGCGCGGTTTCACTTCGCCAGCGTAACGACACCTGGCTGGTCGCAGGTCCAGTCGCGCGCAAGGCGCTGCCATTGCCGGGACTCGCGAATTGGATTCCAAAAATCACAGGAGCCTTTTCCACACTGCTGTCGACACGCATCGGGGCGGCGTAATTCGTCGGCATGATCCACAGACTGCCGTTGCCGCCCATTGCATAACCGAAAGGCCCGGCGGATGCGGACACGTTCTGGAAGGGGAACTCCGAGCCGGCCTGGTAATAGATTGCGATGCGTCCGCCTCCGCCAGAGCCAGAGTTTCCGTCCCCGCCTCCACCGTCGGCGCGCACTCCGCCTGCGCCAGAAACCGTTTCCGTTGAAATCCAAATCGCGCCGCCCGCCCCGCCAGCGCCAAGGAACCCGCCATTGCCGCCATTGGCAACAAGAGAGCCGTCGATGTGCAGATTGCGCGCTATCAGGCGAATACTGCCACCGCCGTTGCCTGCGGCGCTGCCGTCTGAACCGCCGCCGCCGCCAGGGTGAATCGGACTCTGTTCGTCATCGTATGTGGCAGCAATGGATCCCCCCACATTCCCAAATGCGCCTGAACCGC
Source organism: Verrucomicrobiia bacterium (assembly GCA_035629175.1). NCBI lineage: Bacteria > Pseudomonadati > Verrucomicrobiota > Verrucomicrobiia > Verrucomicrobiia bacterium. The sequence continues at coordinate 312,115 of DASPIL010000096.1, read as the reverse complement.
CGTGACTTCCACCGTTGCGCCGCGTGCTCCCGCCCACCTGTGTGTTGCCCAATGTCCGGCCGTTGTTGCCGGAATTGCCGGCCGCCCGCGCACCCAGGTAACCGCGGCCGCTGACGTCGACGCGACTTGCGCCGTCCACAATGAACGTGTCATCGACAATCAGTTCCATTCCGAACTGCGACTCTGTTGTGGCCGGCGGATGGGTCAGCACGCTGCCCTGAATTACTGCAGCAGTGATTGCATGCAATTTTCCGCGTCGATCCTTTCGCGCCTCGTCACCGTCTGTCAGTTCAACAATCGCTCCGCCATCCACACCGAAATGGCCGACCTCAATGGCTGCTGAGTAAGGAGATCCATTCGTGAACACGGACAGCAGGTCGCCGTCTGCAGGATCCGTGAAGATGATATTCGTTGTGTTGGCGGAAACTGTGAACCTCGCGGTTTGGCCCAAATTCGGTTTCAATTTCAACCCCACCAGGCTGCCTGGCGCAAAGTAGGCGTTGGTGTCTGTGAGGCTGCTGGAAGCCAGGGCCGTGCTGGTTCCGCCCGCCAGTGACAGAATCGGAGTCGCGCGGGTCGTTGCGTTGGAACCCTTGGCATCCACGAGCAGCCGCCCGTACGGATCTGCAGGGGATTGAAGATAGATGGTACCGGGTGAACCCAACTGCCTGCCCGCGAGACCGGCGATTGCCTGAACATTGGTGACGGCGAAACCCGAGAGGTTCTGTGCAACAATGGCAATGCGCCCGCCACCACCGCTGCCAGAATTCCCATCCCCATTGCCGCCATTCGCCAGCACGCGTCCGCCACCTGAAAGGGCGTCGGCCGAAATCCTGATGGCGCCTCCTGATCCTCCGCCGCCGAGGAATCCTCCGTGGCCGCCGCTCGCGACAATTTGTCCGTCCACAACGACAGTGGATGCCGTAACTCTGATCAACCCCCCGCCGTTCCCCGCCGCGCCACCATCCGCCCCTCCGCCACTGCCGAGTTCATCTGGATTCAAGTACGATCCGTAAACGGAGTTTACGCTTCCATCGACGTTTCCAGTTCCTCCGATGCCGCCGTAACTGCCTCCGTGGCGCCTCGAGCTGCCACCAACGGTCGTGTTGCCAAGGGTGCGTCCCTCGTTCGCTGAATTGGCGCCAGACCGGCCGCCCAGATACCCACGCGCGGTCACATCGATTCGGCTGCTCGCGTCGATCAGGAGCGAGCCAACAGTCAATTCAAGGCGCGGCTCGTCGAGCAGGCCCGCTCCAGGATGCGTCAACACGGCGCCATTTGTCAGGATCAGGCTCGCGAGCGCAAGGTTGGTTGCCGAGACGCTCGCGTTGTCGAGGAGAACGTGATCGGCCGGCTCGATCTGCGGCAACGGTGTTTCGCGTCCGTTGTTTCGGACAATCACGCGAGCAGCGGACGATGTTGCCTTCGTATAAATCGTGCCTGACCCACCCATGCTGCCCCCGCCTCCACCGTAAGCGTGGATATTTCCAAATGCGAAGCTGGACGCATCACTGAAATGAACGGCAATGCGGCCTCCGCCTCCGCCTCCGGAGTTTGAATCGCCATTTCCGCCGTTGGCCTGGATGATGCCACCGCCTGTCAGGATGCCTGTGACAATCTTCACGCCGCCGCCACTGCCGCCGCCCCCGATGAATCCTCCATGGCCGCCGTTCGCGACGATTCCGCCTTGAAGCACCACACTTGTTGCAACGATTCGAATCAATCCGCCGCCATTGCCTCCGCCGCTGCCATCAGAACCTCCGCCACTGCCAGGTTCGTTCGGATCGGCATAAGTTCCGTACTGCTCATTCGCGAATCCGCCAGTATTCCCGATTGCCCCGAGCCCCGCATAACTGCCGCCGTTGCGGCGAGTGCTGCCTCCTGTGGTGGTGGTGCCCACGGTACGTCCGTCATTGCTGGAGTTGGCACCCGCCCGGCCTCCGAGATAACCGCGCGCCGTAACATCGATGCGGCTGTCCGTCGAAATATCCAAACTGTTGACCGTGATCAGCAGCCGGAAGTCGGTGGTGACGTCCGCCCCGGGATGCGTCAACACTGCGCCGTTTGTCAAAGTCACCGCACGAGCTGCGAGGTTCGTTGCATAAACCGTGGCGCCGTCCACCAGGAGATCTTCGATGGAAAGCGTTGACGGCAACGGCGTCTCCCGACCCGCGCCACGCACAATGATCTGAGGTGTGGATGAGCCCTGTTTCGTGAAAATAGTTCCTGATCCGCCCGTGCTGCGACCCGTGCCGCCGTAGGTTTGAAGGTTCGTCAACACTCCGCCTGGCGCTGACGCATAATAGACCGCAATGCGTCCACCACCCCCGCCACCGGAATTACCCTCGGTGTTACCGCCGTTGGCCTGAATCAAACCGCTGCCAGTGAGCATTGTGGTGGAAATTTTAACGCCACCGCCGCTGCCGCCGCCGCCGAGGAAGCCGCCATCGCCTCCATTCGCAAGAATCTTTCCGTGAATCGCCACACTGTTGGCGGTAATGCGCAACAGGCCACCTCCGTTCCCGCCACGCCCGCTGTCCGAACCGCCGCCGCTTCCCAACTCGTTTGGATTTGAGTAGAGACCGTACGTTCCGTTAACGGTCTGTTCCGTATTGCCGAACGCTGCTAATCCCCCGTAACTGCCGCCGTTGCGGCGTGTGCTTCCGTTTTCCGTCGTGTTCCCCAAAGTACGTGCCCGGTCGCCGGGATTTCCATCAACCCGCCCGCCGAGATATCCGCGGGCGCTGACGTCAATCCGGCTGTTCGTCGACACTATCAACGGACCGCTCACGCTGATTTCCAGCCGCGATTCACGATTCGCCTCTGCAACGGGATGCGTCAAAACTGACCCATTCGTTAACGTGAGACTGGACACCACAAGGTTCGTGGCTGAAACAATCGCGCCATCCAGAATCAGATGCTCGCCACTCAATTCGGGAAGCGGCGTCTCGCGTCCGGTGTCGCGGACAACAATCGTGGGAGTGGTGTTCGCCTGTTTGATCAACATGGTTCCCACGCCGCCCACATTGACTCCCTGGCCGCCAGTCGCGGATGCGTTTCCGAAGTTGAAACTGGACGTGGAAAAATAAGTAGCGATGCGCCCGCCACCGCCGCCGCCAGAGCTGCTTCCACCATTACCGCCGTTGGCGGCGATCGTTCCGGGCCCGGCGATTGTATTGGCGTCGATCCTGATGCCGCCGCCGCTGCCACCGCCGCCTAGGAATCCGCCGTTGCCACCGTTCGCGAGAACCTGCCCTGCAAGGTCCAGGATACCGGCCCGAATCCGAATCAACCCGCCACCGCTGCCTCCGGGTGCACTATCCGATCCCCCGCCGCTGCCTGCTTCGTTCGGGTCCAGGTAAGAGCCGTAAACTGCATTGACGAACGATTCCGTGTTTCCAACGGCGCCGAGTCCGCCATAACTGCCTCCGTTGCGGCGTGTGCTGCCACCGGCTGGGATGTTGCCCAGCGTGTGCGCCGTATTTCCAGGATTCCCACCAGACCGGCCGCCAATGTAACCGCGCGCGCTTACGTCAATGCTGCTGGACGCATCCACGGTCAACCCGTTGGTGATGACTAACTCAAGGCCGAACTGTGAATCAACGGTCCCGCCGGGGTGCGTTAACCGGGCGCTGCCACTCAATGCAAAGTCGTTTGCAAACAAGGTTCCGCGCCGATCGCTCCGCTCGCGGTTGCCATCGACCATTTCCATTGTAGCACCATTGCGGACGGAGACTGAACCGATGATTCGTTTGGAACCATAAGAATTCCCTGCAGCCGCGGTGTCGGCAAGCCTGCCATCCGCAGGATCGGTGAAGATGCGCGACGCGGTGTTCCCAATGATTCGATAAGTCGCGGACGAATTGGTATTTGGCCTCAGTCGCAATCCGATGAGTGAACCGGGAACGAATGAAGCGCCCCTGTCAGTGATCGTATGCGCATCCATCGCCGTGCTGGCGCCGCCATTCAGGGAAACAAGCGGAGTAGCAATCGCGATGTTATTCGTTGTCAATCCATCCACCAGCAACGTGCCCGGTGCGTCGGCCTGATGGAGGAAGATCGTCCCGGGCGTTCCCTCGCGCGATTCCCCTTGCCCGCCCAATGCCTGGATATTCGTGATCGCAAATGTTGTTGCATTGGTCAGGTAAAGCGCGACCCGCCCCCCGCCGCCGTCGCCTGAGGAACTGCCCCCACGACCGCCATTTGCTTGGAAAAGTCCGATACCAGACAGCGTGGCAGCATCGACGCGAATGCCCCCGCCGCTGCCGCCGCCACCCAGAAATCCACCGTTTCCGCCATTGGCGAGAATGCTTCCATCGAGCACGAGGTTGTTAACCGAAAGGCGAATCAACCCGCCGCCATTGCCAGCCGCACCCCCATCAGAGCCGCCGCCGCTGCCCAATTCGTTGGGATCCTCGAATGCACCGTAGCCTGCATTGACAGTGTCCTCCACGCTCCCGATCGCGCCAATGCCGCCATAGCTCCCGCCGTTGCGGCGAGTACTGCCCCCCGTCGGCGTGTTTCCATAAGTGCGGCCGTTATTTAACGGATGGTTCCCCGACCTTCCCCCAGCGTAACCGCGTCCACTTGCGTCAATCCGGCTGGTGGCTGAAACGATCAGCGTGTTCGCGCTCAACTGAAGCTTCGGTTCTCCAAGCAAGTGCGACGTGATTCCTGCGTTGGTATGGCTCAGCACCGCTCCATTGGTCAGAATCAATGTTCCCACCCGATGCGCACCATGAGTGACGATCACCGTGCGATTGCTGATAACGACGGTGCCATTCGCCACGTCCGCCGTTGCAGGATTCAACCCCGCCGCGATTTCAAATGCATCACTGACTCCATCCCCGTCTGAATCCGCCTTGAGCGCATCCGTGGCAAAACCATTCAAGCCACCCATCTCGACTCCATCCACAATGCCATCGCCATCCGTGTCCGCATTGCGCCCGTTGGTTCCCGCGGCGATTTCCTGCTCGTTCGTCAAGCCATCGCCATCGATGTCGGGATCCTCGCGATCGGCAACTCCGTCGCGGTCCAAATCCGGAACCGTCACCACGGTCACCACCTGCGTCGCCATCAAACTGTCGCTGTCGATTGCGCGCACAATAAACTGGACGCCATTCGTGAACGAATGCTGCACGAGCACACTCTCGCTGAGCACGGTCGCGTTGGTTCCAGAGACAAACTCGCCGCCAGATTGCGATGCGAATTGCAGCACGTCGAATAGCCGCACATCCAGATCTCCCATCCATTCTCGAACCTCCAGACGCCGCAAATTGCCGTCAAGGTCGGCGGCACTCAGCAGAATATTGGAGGCAACGCCCTGAACGAGTTCGATATGGCTTGGGAACTGGAATGTGGGCGGGCGATTCGGTGTGAATGGATTCGTTCCCCGCACCAACTCATCCGCGTTGTTCACTCCATCCCCGTCCGTGTCTTCGATCCCCGGATGGATCAACACAGTGGCGCCAGCTTCGGCAAGCTTCACGCCCGAAGTGTTGAATGCCTCGGCGCGGAACATAAGCCGGTTGGTTCCCAGCAATGCCAGCGACGGAATGGCGAATTCGTTTGTGAACGGCGCAGCGCTGACCCGCGCAAGCTCGACCCCATTTGTGTAATAGCGCACCGACGAGAAGGCGAGGGTCGAGCTTCCCGCCTGCAACACGAGCAACTGGCCCTCCACTACCTGCTGGCCCGGCTGCGGCGTGAACAAACGGAATTCCGAAGTCGAGAAGGTGGTCGATGCCTCTGCACCCAATGCATTTCCAGCAACATCCATGACGTTGCTGGAAACCGTCAATCGATAGGTCGTTTCCGGGATCAGGGTTGCCAACGGGACAATTGCAACCACCAGCTGGTTTGAACCCAGGGTAACGTCTGCGGGAATCACGCCGCCGTTCACCTGCACCAGGACGAAGTTGCTGCCGTTCACGCTCGACGCACTGACGGGTTCTGAAAACGTGACATTCAGCGGCCGCGAGACATCAATTCCGGTGCTGCCATCCGCGGGCACGATCGAAACAAGCGAGGGCCGCGTGCGGTCCGGCATTTGAAGAGTTCGCTGCACCGCCGCCGAGCTTTGGCCGGCAGCATCGCGCGCGAGAATCGTCACGTACGCCAGTTCACTGTTCGTGGGAGCGTTACCCGGAACCGTGAAATTCAAAACGCGAGTCGCATTCGTCACGCTGGGATTGAATGGAAGATCCAGCGCAGCCGAGAATGCGCCTGTCACCATCAGCGTCACTTGGGTGACGCCAAAGTTGTCGGTGAGCTGGACTGGAATCGAAACCGTCGAGCCAGGTTCCACGACCGTCAATGCAGGGAAGTTTGTGGCTGTAACCGCCGGCGGTGTTCCGTCGCTGACCGCAACATTAAACACCTGCTGGCCGCTCGAATTACCGGCTGAGTCAACCGCCTGCGCGAAAATCTGCACGTTCTGGCCAGCCCCCGCCATGGATGGCACCAGTTCCTGCAGGCGAATACGCGACCCATTCGTTGTCACGAGATTGCCGGCCGCCGCGCCCCCGATGAGAACTGAAAGATTCGTGATGGTCAGGTCACCCACCGCATTCACCTCGATGATTACCATCGACCCGCTTGGAACCGGGGCAGCGAGGGGGGACAAGAGAGTGAACTGGACAGTGGGCGGATCCGGCTGCTCGGGATGAATCACCAACTCCGCCAGAGCCCCGTCATTTCCAAATGCATCCGTCGCAATGGCCCGAATCGTAGTGGTGCCACTTTGCGGAACCACCATGGCAATCCGATACGGTTCGTTCGTGGCAACTCCGGAGGAAACAAAGTCGCGGGTGAACCGCACACTGGCACCCAGTTCGTTGGTCGCAAGAACGGCCTCGATGAATATCGTTGCGCCTGCAATGGGCACCGCGTTGCTCGCAATTCGCAGCGCGGCGATGGCCGGGCCCACGGTGTCGAGCGTCGAGAAGCGCACCACGAATGGGTCGTCCGCCGCCCGATTGCCTGCAACATCGAGAACGTTGCTGACAGTTAAAGTATAAGTCGCGTTGGGCAACAGTTCGCCCGCGGGCAGGAAACTCAGCACGCGATTATTGACGCCTACCGAAGCTTCGCCCGCGACCGCGCCTCCCGGCCCTACAAGCGCCGCATGGAACCCGGCCGAACGAATGGCCTCATTGAACGTCAACCGCGGCACCGCGCGTGGATCAATCTGGACTGCGCCGCCGGTCGGAAAGATTGAAACCAATACGGGAGGATCATCATCCGCGGTTCGGAATCGCGAAACAAACGGAGTCAACATCGAACGGCCCACCAGGTCCTGCGGACCCGATCCAATGACGCCGCCGCCAGCGTTGAGAAGGTCACCCGCGATCACCACCAGCTCGTAGATCTGCTCACTCTGAAGCGGAGCCATCGGATCCAGCAGCACGATTCGCGGCACCCCGTTGGTTTGAAGCACTTGAAGAGCGGCGGCTACCTTCAAGCCCGAGCCAACCGATCGAAGATAAATCCCGTTTGTGTTCACCGTGTTCGCCGCCAGCGCTTCGCTGAACTCCAGCCGCACCAGCGTCGTTGTTGGCACCTCGTCCAGTGTATCTTCCGGGGTCACCATAACGACGCGCGGAAAATCCTCGTCGAACAAAAGATCGCCCATGCTTGTGATTTGCCCGTTTGCCGATATGGCGCCGGAGCGTCGAATCAATCCGCCGAACGCAGGCGCAACCGCTTCCAATTCAAAAGCGCCAACCGGAATATTCGTGAAGGCAAAGTTTCCATTCGGAAGTGACCGCACGAACGCCCGGCCGGGATTCACGCTCTGTGATTGATACGTCACAAGCACATCGACATTCGAAACTGGCGTAAGGCCATCCGCCCTCAAGAGCCTCCCAACAATAATTCCACTCGCCCCCAATCGCAGCGAAACTTCATCGATCTGGCCGTGGTTGGTGATGCTCCCCATCACGGATCCAGCCAGCGAAACGCTCGCGGCCGAAATCCGGTATTCGCCGGCGGGAACGTCATCGAATGCAAACCTTCCCGTCCCAGCCGCGCTCACCGCGGTCACCTTCGTGCCGCTGAACACGCCCGTTTGAAAACTTATGATCACTTCCGCGCCAGGCACAGGAGTGACCCCGTCGCTGGCGAGAACCACTCCATTCACGGAGCCAACGCCCGGCAGCCGCAAGGTCACCGCCGGGTTTGTTCCCGTTCGGGCGAGCGATACGCCGAGGCGCACGGCGTTGCGAAGTTCGCCACCCGTTCTTGAAACGGCGGTGATGACATGATTCCCAAGGCGCAGATTGTCGAAACGCACTGATCCGTTTGCATCTGTATCCTGCTGAAGACTTCCCAGGGTTACGGTTACGTTCTGGGCAGGGGTGACACCATCCTCACGGACGACATTCACGGGCAGCGTGCCCAGCGGTTGCAGTTGAACATTGACCGACGCCACGAGCGTGCTCGCGCCAAGCGATCCGTTCGCGGATCCGGAAGTGTTTCGTCCACCTTGCGACACAGGAAGATCGCGTGCGTGCAGCGTGAAGTTCCCGACTGGCGAACCTGGAAATACGAACCGTCCGTCGGGCCCCGTGGTCACGGTTCGCGATGGTGTCAGTCCGTCGGAAAATTCCGCTCGAACCGTCGCCCCCGCAACATGACTGGCGCCATAACTGTCGATCACGTAACCACTGATCTCGCCACGCGGACTTTCAACAATCAGCACGTCAACCACTTGATCCGCAAATGCGATCGTTGCAGATCCGCGCGCGAACGCGCCCGTGACAGGATCGGACGTCACCAACTGATAGGCGCCGAAAGGAACTCCGTGAAATTCGAAACGACCTTCTGCATCCGTGCTTGCAAAGCCCAGATTTCCAATCGTCACTTGCGCGCCCTCGACCGCAGTGACCTGGTCCAGTTTTACGAAGCGGCCCGTGATCGTGCCCGTCGCTCCCACGCGCAGCATTATGGCTCCCGTCTCGTTCGCCGCCAGCGTCAAACCGCCGCGAGCAGAGACGCGCGTCGATCCTTCAATGTAGTTCGCGGAGATCGCATAACGTCCCTCCCACAACCCCGTGAACGTGACTTTGCCGTTTGCATCCGCAAACAGCGTGACTCTGCCTTCACGGGGATAACTGCCATGTTCGAGATCGACCTGCGCGCCCGGGGCGGGCAGCCCGTTTCCACGCAGGACCGTCACCGCCACCGCGGAGTTCTTCGTCAACAAATGGACTTCAACCTGGTTGGTTATCCCTGCGGCGACATTCACATACGCTTCACCCTGCAATCCCGACTCATCGTCAAACGCCTCCACGCGATACCCCCGCGCGGGCACCATGATTTGCGTGTCAAAGAATCCGTTCGTGTCCGTCTGAATTTCGTAGTCATCGGAGAAGTTGATCTTCACCCGCACGCCCTCGCCGGCGAGCGTCCCGTCCGGATGAAACACGCGCCCTGTCAGCCGCCCGTTGAAATCCTGGATCGGCGGAAACTGCAACAACACGTTTGTGACGTTCGGCTCCAATTCGGTCGTGAATCCGCTGACCTGGATAACCGTTGGATAGAATGGCGAAGCCGCCTGTACTGTCCACGGCCCCGCGAGCAGTTGTCCAGGGAAGATGAACACGCCTGTTGCGGGATCTGAATCGCGCTCTCCGCGAATGGTAATTTTCGGCTCGCCATTCAGCGCGGGACCGCGGCCCGTCAACCGAACGCGCGCGCCGATCGGCACACCCTGATGATTCACCACGCGCCCTGCAACCGTTCCTTCACGGAGCATGCGGATGTTCGCCTCGACCGACTGTCCGTCGAACAGCAACCGCGTCGTCGTGAAACCCCACGTCACCGGGCGGAAGTTGCGATGCTCGCCCGTGATCAAGGGATCGTCCGCGCCCACAAAAACACGGATCGCCTCCTCGAACGCAGCCATGATTTCCTCCTCGTTTCCGGAACGAATCTGTTCGTTGAGCCGATTCACGTCGAGCTGCGGTGAAACCGCATTGGCAGGAGCACTCAATGTGTAGTTGCCCAGCCCGAGATTCTCGAATGAATAATTCCCCTGGCTGTCCGCATCGGTCCAATAAAAGCCGCCCGTAAGCGGAATCGCGACTCGAACGCCCGGAATGCCCTTCCCATTCAAATCGGTGACACGCCCGTAAACGCGCCCTGCTGCCCGAAGCTTGATGACGACATAATTCTCCGCGCCGGCAATGACATTCACCTGCGCTGACCCGAGCCTGGGGAAATCGATTCCCGCGGACGGATTGCGTTCGAGCCCGCCACTGATCTGACGTTGTCCAACGGGAACGCCTTCCAGCTTGAAGTTCCCATTTGCGTCCGCCCGCACCAGCGTCAATCCGCCCGCCACCAATGCGTCTGGCGCCGGCCGTCCGTCGTCAAACTGGACGCGGCCAAAAACGACAGTGGTAGCTTCCAGCGAAATATTTGCAACCGACACTGAATTAGGCGCCACAACGAAATTCCGGCGAACGCCCTTGCGCTGGCCATCGAACGAGACGGCGACAATGTCGAACGCTCGCGCGGGCAGATCGCTGGCAATCCAGTTGCCATCCGCATCCGCGTCCACAATCCGAACGACGTCCACCACCTGACCGGCGTCCATCCGGCCAATGAACACGCGCGCATTCGGGTGCGATGCGATATTGTCCGCTTCAAACACCGTCCCTTGAAGCGAACCCACCGGGGTTACTGTGGAGGGGAGTTCGACCATGACTGACGCTACCTGCCCTGGCGCATCCAGCAATCCCGCAACAGTTCGCGTTCTGCCATCCGAAGTCTTCGCCTCAATCGTAAACACTCCCAACGGCACCCCGTAAAACGTGAATCGCCCTTCGCTGTCGGCGAATATTCCGCGGCCGAGTTCGCGCGACCCAGAATCCGGAAACAAATTCACGGCGGCGCGAGAGGCGGGAGTCACTCCATCCGCCGCCACGACCTGGCCCACGACGGTCGCACGTCCGCGAAAGCGAAGCGCCATCGGCACGGTTTGGCCTTCGCGCGCTGATCCCATGGCGACGGAATCGCGAATGAGGGCCCGATCCAATCCCTCCACTTTTGCGACCGCTTCAGGCAGCGATCCCGTGGCGAACAATCCCAGGAGGGTGTCGCGCGTGGATGGATTTGCCGCGAGTTCAAGGACGCGTTCACGTTCAAACTGGCCCTCAGTGGTGTTGGCAGCGACCAAGGCCAGCGCATCCTGCGACATGCCGCTCGTGTCGGTCGCTGAAACCGAATACGGGATGCCAGCCATTACGAAATCAAAGTCAAAGTTTCCGCCTGCGTCCGTGAACACCTGGCTGACGCGACGCGTCCACGCCTCGCATGTGTAAGGCCCCCACGCCTGGTCATACATGGTTAGAGTGACCGGAATTCCCACGGCCGGAGAACCGTCTCCCTTGATCGCGCGGCCTCGGATGGCGACCCCTCCCGTAAACGGCACATTGCTACCCGGAACCACGGAACGAATCGCGTGCGTGACGGTCGGGAGCAGATTTCCGCGGACATCGGCTACCCCCGCCAAGGTAAGCGAGCGCGGACGAATCGAGCTGATGCCTTTGCGCAAGTTGAGGTAAGCGACGCGGCCGCCCGGTTGGATCTGGACCGAATTGGCGCCGTTGTTCCCATCCACACTGTATGCAGACGGCACGCCCGCGCTGCCCTGCGTCATTGGCTTGCTGAAAACCACGGCAACGACTGTTCCGTAATTCAAATAAGGAACGCCCAGGCACGGATTTCCGGGACGCCCCGCAAGCACCATCAAGTCCTGTTCGACGGCAACCAATTGAGGTGGCAACTCGTTTATGGTGGTCGCTGCAGGCTCAAGTAACGAATCCACGTTTCCATCGGACAGCAAGTCCACTTGCAATCGCTGTAGCGGATCGTTCAACGAGAAGGCATAAACCGCATCGTGAGGCGGATTCGGAATAGTCCACCTCAACTGCCTGGCGGTGCCGTTCGTGCTCACCACGAGAATCCCAACATCGGCAGATGAAGGCGCATTGGTGAACGTCCAGAACACCGTGGCATTGGTTTCCATCCTGAAGTTTGCCCACGTGCCATTTGTTCCCGCATACGCCAGCGCATATGGTTGCGCGCTGCGTGCTGCCGATACATCCTTTCCCTCGCCGAAATTCACGCTTAACATGCCCGCGCTCGCGCTGGCCACTACAAATTCCTGTCCAAGCCCTGCATAGTCAGGCGCGCGGTCGGCCATCCGCGCCGTGCCATTCAATCCATCGGCCGCTTCCATCGCGGCGAACAATGCCTGACGCCATTCCCTGCCCGCTTCTGTTTCTCGAACGATCTGGTCAAACCCTGCGCTGCCTTCGCGTCCCCCCTGCCAGTCCCTGAGGAGATCTGAAAACACGCGCTTTGCAGGATCGCCATAATTCAAGCGCTGGCCCGCTTCAGCGAGGTCCAGCACGCGGCGCGTCACGGCTGACCGCGTCACACGCGTCACGCCTGGCGGCAACTGCGCCGCCGTTGCAATGCTGAGCGCCTGTCCGAGAACGCGATTCGCAGCAAACAGCAATGGCGGCGGCAACGCTTCCACCTGGCTCGGCATTCCGATCGTATCGGGCGACAACGCCACCCCGCGTTCGTCCACTCCCATGCTCAATCGAAACCGCCCCACCACGCTGTCGTCGCTCGTGGTCAGGTTGGAGAAGCTCACCGCACCGGTCCGAAGCGAACGCATACGGAACGTCGCTGTGGCCGTTTCACCAGGCAGGAGGGTTCCCAACTCCACCGTCTGTTGCGATTCATCCTCCAGTTGCGCGCCGCTGATTGAGTTACGGTTTAACGTCACCTGAACGAGGTTGGCTGGCGTTATCCCCGTGTTGAGAAGCGTCACGCTCGCTTCATAAGGCTCCCCGGCCCTAACCGTGCGCGGATGGGAAAATGCCATTGAGAATCGCGGATTCCGCACGAGCACTGAACCGGCCGCCCTGCCTTTCACACTCACTGGACCCGCTGCGAGCCCGTCCATTTCAGCTTCGAGGTCCAAATCCATTACGTGCAATCCCTCGCGCAAACCTTCAACGAGAAATTCCGCAGTTCCGGATTGTCCCGGTTGCAGCCGCGGATTGTCATCCGGCGTCCCAACATCGCCATCCGCACCGGGCTGCACAATTTGCTGAAGTGGTTGAATCACCTTGTCCGGTCCAATCCGCGCAAAACGCAAGGGATCGTCCCCCGGATTGTTGTGGTCGGTCGCGCTGACGCGGTCCTGCCCGGGTGGAAGCTTCAGGAGCGCCTGGATGTTGTAGACGCTCAATCCCGAACCGCGCGGCGCGCCATTCTCGGTGAAAATCTGCACACTGAAGAACTGGTTGAGGTAGCCAATGTTTCCAGGAATGACCATCAGCGCGGGGATCGGCGGAATCCGAAGTCCGAGCGGCTCATCCTCACCGGGATCCACGACCTGAAAATTAATGCCCTGGATTTCGATGTTGAGCTGCGCCGTCTCGAACTCGGGCGGCAGTTGCACCGTCGACCCAATCTGCTGGTTCAGCACCGCAGCCTGCGCGAGCTTCTCCTCCAGTTCGGCTGCAGGAATCAGCTCCGTCGACTCATGAAATCGTGGCGATACGACCGGGAAATTAACATTGATTGTCTGCCCATCGAGCACGAAGGCCGCTTCAAACTCCACCACGCGGAAGTTCGATTCATCAATGTAAATCCCGCGCTGCTCAATCTCTTCGTAGGTTAGTGGGCGAGATGTCACGCGCGATACGAGCACTTCGTCAAACACGCGGACGGGAACGATACTGGGCGCGCCTTCCATTTTCGTTTCACCGGTCGCCGCATCCACAAGCCGGATGGAATCGAGTTGATAATCGCCAACGAGATTGATCGGCGGAAAGAGGAGCGCTTGATTGACGGGACCAACAAGGCGGCGTGGTTCCGGAAAGGCGGGTCCGCGAAGATACGCCTCTACATACGCCCCCTCCGCCATGGATTTTGTCGCTTCGCCACCCGTCAGAGTCACCATGACAGATCCCGCAATTCCCTTCGGAACAGCGACCGCTGCAGGGGTCACCTGGAGTCCAGTCCCGCGAATGTGATATTCCAGGGAAGTCAGAGGAACCGCCGAACCGACCCACGATGGCGACCCGATCAACAGCCCGAGCGCAAGGATCAGGATCCTGATCACGTTCAGATGTTGTGCGTTTGGTTTCATGGCTGTGGCGCCGGGGCGTCAGTTATTCTTGAGATAGAACGGCTCGGGGAACAGTTTCTCGTGCACCCGCCCGTCGCGCCAGGACTGGAGCTTGCGCTGGATATACAGTTGCGGACTGAAACCGCGTCCGATCATGCGCGGGTTGAACATCACGTCGCGGTAATGACTTTGATGTTCGAGAACGGCCGCATCCACGTCCACATGCTCGTTGATCTTCAATTCGTGCGGATCAAATTTCACCGAGAACGCCTCGCCAATTCCCTTCGTCATTTTCGTATTGATGTCGGCGATGGCCTGGTAGCCAAACCGCCCGCCCTTGCTGAGCGCGTGCCGGGAGCCGTATTCCTGTGGGATGTTCAGCGAGAAACCATGTTGATAGACCTTCTGCACTTCGCCGCCATTGATTTCAGCTCCCGCCTGTCCCGCCATGTCCCGATAACCTGATGTCAGGTTCGCCACTTCCTTGTTCACGGCTGACTGGAACCGCTGCAGTTCGGCCATCGATGCAATCTGGCCGTTGACCTTCGCGTATAGCCCGTCCACATCGCCGGCATACAATTCACCTGTGTCCTTGCCTTCCTTGTCCACATGGCGCACGAGCCCATCCTCCTGCGTCTTCGCAAACACCTTCTCCGGCTTTGTCTGATAAAATTCATCGAGTCGCGCAAGGCGTGCGACAGCCTTGTCGCCGAACGATCGAATGCCGAGTTCCCATGTGCGGTTCGCCTGGTGTTCGCGATACATCACCCGGATATGCGCGGCGATCTCCATCGCCCCCAAACCAAGGTCGGTAAGCTTTCCATAGGATCGATCAATCATCCCCAGCTCATGCGCATTGTAGCCCTGCTGGTGCAGATGCGATCGATAGGCTTCGTAGGTAACACCCTTCGGGAGAAGGCCGGACGGATCGCGAAACGAAACCGGATTGTTCGCCAGGCCCGCGTAATGGTTGACACTGCCGCTGTAACCCAGCGGGTCCGGCTCAAGAAACATCCCCGAGTAGGGATCGTAGAACCGCGCCCGAAGATAAAACAGCCCGCTCTCATAATCGAAATACTGTCCCTGAAACAGCATTCGCGATCCGACATCACTTTGAGCCAGCCGAACGGGTGCAGTATCCAGCAGCGGCGCCGCCTGATAAAAGACGGCGCCCGCTGCCTGCGAGTTGGTCACCGTGATCGTCCAGGCAGCATTGGTGTTGCCCCATTCATCCATCACCGCCCCGGCGCTCACCACCAGTGTTACGCGCCCTGTCGCGTTCAGGCTCGGAGTGAATCGCAGCGCTGAAAAGGGCTCTGCCCCGCCATTCGCTTCCCACGTCACATCGCCCTCAATCACCGCGTTCGACTCGTCCCGAAGAGCAAACACGTCCTCCAGTTCAGAGGTTACCGCCACGAGCCCGCTTCCAGCCCCAGGATCGGCAAACTTTGGCTGGACCGGCTCGGAGAACGAAATCACCAGGGATCCGCCGGGACCCGCCTGGACGCGGTTGATGCCCGGCGCGAGTGTGTCCCGCCGCTCAATCTGGGGCTGCCCAAACGTGTCATACCAAACGCGTTCAACCACATTGCCGGCGGCGTCCGCAACCGCAACGACCGACATCGAGGCGTCAGTAAGGTAGTAGAACCGATGCAATGGGCCGTCGCTGGCAGTCCGTAAATCCGCCGCCACAGGCGCATCGCCACTTCCATAATAATACCGTGCAACCACCCGGGGCGGCGTGAACCTTCGGTCGTACTCCTCGATCAAACGCCCCGAACTATCGTGAACGAACGCTGAATCGCGGAGTACTGAACCGCCCTGGGAAACTTTGCTCGAGAAGCGCAGGCCTCCGGGTTGAAATTGATTTTCCACCACGACGCCGTCGGCGCGGCTCAATCGAGTCATCCTGCCCAACCCATCGTGCTCAACCGTCGCTGCGACAGGCTGCGCCGCGTTTGCGTTTGCAGGCCGCACCCACAACATCGCCGATGCCACATTTCCCTTGGGATCTGCAGCCCCGCGTACAAATCCATCCACGATGCCTGGAAGAAGGAAGTCATCGTGACTCGTCCAGTTTGTCGCAAACGGCGGAGCGCGCGGAGAGGAACCAGACAGCACGACGGTCGTCAAATAATCCAGCCCTGCAGCATGGTAATTATAACTCCGCCCATACAACGAAGGCCCCGATCCATCGACGTTCTCGAGCAGCACACCGATCTTCGCCTGCGCCACGCGTTCGCCGGCATCATATCCAAACACGTCTGCCTTTCCGCCCCGATGCAGGAACTGCCTCGCCTGGACGTTGTTGGCCGAGTCGTATTGATATCGCATGTGGGCCGCAACAGCCCCATTCCCCGTCCGGGCCACGCGGCTTCCGGTGAGGCGCCCGCGCAGATCAAATTGATTGATCACCTCCAGGGCGGATCCAATTTCCAGCATCTTCGGTTCAGCGTTCCCCTGCCACGAAACCGCGTTGATGATGTTCCCGTTGGTGTCCGATAAACCGGTCAGACGGCCGGTCCCATCCCGAATCTCTGTGACGACTGTTCCCGATGGATATGCGATGGTTTTGCGCGTGCCGTCCGGGTAATAGCCATACGACACGGTGAACTCGCGGCCGTCCTCGCTGAATCGCGCCGATAGGAGCGGACCTGCGGGATCATAATTGTAGTCCGCCTTGTGAGTGGCGCCCCCGGCAAGAGTGTACGACACCGTTCGGATTCGATCCATTGCGTCGAATGTGTATGCCTCCTCCAAACTGCGGCCCTGATACGTGAGCTTCCGTTCGGTCATGCGCCGTTGCAGGTCGTACTTCCTTGTCTCTGATCCGCCAGGAATCGAAAGCGTTCCCGGCATGCTGCGTGGATCGTAATCAGCAAACGAGGTGGCCGCATCATTCCGAAGCTCGCTGGATTTGATCCGAAACAGCGAATCGTAGTCGAACTTGAATCCCGCGGCGGGATCACCCTCATAAACCAATTGCCGTTGTGTATCGTGCCTGTAATGCACCTCCATGCCGTCGGCACGCCTCTTCCGTTGAAGTTCACCGAGGGCGGTATGCTCGAACGTGGCGCTGTTGCCGCGAGGATTGGTGATCTTCTTGTAGTTCCCGTCGGCGCGTGACTCGTACGAAAACTTAAGACCTGCGAGATCGCTGAGCGAGGTGCGTTGATCCAGGTCGTTCAAGCCATAGGTTTGAGAATAGGTCACTCCATCCTCCACACTATCCATTCTGAAAACCCGCCCGCTCTCATCGCGAACCAGGCTGATCCGCCGGTTCGGATCGGAATACTCGGTCACATTTCCAGAAGCGTTCCACTCTGTCCGCGCAACCATCCGCGGGCTCGTCACTTCATTGACCAATGGCGCATAGGAATAGGTGTACCGCGGCGAAATCACATTTCCCTGGACGTTCACCTCCTGATGCCGTCCGAGCGCGTCTATCGAAGGATATGACATCTGCCGCATTATCCCGAAAACCGGATCCGCCAGCAGATCGGATTGCACTTCGCCGCCGCGATAGAAGGAGCGCGTTTGGACGTAATCCTGCGCGCCTGTTTTCCTGACGACGGTCTTCGCACGGTCCAAACCGTCATAGGCATAGGTCCGCACGACCTCCCCGCCGTGCCGAACACTCAGCACATTATTATTCAGGTCGTATGCAAATGCCTCGACGTAATCGCCGAACGTGGATTCGACGACGTTGCCGCGGGCATCGTACCTGTAACTCTGAACAGTCCCGTTGGGATGAGTGATGGTCTCCACGCGTGAACGCGCATCCGGGGTGAACAATGTCGAGAACGAGCTGTTCGCGCCTTCAACCTCCACGCCGCTCACGGTCGTCGTTCTGAGAAAACCTTTCGCGTCAAACACGCGGCGCGTGACGAGCTGCTTTCCGTCGCCAACATCCTGGAAGGAATAAACCGCCCGCCCGATTTCATCGTAAGCCGTTCGCGTCACCAGGGGGCCGCGCGAAACCTCCACCGGCTGCATGCGATTGTTGTAAACGAAGGTCGTTGCAGTCCCAAGGGGCGGTCGTATCGAAGCTGGACGCCCCAACTGCGATGCCACGCTTCCGTCGTAGGTGTACGTGTAGGTGATTTCACCGGTGGTCTCCGACCGCACAAACCCCGTGCTGGCGTCATAGTCCGTTGTCTGCTCAACGCCGTCCTGATCCACGGTGCCCGTGACCTGCCCGAGCGAGTTGTAACTCATCGTTACTTCGCCATCACCATTGTAGTCGATGGCCTGCACGGAACGCTTGTCTGACGTCAGCGAGTAAGTGACTTCGAAACCATTGGCATCCACCTGCGCGCCGGATTGCTGGTTGTAAGATGCATCATACCGGAACGTTTTCGTGTAGCCCGTCCCGCCTCGCGGTCCAGGATCCACCGTTACCGACAACAGGTTTCCGCGCGATCGGAATACCGGGTTTTCACTGTCGTAACCCATCGTCTCCGTATTGCCTTCGGGATGCCGGATGAAGCGGGGCAGGCCGTCCACCGTGTTTAAGCGCTCCTGCTTCGCGGGCGGCGTGCCCGGACCGGCAATGGTTACGGACTTCAGGTTGCCGCGGTCGTCAAACGTGCGCTCCACCGATGTGCTGTCCCCGACCTGAACGGAACTGGTATCTGATCCCACCGTCTTCGCCGAATTATCCGGGGAGACTGTGATCTGCACATCGCCGTAATTTCCGGTTGTCGCTTGTGCCACGGGCTTGCCCGAACTGCCTGTAACATTGACTGCGGAAACCCAGGGTGTGCCATCCTCGGTTGCTGAGATGCTCGCCAGCCTGCAATTCGCGTAAGTGTAAACCGTCTGGCTTCGCCCCGAAAACCCGCCGTTCTCCCCTTCCACTTCCACGTCGAGTCGTTTGATCAGGAATCCCTGAGCATCGTACTCAAACAACACGTCGCGGCCCGCATGATCGCGCAGCCGGCAAATCAATCCTTCGTGGTACGAATTCGATGTGTTCTCATCCAGGCCAGCCGTGAAGTCCGGGTCGCTATCGCGTCTCCTGAAATGCCCAAACTCCACGTAGCGGGGCGCTGAAACAGACTTGTCATCGATCCTTACAAGCCAGCCGTTGCGATCATACTGCAGCTCGTGCCGGTTCTGTGGATACGCGTCAATGATCGTCTCAAGGCGGCCCGAAGGCGAATAGCGGTAGCGAACTCCGGCGGGCGTCAGCCGCTCAAATCGGCCATCCTTGAACTTCACCAGCAGGTTGAACAATCCCGGCTGGGGCAGATAGAAATCCGAAACGACGTTCGCGTAATTGAACTCGTTCACAAGCGGATCCTGTTCGTACTCTGGCGGCGTATTCGTTCCAACCCAGCGGAAATGCATCACCCGTCCCTGGCCGTCGTTGAACAACACATCCTGGCTGCCAGCAATATCGCTCAGGTCCTGGTTCTCCCGCACGACGAGCGGCAGTTGAAGTCCCTGCGGGAATGTCAGCGGATCCAGAATCGTCAGCCTCTGGTTGTAGTTGAAGTCCCATCCCACGCCGAACGGACCTTCATACGTGTCCTGGTTGCCGATCACCCGAAGAATGCCGATGGGCATTCGCGGACTGGGCACCGAGAGGTCCACGTCAGCCGTCCTTAATTCGCCACTGTGTGCCTGGATGGTTCCATACGTGTCCTCGAGCGGCGACGAACCTCCAGTCGGCGGCGGATTATTGCCAACGATATAATCACGATTGATCGTGTAGGCATTGGCGGAGCCGATTGGAAAAATCTGTTTCTTCCGGGGATCAATCCGCGCTGCAAACATTCCGATGACGGGTCCCGCATCGGGGTGCGTTGCCAGGCCGGGTTCAATAAACGCCCGCAACCCAGCGCCGCTGAACAGGATTTCACGATCGATCTGGCTTCTGAAGTGCGCCAGTTCGTCATCAGAGACCGTTTCCGTCACCAAGGCGAATGGCCTGGACAAATATCGATTGTAAAACGGGCTCTTGGGGTCGTGACTTAACCTCCACGCTGGCAAGGATCGGATGATCGCGCCGCACGACTCGCGCGGGCGCTGGCCGATCGCCTCCTGTGTCCCATCCGACACCGCGCGCACTGGCGCGAATCCCGCACCGGGATTCGACAGGGGACGCCCCGCGGGATTCAACGATTCCAATCCGAGTTCGATTCGAGATCCCGCTGTTCCCGGCGCCGTAACAAGAACGTAATAATGCAGCGCGCGATTCGGGGTCGGTTCCAAATCCGAAGTCAGAAACAATGTCGGCTCGTCACGCACTCGCGCCGGCGCCAGGTTAAACGCGGGGCGCATTCCCCCGAGCAGCTCAGCAAGCCCGTCATCCCCGACTGCCGCCAGCCCCGCTGGAACGGGCAACTGCGAGACGGATGGGAAACTCACAAACAGCATCTGGGGCGGCGATTGAACCACGGAAGCACGAGCGCCATCCGCAATGGCGCGAACGCCGTAATCGGTCGAGCCCACGCTGCGGCTGCCGGCACCCGCATTAGGGATCAGGCTTACAATGGAGGGATGCAACTGCCCTGACGGAGCGTTTGAATTTCCAAGTTCCAGCGGATTCAACAGGAGAATATTCCGGCTGCCCGCCACCTCGACCGATCCATCAACAAATGAAACAGATTGAATCGCCCCACCCAGCAAAGATTCCGGAATCGGAATGAGGCTGACCAGCCGCGGCTCCAGCGGAAATGAGACATTGATCACTGCCAGCTTCTGCGTCGCATCGAAGTCGGGCTGAAGCGAAACGAGGGCCGCAGCGATCGTTGTGCGGAAACCGCCCACATTGATGGGCAGGTTGGGGACAAGCGTCACCCATCGTGGATAGGCCGCCTTGTCGAACACATACATCCCGCTTACTGGATTGGGGATATCCATTGGGATCCCGCCACGCATCAACGTTCGATACATCGGCGGCAACGGCGGACCGTTGGCCTGCCCCTGCCCGCCCAACATCACGCCATTCCGAAGCGTAATTCCCACATCGGCGCCGCCCCGTGAAACTGAAAAATCGAGAATCTTCTGCGTGGTCCCCTGAAGCACCAGATTGTGCGCCTTGCCGTAAAACTCCACCGGGGCCGCATCTGGCAAGGGCAGCACTTCCTCCGCATCCACATAATCACCGTCCCCGTTCAAGTCCTTCCCGTCATGTTCCTCCTTGCGCTGCTGGGCCGTTGGAAAAGTGGAACGTTGCAATTGATCCGAGCCGAAACCGATCAGCATCTCCTGCAGTTTTACAAAGCCCAGCATCTGCACATCCTGCCCATACTCGTGATAAACCAGATACGGGGGAGCCCAGCGAATCTTGGTCACCGCGGAACTCACTCGAAAACTGACGATCGGCGACGCAAGAATTTCAGGCGAGGTCCCATCGCCCATTTTCAACACCCAAAGATATTGTCCGCGCACGCTCACCGTGGTTCCCAGGCCGCGATCAATCCGCGCATCCAGATCGCCACCGACAACAGCGACGACATCGCTTATCTCCGTTGGTGAATGAATGTTGCGCTTGAAGTGGTAGTGCGGCACCACCACGAGATCGCGCGGCTGGCCAATCAACCGCGTCCGGCTTAGCAACCGCGGCTGCAGCGGAATGCTGATGTCATAAGCATTCAAATGACTGTTCTGGGGATCATGGTCCAAGGCGTAAAGCCGGTTTCCAGAAATCACGGCGCCGCGCCCATCGGCAACGCCCGGAAGCTCCGCCTCCGCCGCCGCAGGGGTTCGGAATGTCATGGTGAAACTGTCGGCGTCCGAAGTTGCCGGGAGCTGATCGAGGGGCTGTGCAGCAAGGTCACGCACGGACTGACCCGAAATCGTGAGACGGTAGGATTCATTCGCCGTAAGGCCCGGATATTGAAGAATCAACGTTCTCTGGCTTGCCGTGATCCGCACGATGGGTGTCACGTCAGTACTGCCGCCGCTCAAAACAATTCCACTTAAATCGTTGGTGAGTGATGGGTCGATCGGCTTGTTGAAATGAATGATGACCTGGCCGTCCTCACCGACGAACCCGCTTTCCACTGGCTGTGTTTCCACAACCAATGGACCATGCACATCGTTCGTGTCGGGACGCGGAATGTCGCCACTGGGCATCACGGGCCTCGGCCCGGTAAAGGCGATCTGATACGGAATGAACGCTTCCTGGTTGAAGTTCTGTCCCTCAATCTTCACATGGAGTTTCGCCAGCACCGGTTTGTCCACGCTTAACGTTCCAGTCCACCGCGCATTGTTTCCGGTGGTGGTCTCGACAATGTTATTCAGCGAGTGCTGCACATTGGTTTCAGCCTGGCCCGTCAGCAGGTTCACTTCGCCGATGGAAAGGATTCTCACCCTGATCTTGGGCGCCGCGACGGGTTGCGACGCATTGATGATCAATTGCGCCGGATGACCCGCCGCCGGCTGCACAGGCACCGTCGCGATGGTGAACGTCGGGGGCGTTTCCGACTCTGCAGGCACCGTGAAAAAGAAGGTTTTGTATACTGCGCCCGCCAGACTGAGATCTCCCTGCTGGCCTGGAATCGTGGAAATCGGATTCACTGGCTGCGTCTGTGAACCGCGGAACCGCGGATGCGACGCAGTAACAAGGTAGTTGGCGCCAGCGGCCGGAGCCACGGTGAGGAAGTATCCATCCGCGCCGGTCGTGGCGTAGACCATTCCTGGAAACAACCTTCCCGGTTGTGGTTGCACCCCGCCGCCACTCAACCTCAGCGCGATGAATGCGCCGCTCAGCGGCTGCGAATTGACAATGGCCTGCTGGTGGAACGCCGTGTAGGTGACGCTTACAATGTTTTGCGCCGTTCCGATGGCCAGGCCGAAATCAAAAAATCCCATCGTCTGGGCCAGCTGGAACGGCACGTCCACGGTTCCCGATCCGGTCTGCAAGTTGGCAACCTGGTTGAACACGCCGGCCTGCTGCAGTCCCACCGCCATGTCATAAGGCAGTGCTGATACCTTCCCCTTCACGACGACCGGCCGAGGCCCAAACAACAACGGCACCAGCACCTGGTTGAAACCGATCTGCACGGGCAACGCCGACCGCCCGAGCGCGGGCATGATCACTCCGACCGCGGTATCGAGAAACCCGGCCGCAACCTGCTCGGCATCTCCATTGGCATTCAGGTGTCCCTTGCGCCTTTCCAGGCCATCCTCCTGGGTCTGCGGCGTGAACAACAATTGATCCAGGACTTCGAACGTCCTGATCTCATCCTGGTTTCGCACCAGTGCGATGACCGCCGCCACATTCGTTGCGGACGCTATTTCGTTGGTCGGAAAACCTGCGGCAATCAAATCCACTGGGAATCGCACCTGCACGGGCAGTTCAGGCAACGGGCCATCCACGTTCAAGGTCACTGCCGGGCCGGCGAGCACACCGGCCTCAGGTGTCACGCCGCCCAACGCTGCCTGGAGCTGCGCCGCCGTGAGCGTCTGGAGTTTCAATTTCGAACGCGTCGGCAGCGATTCCGGCTGGACGTAAACCCGCACGGGGCCTCCGTCGCTCACCGCTTCAAGAATTCCGCCACTGCGATACAATCCGACAAATCCGTTATCGAATTCCTGCCGGCTCACCGGCACATAAACCCGCGTCCCGTTCAGGTTGATGAACGTGGCGCTGACAAAATCCTCTTCCGCTCCGCTGATGACACTCGCGAAGCTTCCATCCGGACTGCTTAACACCGTGGTGGTTTCACCCGAACTTTCATTCACGAGAATGACCGGCACCTCAGGGTCCGCAGTTCCAGGAGTTCCGCGAACGACGATCGCCAGCGGGTCGGCGCCCGGCTCATAGGCAGGAATCTTAGCCAGCACTTCGGCGGGAACGTTGGTCGCTCCCGGCTCGTAAACAATGAGTTGCGCTGCTGGATCGCGCGTGCTCAATGGCACAGTCGTGAACGTGAATTCGGTCTGACCCTGCAAGCCGAGCCCTGTCGAGTCAGCAATGGTTTCCGCCAGCTTCACGCGATACACCACGTTCGGTTCCAACGAAACCGCGGGGCTCAGCGTGGCAATCGTGTTTTTCAGGTTCAGCGTCAAGGCAGCAGGCACCACGCTATTGTCAGCACCAACCAGTTGAATGGCATTCCCGATCACCGTTCCCGGATTGACAGGCTCGTTGAAGCGAATTACGACACTCACCACGCGCGGCACACGCACGGCATTGTGAACGGGAGTAATGGCGCTGACGCGCGGACCGCTCGGAGCCGCTGAAATGTCACGTAACACGACCGACCCTGCGCCACCCGCAACGATGTCTTCAAACCCGGCATCGCCGGTTGTCGGATCGAGAAGGCTCAACTCGTGCGGACCGCTTGGGCTGACCAGTTGAAACCGTCCGTTTACGTCGCTGATCGCGAGCCACGGCAGACCAGCAATGCGGACGGGCATCCCTGCCTGGATCTGACCCAGCCCGTTGCGCGCAATGCCTGCAACAATCCCCTGCGGCACTGCGACCTGGATCAGCACGAACTGTCCCGATCCACGCAAGCCCGGGAGGCGTTCGCCCGTTGCAGGTTCGAGGCTTTGAAGGCTTCCCGACCCATCGCTCTGCAATCGTTCGACCGGCTGCAAACCGTAAAACCCTGTTTCGCTCAGCAACCGCGCAAGCACAAACAGGCTGTTCGTGGGTGCGCCAGTGAGTTGTGTGCTCAAACTGTCGTTCAGTGTTGCGCGATCCACCGTCAGCTCGAATGCAGCAACGATGCTGCTGCCCTCAGTTATCAAATTGGTCAGCACGAATGAATCAAGGCGGCGCAACCGCAGCGCGCTGGGCCCCGTTAACTCGCCGGTTCCAGCAAGCAAACGCACGCCGCTGCTAACCACCAGCCCGCCGTGTTCGTTGAGAACCTGCCCTTCGAACGGTCCTTCCGGCAGCACATCCACACGGACGGTTGCCGCTTCCAATTGCTCAGGCCCAAAGAGAAGCAGCGGCCGCATGGGAAACGCAGCGTGAAGCGTGAAGGGGTCCTGGTCGCCAGGCCTCTGATAACCAACCACAAAATGCTCATACTGCGGGGTCAGTCGGATGCTGCCGTCGCTTAGCAGGTAATTCTCCGTGACTTCACAGCGAAGGAGATACCCGCTCGGAAGGCGGCGGGTTCCATGCTTCAAGGTCACATTCGCGAGCCCGGTCACCTCATCAGGCACGAGACTCGCCGGGCTTGACGCAGGAGTGACCGACCCTTCCGCGGTCAATCCCGCCAGATTGATTTCAGGAATGCTGCTGCCGCCGAGCGGCTGGCCTGCAACGGCTGGCGACGGCGCCACTTCGCCCGCGTCGGGAACGACCAGGGCATAAGCGCCGACATCCGGCAGCACAACGTTCACGGCATTCGTTCCGTTCCCGGGAACCGACTGCGCCGCGATCCAGCGCAGCTGGTTTTCATCCCATCGCACCAGCGTTGCCGACTCATTCGCACCTATCGTTGCAATCGGCCGCAGGCTCGCATTCAACGGTTTGATCAATGCGGTCGAGACCTCGATCCAGAATGCCCGCACTGGATTCCAGCCTAACGGCAGGAACGCGGGCAGGTTCTGGCCCGTCAGCGGTGTAATCGCAAGCGTCGCGTTCTGGTTCACTGCCCCAGCCGGGATCTGCACTTGAATTCCCGCCGTGATATTGCTGGCCGCCGCCGCCTGGACGGGCAGGATATTGAACAAATTCGTCGACCGGCGCGTGAGCCTGGGGTTGGGAATCACCTCGATCTTCTGCAACGAAAGAGTCCGTTGCCTCCACACAGGCAAATACCCGTCGCGGCTGAACTTCACGATATGAGTGCCAGGCCCCTGGCCAAATGACGCCACGCCTGAATCAGGATCCGTCTCCCTGATACCCGCGCCTGCAGGGCCTCCGATTTCCATTTTTACGGCCGGCAGCGGGCGTCCGATATCGTCGACAGACCGCGTCACCGCAAGCGCAGCAGGAATCACCGGCGCGCTGGCGTAGATCCGCGTGACCAGCCCAGGGTTGCCGCTTCCTCCCATGCCGAGCGTCAAGGTTCGCGGAGCCGATTTCTGGCCAGGCGCGAGACCGCTGGCGGTGAGATGACGTGAGAGGTCGTAGAATCCTTTTCCAACGGACGTGCCGTCAGGCTGCCGCGGGCCGGTGGTCCCTGTGAAGGCATCGACCAATAAAATGAGAGGACCCGCAAGCACCCGATCGGATTTGTTGCTGACCGTCGCCTCGACATTCCAGACGCCGAGCGCACGGTTCAGGCGCATCGACGTGAGATACACCGCGGCATCCGTGGTGACGTCTTCGAGAATGAGCGTGGCCTGCCCAATTGAGAATTCGCGCGTCTGAGCCTGTGCGGAAACACTCCCCACGCACATGTGAAACAACAACGCCAGCAGCAATCCCCGAATCGTCCAGCTTCGATTCAACCCGGGTCCCTTCGTTTGAAAATCGCCCTGCAGCAAACCCCGATCAATATCAGGCTGGCGCCTGCAGGTTCAGGAACCGGAATCGCCACGACGTCGTCGAACCATGCTGCGGAACCCATACTGTTGCCGTTGTTGAACAGGTCGAAATACAGGAACAGCGGCGCGCCGTGGAAATTGTCTGGAACCAAAAACTCGACACGCCACGACCTTCGTGTCGCCAGCATGGGAGCGTCGAGGGGATAGGCAATTTCTTCACGAACCAAATCTGAATCCGAAACCGGCACAGTCCCGTCTCCCCCAGGCGCCCACAGAACCGTGGCCGCATCAACCGTCACGATCGGCATGAAGGTGATGGACGTTTCATCCGACAAGGCGGCCGTCAGCGAATCGAGAAACTCCCCGGGCGTTTGGGTTTCATCCGTGGTGAAGCCAAAGAGAAACGAGATGCGTTCGATGGCCAGGCTTCCATCAGACACCGCAATCTGCGCGCTGATCAATGGCCCGCCACCAGTCGTATCAAGAACAGTCCGCCCCTGTCCGCATGCGGGTTGAACTTGAAAATGCGTGACTGCAAGAAAGCAGCAGAATGCAAAAAGGAAAGCCGGTCTGCCGCTGACACGCCGAAGTCCATTGAGCGATGGGCGGGCAGCGCTCGAGGTTCCTGCGAGGTTGAATCCCGCCACGTTTAAGATGGAGGCGATGCTGTTCAATGGATGCTACGGACCGTCCACACCCCGCGACTCTACCAATCTAATGTTAAGAATAAATACCTGATGGTACGTATGTTCCCTCGTATTTTTACGGATGGTGAAATGACGCCGCAGCGCGGAGAACAACATTCATTCGCGGGTGATTCCAGGCCTGCATTACGGCGCGAGCATCAAGACACGGAAATAGCGTTGGGGTTCCGCGACGTTCAAAACATTCGTCACGACAAAATTTCCCAGCAGGTTGAAATGGTTTGTTTGAATTCTCTGCCAGCCGCTTGTGGCCAGGTTGGTGGTGGTGGCGAGCGCATACGCGCCGTGTGCATTTCCTCCCAGGCCTTCGATCGTCACGGTGGAACCCGCAACCCGCGGCACGCAAAGGCTCAACTCGTCAGTAAGTCCGTTTCCCGTGAGTTGATAGCTTCCGGTCTGGTCTGCTGCCGCAGCATCGATGACCGCAGTGAAGATCCCGGTGTTGGTTGGAAAATAGTTCAACACGGCTGATGTCACATGACTCACGCTCGCCACTTGAACTCCGCTGGGGCCAAAGAGCCTGATGCGCGGAGTGAGCGCAGAACTGCCGGGAGCTTCGTTACACACGAGGGTTATCAACTGGCCGCGACAAGCACCAAAGCGCCAGACGTCCAGGTCGCCCAACTCAATCGTGCCTTCCTGCGAAGAGCCGGCAAGCAACCCGCCTTCGTCACCGCCGTGAATCACAAAGGGCGCCGGAATTCTCGCGTGGTTGATCCGATACTCCCCCGTGCCGTCCAAATAATAACTGTGGGCTACAACAGTAAAGATCCCGCTGTTGGTTGCGACGAAACTCAACCCTGCGTCGTTGTCGCTGCTGAGCGTGCCGAACGCCGTCGCAGACACTTCGCCCGAAGGACCGTAAACATCCATGCGCGGCCTGAATTGGGGCGCACCCATGCGCAGAAGCACCGTGTCCCCTGCCTGCGCCAGAAACGTCCAGGCATCGAGGTCCCCCAAACTGTTGGTGGCAAGATGCTGCGCGCCATTTGTCATGGATCCGCCTTCATCCCCGCCGCCCACGAAGATGGTGGCCGGAACACGCACGGCCGTCAGGGAGTAAGGGCTTGCGGCGTCATCGTAAACACTTTGCACGAGCACGGTAAAAACACCGCTGTTCGTGGAACGCACTGATAAATAGGCATCGTGGTCGCTGCTTACGGAACCGAAGTTCTCTCCCAGCAACTTTCCGGTCGGCCCGAACAAGCGCAGCCACGGCCTCAGGTTCGGAGCGCCCACACGGAGCACCAACTGATCGCCGGCCATCGCTGAAAAACTCCACACGTCCAGGTCCCCAAGAGTGTTCGTTCCCAGTGCCGCGACTCCGTTTGTCAGTTCGCCGCCCTCGTCCCCCGGCGAAACCACAAACACACCCGGCACTTTTGCAAGCGTCAGCGCGTAATCGCTTGTGTTGTCATCATAATAGCTTTGCAGCAGTACCCTGAACGTCCCCGCGTTCGTGGTCACAAAAGAAACGTTTGCATCGTTGGCGCCGCTGGCGGCGCCGAAACCTTGATCCTGCAATGCGCCGTTCGGCCCGATCACGGCAAGCCACGGCCGCATCGTCGGCGCGCCTGCACGAATCGACACGTTCTCACCCGCGTCCGCCGTGAATTCCCAAACGTCAATATCCCCGAGTTCAATGCTCCCCAAAGTCGTTGCACCATTAATCAACGGTCCGCTCTCATCTCCCGCTGCAACCATGATCTCGCCTCCTGACTTCGCCAGGTTGATGGTGTAGCCGCCCGCACCGTCGTCATAATAACTTTGGACGACTGCCGTGAACGTTCCGCCGTTGGTCGCGCGCACCATCAATGCCGCATCGTTCGCGGAACTCGTTGCGCCCGCGCTTTCAGCGACGGCGACGCCATTCGGCCCATACAACAGCACATACGGACGGAAACCTGGCGCGCCCACGCGAATGGCAATTGTGTCTCCCGCATCCGCATCGAGCCGCCACAAATCAAGATCGCCCAACGCAATTGCAGCCGCCGACGCAAAACCGTTCGTCAGTTCACCGCCCTGGTCGCCCGCCGAAACCACGAAATCGCCAGGAACGCGACCGAGCGTGATGGAATAGTCTCCGCTGGCGTTCCCATAAAAAGCGCTGAAGGAAACCGTGAAGATCCCTGAGTTCGTTGCGCGCAGGACCAGCAGCGCGTCGTTGGCGCTGCTGGACGCCCCGGCGGCTGCGCCGATTCGGATCCCGCCCGGATTGTAAACATCCAAACGCGGACGAAATGCCGGCGCGCCCGCACGCAACAGCAAGGCGTCACCTGCGTTGGCCGCAAACGTATAGGAGTTCGTGGTGTTTACGGCGAGAGCCCCCGCCTGGAGCACGCCGTTGGTCAGAACCTGCGCGTGCGCACCGCACAAAAAAAACGAGCCAACAACGCACACCGTCTTGATCGCCACATGAGTCCACTTCATCGATAAAACTTTCTTTGTGGGCTGTCGCCCGATTGCAAAAAGGCGTGGCGCCTGCGTTGATGCAGACGTCGACAAGTGGTGGGAACGGATTGCTTCTACTCCAGCGAGTCTCGAAAGTCCATAGCGATCAGCCCACAACTTTGATCATTGATATTGTCGATTCCAAACCGCGAACCCTCCTAAGCTGATTCAACATGAAACGGTTTCCGCAGGAACATGGCGCGGCGGCACTGATCCGGAACGCGTCATCGTTTCGTCCAAGACTGGCGGTCATGCTCGGCAGCGGCTTCGCTCAAGCCGCCACCCGCATGGCCATCGACGCAACGCTGCCATACGACCGCATCCCGGGTTTCCCCCGAACGCAGGTTCAAGGTCATCGCGGGAACCTGCACATCGGGCGATTGGGAGGAACTCCGATTCTCATATTGAGCGGACGCTCCCACTTCTATGAAGGGCATTCAATGGAAGAGATCACGTTCCCGATTCGAGTGCTGGCATGTTACGGAATCACCGACCTGCTGCTGACGAATGCGGCGGGCGGGATCAATCGAAATTTCCGGGCAGGCGATTTCATGTCCATCTGCGATCACATTAATTTCATGGGCGTGAATCCCCTTCGATCCAACATAGCGGAAACACCACCGCAGTTCCTGGACCTGAGCGCAGTTTATGACAGCAGACTTCGCAAGCTCCTGAAAACTGCAGCTTCCCGAGGTCGCGTTCTCCTGCGTGAGGGAATTTATCTGGCAGTAAGCGGACCCACTTATGAGACACCAGCGGAAATTGTGGCATTTCGACGGCTCGGCGCCGACGCAGTCGGCATGAGCACCGTGCCCGAAGCGATTGTGGCTCGCGCGTGCAACATCAGGGTTGCCGGACTTTCGTGCATCAGCAATCTCGCCGCAGGCATGACCCGCAACCCGATCAGCCACGACGAAGTTTTGGACATCGCATCTCTAAACCAGGCGCGCGCCTGCGCCTTGCTCGAGCAATTTGCGAAGCTCTACGGCCGCGGACCGCGCGCTTTGCGAACTACGAAGACCGTTGCCGCGATGAAGACAAAGACCGATGTGGACGGTTCCGGAACGGCTGCGATCGTTCCCACGTAAAAGTCATTCAGGTGAACCACTCCCTCGCCTCTCATCAACGCTTCAAGAAAGCCATCGGGGAGGGAAATGGTGCCCGAGTAAATCGTGGCGTAACGAATGGACGCGTTATCAATCAGGTAAGGATTGCCGTCTTCGTCGTACTGAAACGGCGGAGTCCAGGGCACGAATGGATTGCGATCCGCCACTGTGTAGCCACCATGCAGCGCCGCAGCGGTTCCTTGCCCAAGCGAAAATGACACGACGGTGCCATCGGCGATCAGCGCAGGCGCCAAGCCTTCGGACATTCCCGCGAAGCCCTGGAACAGCACCGCCATAAATTCCATTTCGTTCCCGCTGACACGACCCCAGAACCGGCCGGTACTGAGCTGCGCGCCGCCGTCGGGCGGGGTTGCCAGGCTTGCCTGGAACACTCCCTGCCCGTGGGCCGTCATTGCAAAAAGCGCGGCCGCGAGGCCGAATGAAGAAGCAGTAAACCGGAATGTAATTTTCATACTTTAGTTCGCAGAATTTTCACGAGTGGTGGGGCGTTCGACAAAAGCGTTCACGGCGGCGTTCCCTCGACTGAAATCTGGAACACCTGGGAAACACCTGACACGGAGGTTGCTGTCAAAATGAAGGTGCGGCTCGAGAACCCAGAGAGTGAAAGAGTCGCCACCAGCGGATTCTCACCCAAGAACGCCATGCCTATCGTCTGCGATGCATCGCCATTTGAAAAAGTCAGCTCGCTTCCTTGAGGCACGACGGTGGAATCGATTGCCACGACGAGGGTTTCGCCGGATACGAATGCCGGAACGGCAGGCTCTGGCCTCCCGGCATTCTCAGTCGGGGCCGAATCAGTCATTCCGCTTTGGATTGCAGGCTGCGCAGCGATCGGCCGGGATGTTGCATTCGTGCCTCGATCGAAATCGACAAAATCAACACCGGGATACTTTTCAGAAAGGGGAAGGTTTGATTCAAAAAGATCGGCGCCGGAATTCCAGCCAAGCTGGCGGGCAACTGCCAGCATCAACGCACGCTGCAATCCGGGTGAAAGGTTTGCGATTGCCGCGCCCTGGCCATTCGCGGACGTGCCGGAGGCGCGCACAAACCGGATGCGATTTGTTTCGCTGAGCGCTGACTGATGCCGGGCAAGCGCTTCGGACAAATACGCGACACGATTCTCGAGGGCTCTCACCTGCCACTGAAGCGCATCCGCGGCGTGCGATTGAGGCTCGTACGAAGAATGAGCGGCTTCATTGGCGGGCACCGCCGGCGCCGGGAGTTCATGATCATTGGAAGGAAACGATGAATTGGAAACGAGCGGAGTTTCCTTGGTGGACTGCGGCAAACCTAATTGCCGGGCGGGAGCATCGACCCACCATGCATAAAGAATCCATCCCAGCAGACACGCGCCCGCGGCCGCCCACCCGCTCTTCAAAAATTGAATCCAGCGTGCCGGCCGGGCGTGTTCGCAAGGTTGCTGTGCAATAGATTTCTCAATCCCTTTCCAGGCCGCCGACGGCGGCAGCTTCGGCGGTGCAGCCATTGCAGCGGCGACCGTTCCTTCCTCGAGATCATGCAGCAGCGAACGGAGCTCAGAGGACTCCGCCAATCGGGCTTCAAACTCCTGGCGCTGACCGGGTGTGAGTTCGCCCAGCACGTATAGCAATGCTTCGTCTTCCGAAGATTCAGGATTCATATTCCTTGAGCTTTTTGCGCAGCGCCAGCAAAGCGCGGCGGATCCGCGCTTTCACAGTTCCGAGCGGTTCGTTGAGAGCGCCCGCGATTTCTTCATGGGTCCACCCGCGATAAAACGCGAGCTGCAATGCACGCCCCTGTTCCTCCGGCAAGTGATTCAGGGCAGCGGCACAAGCCCGGGCCAGCTCATCCCGCTCAGCGGGCCGCGGCGTGTTGATCTCGATCTCCAAGGCAACAATCTCGCGTTCAAAAACGGCGCGATTGCGGTTCCGCCGTGAAGCGGCACGCAACCGGTCGCGAGCCAGTCCGTGTGCAAGCATGACCATCCAGGAAAGGGGCGATGAACGGCCTCCATCGTAGCGGTGCGCCCGTTTCCAAATCAGCACGAACGCATCCTGCAGCGTTTCCTGCGCATCGATCTCATTGTCCAGCATCCGCGCCAGCAACGAATAAATGAGTTTGCTGCGGCGCCGATACAACTCAGCCAGGGCATTCTCCTTTCCGTTTGCGACCTGCGTCAGGAGCCGTGCGTCCTCGCTCCATTCAGCCTCTGACGACGCCGCCGCGGATCGGTTTTCCGAAATGCCGGGCTCTTGATGTCGGATGCGTTCCACTCAGGGTATGCGTCGGTTTTCACGACTATATCCGCCGTCCCCTGCTGTTTGGATGCAGAAGTTTTTAAGGGAAGGAATCTTCTCCCGAAGCGAGCGGCCGCAATGGCCGTCCTAACGTTGAAGATTTCGAACGGTGATGCATGAAGTCTCGCTGTCGAGAGTCGCCGTGATCGAGAACCGGATCCCGTGCTGGAGCGGGTAAACGAAACGCAAATCTCCGCAGCGGCCAAGCTCCGCGAGCTGCTCAGCACTTGCCACGCTTTGGAGCAGCTCATGAACGTCTCCGACGCTCAGTGCGGGGACGTCGATTGGCAGGTGGGCGGAATCGCTGCTGAGGAAGGGCGACGTTCCGGATTTCAGCTGCAGCTCACACGCGTTTTCGCGCAGCAGGAGTTCCAAAAGATCCCGCATGCGATATGTTCCAGACATAGAATGGATTGCAAGAGCGGGCGCCGCTCTTATTTCGCGTAACCCAGGCTCAACTTGTAGTTCAGCATATGCTGGCAGTTCGACTGGCCATTGGACGCGACATTCCGCATTCCTGCACAGCGTAACTGGCCTTGCGCGCTCTTGCGGGTGGATGTCACCGCGTTGAGGAGAACCTCGCTCAAATCGAACCCTCCGCCGAGGCATGTGGTGCTGGGACAACTGAATTCCAGGATGACCTTCGCGTGCTCAACGTTGGCCCGATACCGCAACTGTCCCGCGTGGGACATGCGCATTTCATCAAAATAGCCGAGGACGACGCTCAATGATTTGAGGTTCGGATATTGGGTTGCAAGGGTGGGAGACTGCAGGAGGCGTTCGCGGTCGCGCTGGCGTTGTTCCTGGACAGGATTCATTTTTCGAGCGTAGGTCATGGCTTTGAATTCAGCCGAACCCAGAGGACCGTCAGAGCCCCGAAAAGCTTGGATAAATCGAAGACACTCTACACCAGCATGAGGGATCTACAAACAGCAAAGTTCCGGCAGGTGATGAACAGGAGGCGGTTGGCGATCTCAGCAGGCGGTTAATTCCACCTGGAGCGCTTTTGGAATCTGGATGCTTTGCGTGGCAGCCTTGCCGACCCATTTTTTGGCTTCCTTCGGATTTCGTTCTACTCCGATTCCGTGGGCGTACATCCGTGCCAGTTGCGCTTGCGAGGGAGCGTGTCCGGCTTCGGCCGCCTTGCGGCACCAGCGAAACGCTTCCTCGTTATTCCGTGGAACTCCCCGGCCAAGAAGATGATATTCCGAAACCTTCGCCTGCGCGTCCACCAACCCTTGGAAGGCCGCGCGAAGAAACCACTTGTGGGCTTCGTAATCCGATTGCGAAACGCGATGCCCGGTTTCGAAGAGCATGCCAAATCGAAATTGATTCAAGGCATCGCCGTTCTCGGCTCGGAATCGGGTGTAGTAGAAGCGTGCGTCGGCGATTTCCCGGCCGAACCAGGCGCGCACTGTGGTTTCAGCAATACGAACCCGGTTGGGCAGATTCGCCCACAGGCTGTTGAACGTTTCCGGTATCGGCAGGTTCATTGGCTTCAGCGCACTCCTGCGCGGAGCAGTCGCGTCGGATGAGTGGCGAGGACTTAGGCAAGCAGGGCGCTTGCCATCTGAGGGCGGTTAGAAAACTTTGCGCGTGGAAGCTTGTGCGAGTTGCTGTTCGCGTTCGCAGAGGTTGGCAAAGCGGCGGCAGCGCTCGGCCACCACGCGGCTGACACGGCCCCTGAGCACCTGCGAGGGCGCGTTCCACAAGCCGTAATACTCAAAATCGTTTGGGAGACGGCCGTATGCGGCTTGGAATGCCTTGACGCGTTTCTGCATGATGGCCAGGACGACATGCCGGGCTGTCTCGGAATCGGTATAGGCCACCGAATTCGTGACACTCCGCCATTCGCGGCGCAGCACCTGGTAACGGCT
Source organism: Verrucomicrobiia bacterium (assembly GCA_035629175.1). Classification (NCBI taxonomy): domain Bacteria; kingdom Pseudomonadati; phylum Verrucomicrobiota; class Verrucomicrobiia; species Verrucomicrobiia bacterium. Next base: position 277,114 of record DASPIL010000096.1, on the reverse strand, counting down.
GACCTCCCCTGCTCTTCCAATCGCCCGGTCATTATTGCCGGTCTCCAGCATCGACAACGCGGCAAGACGTTCCGTTCCGAATACTCCGAGCGGGAGGCCAAGTATCAACGCCAGGATGAGGTTTCTCATAAGCAAAGCACATCAGATCAAAAGTCCGTGCTCATCGGAATCCGGGAGTCCCTAGAATTAAACCCCGGCTTTTCCCCTGAACACAGCCCGGGCAAACCCTTGGCAGATCCACCGCCCAATCCCAGTCCGGTCTGAAAAGATGACGGCGCCTGGGGAAGTCAGCCAGTGGGTGAATACCGGATTGCCATGAATTTTGCGGGAGGTGATTTGACTCCGTTCAAGTAATCCGTTTACCTCGCCATCCCATGAGCCACCCGCAATCGCCTCTGTTGCAAGTCGTCAGAACGATTGCCCGCTCGCTGCTCCTTCCACTGTGGGTCTGGGCGGTCGTGGAAGCTCAGGGCGCAGGTGTCCAGATCATTCCGAAGTGGGGCGTGTTTGAACAGACCCTGCGCAGCAGCACGACCTATGATTCCCCATCGGCCGATTGTTCCCTCCAGGCGGAATTCACATCTCCCTCAGGCGAAACCAGCCTGATTGACGGGTTCTGGGATGGCGGCAGAACCTGGCGCCTCCGTTTCAAGCCTGATCAGGCGGGAAACTGGAAGTACGTGACGCGCTCCTCTGATCCGGCCAACAGCGGCTTGCGGATCAGCGGGCAATTCGTATGCATTGCCCCTTCGGCCGAAACCCGCTTTTCGCGGCATGGTCCCGTGGTGGGTGAACCGCGAACAGGAAAATTCCAACATCGCGATGGCTCACCATTTTTTTGGATAGCCGACACGCTTCGCATCCAGGCGATCCACGCGTCCCACGACGACCTTGCGTTTTACGCGCAAACGCGCTGGCACCAGCAGTTCAGCGCTGTGCACCTGTCCATTCCTGCGAGGGAACCTGGCAGTCGTTCCGCTCATGCCGGCGCGCAGCCGGCAATTTCCTATTTCCAGCGGCTTGACCGTGCGATTTCGTTGCTGAACAGCCGCGACTTGCTGTGCGCTATTCGCCTGGAGTTGCCGCGTTCCGTGAGCGACTCCGAGGCGGCGGCACTCTTCCGTTACGCGAATGCCCGCTGGCATGCGTGGGATGTGGCCTGGATTTTCGATCAATTCCGCGTCACGGGTTCGAACACCCTGCTGCGCGCGGAATTGGCTTCTCATCCAGACGTGACCGCCATCCTCGCGCGCGAGCGGCTCGCATTGAATGCTGAGCCGTGGGTGGATGGATTGCTGGTCAGGGGTACGAACCGGAACCTGACGAACCCATTGATTCGGGCACAGCTTCGACTCCCCGTGTTGGTTGAATTGACAGCGCACGAAAACGCCCTCTCGGCTTCGAAACATCGTGTCACGGCCGATGCCGTCAGGCGGGAGCTTTGGCCCGCCTTGCTCCTGGGATCCGCCGGAGGTTTTGCCTACCAGGCCCAGGGCGTCGCGATTTGGGATACAACCGCAGTCAACAAAGACGAATTGCCTCTGTGGCAGCGATCGCTGTTCCTGCCGGGAGCGAAACAGATGCGCATTGCAGCTGAGCTGTTTGATTCGATGGAAGAAGAACATGAAGTGCGCATCGCATCCCCCGACGCATCCTCCGTTGCGTTAGCAATGGATTCCAACAAAACGTTTCGCGCTTACTATTGCGCTGACCAGGATGTGCTCGAGCTTCCGAGTGAAACCATTCCCGACATGCCTGGATTGCGCTGGTTGAATCCGCGAACTGGCGAGACGCGCGAAGCCGTTGCGGTGCTGGGTTCCGCAACGATCAAAGTGCCAGCACCGACAGCAGCCGATTGGATCCTTCTCGTCCGCAGCCGCCCGCAGCGTCAACGCTGAACGCGTGCGCTCCCGCCCTTCACCAGCGCCTCGACCTCTTTCAGCGAAGCCATTGAAGTGTCTCCCGGCGTGGTCATTGCCAGGGCGCCATGCGCGGCGCCGTATTCCACAGCCTGTTGCGGATCGTTGAATTTCATGAAGCCATAGATCAGCCCGCTGGCGAAGCTGTCCCCACCCCCGACGCGATCGAGAATCTCCATGTCGGGCCGGTTCGGCGCCTGGAAGAACTTCCCGTCCGCCCAACAAATGGCACTCCAATCATTGCGGGTGGCCGATCGCACCGCGCGCAGGGTCGTCGCCGTGACGCGAAAATTCGGGAATGTCTTGACCGCCTTTTCAATCATTTTTTCAAACGCCTTCACATCAATTGAGCTGATGTTCTCATCAACACCTTCAACCTCGAAACCAAGGCACGCGGTGAAGTCCTCCTCGTTGCCAATCATGACGTCCACATGCCGTGCAATCTCGCGGTTCACCTCCTGCGCCCGCTTCTGTCCCCCAATGCTTTTCCACAACGACGGGCGATAATTGAGATCGTAACTCACGATCGTGCCATGACGTTTCGCCGCCTGCACCGCTTCGATGACCAGTTTCGGCGTTGTGTCGCTCAAGGCAGCGAAGATGCCGCCTGTGTGAAGCCAGCGCACACCTGCCTTGCCAAAAATATAATCCCAATCAAAATCACCAGGCTTCAACTGGCTGGCCGCCGTATTCCCGCGATCAGGAATGCCCACAGCACCGCGCACTCCGAATCCTCTTTCCGTGAAGTTCAGCCCATTGCGTGTGACGCGCCCAACGCCGTCGAAAGGCGTCCACTTTACAAATTCGGTGGCAACGCCCCCCTGCAGGACAAAATCCTCAAGCAGGCGGCCCACGTCGTTATCGGCAAATGCCGTCGCCACGGCCGTATTCAATCCAAAACATCTGCGCAACCCGCGCGCCACGTTGTATTCGCCACCGCCTTCCCACACCGTGAATTGCCGTGCCGTCCGGATGCGTCCTTCTCCAGGATCCAGGCGCAGCATGATTTCTCCAAGCGCAAGCAGATCATATTTGCACGAGCCGGCCGGTTTGATTTCGAGCGTTGCCATAGGTTGATTCGAGATAGCGGGTGAATTTGGAAACAAACATCCCGTGACTCAATCCTTTTCCTGCGCTTGTGCGGGCAACTCCAACGCAGTAGTGGTGGCGCATGGAAATTCCCGAATCCATCCAATGCCCTTTTTGCGGGCAGGAGTCGACTGTCATGATCGACACGCGCCAGGGCTCGCAGCGATTCACGAGCGATTGCGAAGTTTGCTGCCGCCCGTTTGAGATCACTGTCGAATGCGAAGGGGGCGAGATTCTGGGCTTGGACGTCGCGCCGGGTTGAGGCACTCTTCGCGGATGCAAGATTTCGCCACGAAAGTTCTCTGGATTTATATCGTGCTGCTCGTGATTGGCGGACTGATCGGCTTTTTCAAAGGGAAAAGCCAGGTGTCGCTGATCATGTCGATTGCCTTTGCGGCCCTGCTGATGCTGACTGCGATTCCCAATTTCCTCACTCCCAGCACAGCTCGCGGCCTCGCCGATGTGCTCATGGCCATCCTGTTTGTGGTGTTCGGAATTCGATTGGCGAAGACCCGCAAGTTCATGCCTGCGGGAATGATGCTGATCGTCACGCTCGTCGCGATTGTGCTGCGTCACGTTTGATTCCAGGTGTGCCCGTGCGCCCAGGGCCTGAAGCCACGCCGCGCTTTTCTCCGTGCCAGCGACCTCCCTTCCCATTTGGGAAATCCATGAATCCATTGCCGGCGCCTTGCGTTCCGGCAACCGGCTAATCCTTTCCGCACCGACGGGTTCGGGCAAAACCACGCAGGTCCCGCAGATGCTCCTGCAATCGGGATTGCTCGAAAACGGCCAGGTCGTAATCCTGCAACCCCGCCGTCTTGCCGCCCGCCTGCTCGCGACCCGCGTTGCCGAAGAATTGGGAGTGAAGCTCGGACGCGAGGTCGGATACCAAATCCGATTCGAGAATGTGACTTCAGCGGAAACCCGCATTCGCTTCGTCACCGAAGGCGTTCTGCTTAGGCAGATGATCGATGACCCCAACCTGAAGGGCGTTGCGGCGCTGTTGTTCGACGAATTTCACGAGCGGCATCTCTATGGAGACATCACGCTGGCGCGGGCTCTCGACGTTCAGGAATCCGCAAGGCCTGACCTGAAGCTGGCGGTGATGTCCGCCACGCTCGATGCGGACCTCCTTGCAGATTACTTTTCAAAATCGAAAAGCGGCGGCCGGCATCCCTGTTCCGTGTTGACCTCCGCCGGCCGAACCTTCCCGGTTGAAATACGTTACGAGTCGGAGCCTGCCTACACGGACAAACGCCCGATCTGGGATCAGGCCGCGGACGCGTTCAGCCGTTATGTGCGTTCCGGGGAACCAGGCGATGTGCTGGTGTTCATGCCCGGCGGATTTGAAATTTTTCAAACGCTGGAAGCAATCCGGCACACCGACGAAGCACGCGATTTCATTCTGCTGCCACTGCACGGTGAATTGCCGCCGCGGGAGCAGGACGCCGCCGTGGCGCGTTACGGCCAGCGCAAGGTTGTGGTTTCAACGAACGTAGCGGAAACATCGCTGACGATCGAAGGCGTGCGCCTGGTTATTGATTGTGGACTCGCGAGGATTCCGCGTTACGACGCGTATCGCGGCATCAACACGCTGCTCGTCGAGAAGATCAGCCAATCCGCAGCCGACCAGCGTGCGGGCCGCGCCGGGCGCACGGCGCCGGGCGTGTGCATGCGGCTTTGGTCACGCCAGGAACATGAACATCGCGCGCCGCAGGAAGTTCCTGAAATCAAGCGTCTCGATCTTGCCGAAGTCGTGCTGACGTTGAAAGCGGCTGGCATTTCGAACCTTCGGCAATTCCGCTGGCTCGAACCGCCGTCAGAACAAAGCCTCGCGCATGCTGAAGAATTACTGACGGATCTGGGAGCGCTCAAGATGACACCCGCCAGCGGAGGCGCGGGCGATTGTGATTCTCTCGAAATCACGCCGATCGGCCGCAAGATGCTGGCTTTCCCCGTGCATCCGCGCTACGCCCGCATGCTGATGGCCGCCCAGGAATACGGCTGCGTCTATCAGGCCGCTGTCATCGCCGCCCTGACGCAAGGACGCGACTTGTTGCTGCGCGGAGTCGACAAGGCCACGCACCAGTTGCGAGAGGATCTGCTGGGAGAAAAGGCTTCGTCTGACTTTTGGATCCTCATGCGCGCCTGGACCTATGCGTCGAAAAATCAATACCGCGTGGACGCCTGCCGCAAGCTGGGGATCCACGCGGTCACTGCTCGCCAGGTCGGCCCCTTGCTCGATCATTTCCTGCGAATCGCCGAACGTGAAGGGCTCGATGTTGAGCCGCGTGAAGTCAAGGACGAGGCATTGCAGAAATGTGTATTGATCGGCTTCTCCGACCGCGTGGCGCATCGACTCGATCAAGGCACGCTTCGCTGCGAGTTGGTCCATGGCCGCCGCGGCGTGCTTGCGCGTGAAAGCGTGGTGCAGCACAGCCAGTTGCTCGTGGCGGCCGAGGTGCGCGAAGTTGAAGGGAAGGACAAGGAGTTGAACACGATCCTGTCGCTGGCCACCGCCATCCAAGCTGAATGGTTGCCTGAACTGTTTCCCGACGATATCGCGAGCGAACTGCGCGTTGCGTTTGATACGACACAAAAACGCGTGGTGGCCGCAGAACTCTCTCGCTTCCGCGGCCTTGCGTTGTCGGCCCGGCGGATTGAACCGCCGCCCGCCGAGGCCGCCGCGCGGTTGCTTGCCGAAGAAGTTCTCGCCGAACGGCTCACGCTGAAGGAATGGGATCACACGGTTGAGCAATGGATCCTGCGATTGAATCTCCTCAGCCAGTGGTGCCCCGAAATGGGTCTTCCGCCAATTGCGGATGAAGATCGAACACACCTGATCGAGCAGATTTGCCACGGAGCAATCGGTTACAAGGACATCAAGGATCGCGAGGTGAAAACGGTGGTGAAGTCGTGGCTTTCGCCCGCGCAGCACGAGTTGCTCAACAAACACGCTCCCGAACGCCTGCCCCTGACAAACGGCCGCACTCCTAAAGTGGTTTACGAAAAAGGCAATCCTCCTCATATCGCCTTGCGCATCCAGGAGCTTTACGATGTAGCGCAAACCCCGAAGATCGCGCTCGGCCGCGTGCCTGTGGTGGTTCACATTCTTACTCCGGGAATGAAACCCGTGCAGGTCACACAGGATCTTGGCAATTTCTGGCGCGAACAATATCCGCGGCTCAAATCAGAACTGCAGCGCCGCTATCCCAAGCACGAGTGGCGCTGAGCACAGGCCTGGGGTTGGCGAAAATTCAGGCCTCCGATTCCGATCATCAGACCCCCGGTTGGGGAAGCGCGACGCCCGCTTCGCGGGTAATCCCCCTATTGTTGGTGACAGCCAAAGCCACACACTGGTGGCATGAAAAAATTTATCTGCATTCATGGCCATTTCTACCAGCCGCCGCGGGAAAATCCGTGGCTGGAGACGGTCGAACTGCAGGACTCCGCGGCGCCGTGGCACGATTGGAACGAACGCATTGCGGTCGAATGCTACGCACCCAATGGGGCCGCCCGCATCCTCGATGGCAATGGCAAGATCGAGAATATCATCAGCAATTACTCTAAAATCAGCTTCAACATCGGACCCACGCTCCTCGCATGGGCGCAGGACAAGATGCCGGAAACGCATGCAGCGATCGTTGCTGCTGACAAACTCAGCCGCGAGCAGTTCTCGGGACACGGTTCCGCCATGGCCCAGGTTTACAATCACATGATCATGCCGCTCGCCAACGACCGCGACAAACTCACCCAGGTGATCTGGGGAATCCGCGATTTCGAGCATCGTTTCGGCCGAAAACCCGAAGGCATGTGGCTCTCCGAAACCGCAGCCGACACCCCCAGCCTCGAAGTGCTGGCCGAGGCGGGAATCCTCTTTACGCTTATGTCCCCGTTCCAAGCCAGTCGCATGCGCAAGATCGGGGCGGCGGATTGGGAGGACGTCAATGGCGCACGCATCGATCCCAGCCGCGCCTACCGCGTCAATCTTCCGTCAGGCCGATCCATCAACGTGTTCTTTTACGATGCCCCCGTCTCCCAGGCGGTCGCGTTCGAGAAGCTTCTTGTCAGTGGCGAGAAATTTGCGAACCGCCTGCTCGGCGCATTCAGTGAAGGACGGGATTGGGATCAGCTCGTGCACATCGCCACCGATGGCGAATCGTATGGGCATCATCATAAGCACGGTGAAATGGCGCTTGCCTACGCCATGCAGCACATCGAGAACAGCGGCGCCGCCCAGTTGACGAACTACGGCGAATTTCTTGAGCAACATCCGCCTGAATACGAAGTGCAGATCCATGAAGGCAGTGCGTGGAGCTGTTCGCACGGGGTTGGCCGATGGAAGGAGGATTGCGGCTGCAACAGCGGCGGGCATGGCGATTGGAAACAGCACTGGCGCGCTCCCCTGCGAAAGGCGCTCGACTGGCTGCGCGACGAGATGGCTCCGCTCTTCGAATCCAGGGCCGGGGAATTGCTGAAAGATCCATGGCTGGCCCGCAACGAATACATTCAGGTCATCCTGGATCGCACACCCGAAAACATCGACCGCTGGCTGTCCGAGAAGGCCAAGTCGGATTTGTCGCAAGAGCAGAAAACCATTGTGTTGAAATGGATGGAGCTGCAACGGCACGCGATGCTCATGTATACGAGCTGCGGCTGGTTCTTCGACGAGCTGTCGGGAATTGAAACCGTGCAGGTCATTCAATATGCCGCGCGCGTGATTCAGCTGGCCAGCGAACTCACCGGGCAGGATTTTGAACCCGGCTTCCTTGATCTATTGCAGCAGGCAAAAAGCAATCTGAACGAGCATTCGGACGGTCGCGCGATCTATCAGGCTTTCGTGAAACCGGCGATGATCGACTGGCCGAAGGCCGCCGCGCACTACGCAATCAGTTCGTGCTTTCACGATTACGAGAATGCCATCCGCATCTTCTCTTACACGTTCGAGGACGTGCATCGTCACGTTGCCACGGCCGGCAAGGCCAAGCTGGCAGTGGGAAAGGTTCGAGTGGTTTCGGAGATCACCCACGAATTCGACCAGCTTTCCTACGCAATTCTGTACCTGGGTGAACACAACCTGGTGGGCGCGGTCACCAAGTTCGATGACGATTCTCAATACCAGGCGATGGTGCAGTCGGTTCGCGGCGCGTTTGACACAGCGGATTTCCCGCAGGTGATCCTGCTGATCAACCAGCACTTCAAGAACGCGTCCTACAGTCTCAAGTCGTTGTTCAAGGACGAGCAACGGCGCATCCTCAACGAGATCCTCGCAAGTGCGAGGGAGGATCTGGAGTCGCGTTTCCGATTGATCACCGAACGTTACGAGCCGCTGATGAAATTCTTGCAGGGCGCTGGCGCGCCGTTGCCCGCCGGGCTGCAGCTTGCCTGGGATTTGACGTTGAAGAGCAATCTTCGGCGACAGTTCGAGAACGGCCACACCGATCTGGAACAGCTGAAGGGTCTCGTGTCGGAAGCCCAGAGCCGCGGCCATGAAGTGCTCACACCCGACATCAGCTTTGCGGTGAAGAACCGCATGGAACGCGCGATACGGCAGGTTGCGGAGAATCCGTGCGACCTGGAATGCGTAAAGGAACTGCAAACCATTGCGGGGCTGATGATGCCGCTGCCGCTTGGGTTGAACCTTGCCGAGGTTCAGAACACGTATTGGCAGCTGCGACACACAAAGCTCGATGAGTTCCGCGATCGCGCCGCAAATGGGGACAAAGAGGCCGCTGAATGTTTGGACGCTCTCGTTGCTTTGGGAGATCGCCTTGGATTTGCGCCCTCTGCCTTGACCTGAGAATTTTGCCAGCCTCGCGAACTTCGCAGTTCAAGAACGGGGCATTGTGTCCGATGTAGGTGTTCGAAATGCAGCAGATTGAAGCGGCTAAATTGGCGCAGAACGCGGCCCGACCAGCCTCGGTCAAACGCATATTGATTGTGGACGACGAGCCTGCCGTCCGCGGGGCGCTCCGTGCAATGGTCCCCAAGTCGACCTACACCGTCACGGAGGCAGGTGACGGTGTGGAAGCATTGGATGTCATTGCCAAAGGTCATGCGGACATCGTCGTGCTCGACTTGAAAATGCCTCGCAAGGGTGGAATCGCGACGTTGCGCGAGATCAAAGCCAGATGGCCGGGCATTCAGGTCATTGCCATCTCAGGCGAAGGTCTCTTCGCCGATGAATCCCGCCTTGAATCCAGCATCGTATTGGGCGCGAGTTTCATGATCGAGAAACCGATTTCCCGCGCAAAATTCCTGGCCGCCCTCGAGACTATGGCAAGACGTTAGATCACGGTCCTGGAACGCGGGCACTGCGGTTGGGGCTGCGCCCTTCGCTTGGAAATCTTTTCTTCTAACGCTCTTCAACTCGGAAGAATCGCTGCATGGCATTCGTTCCCACTGCGTCAAAATAAAGGATGGTTCCAACCGCCGCGGCATTGGTGTGCACGGGTTGCCATTGCAGCAGGTTGGTTGACGCATACACAAGCACTTCCCCGTGTCCCGACAAGCCCAGGATCCGCATTCGAAAAGTCCCCGGCGCCTCAAACCCGGAACCCGCTGCAGTGACCTGCGGCGTCGACCGCAATACCGCCAGCGACGCGGGATGCGATGCTGCGACTCCCGCCGGATTGGTCACCACGCAATGATAAATTCCAGCGGCCATCAGCGGCGCGTTTGTCAGAAGCAACGTCGCGCCTGTCGCACCGGGAACGTTGGTTCCATTGTGCTTCCACTGATAGCTCAATATTTCGTTTCCAAGCGCTGCAACATCGAACCGGACGGTATCGCCCGTGAACACCGTCTGCGTCCACGGATGTCGAACAATGTGCGGCGACCCGTCATTCAACAGTGCAAGGCTGTGGGTTCTTCCACCATCGATGGCAACGACGTTCGTCAGCCATGGCGGCATTTTATCCCGTGCATCGGACCCGTTGCCCCACGTCACCAATGTGCGATCGCTTCGCAACGCCAGCGCGTGACTGCCGCCTGCGGCAATCGCAACCACGTTCGTGGCCGAGATTGGAATGGTAGTAACCAGGGAGCCTCCGGATCCCCATGCAGACACACGCCCGCTAGAATCCAGAGCCATGCTGAAATCGCCTCCAGCCGCGACGCTCACGATATTTGACAACCCAGGCGGGACATTAGTTTGGCCCCGTGAATTGTAGCCCCAGGACACGACACCGCCTTCGCGTGTCAATGCCACACCGTGATAGTTGCCGGCGGCGATCGCTACAATGTTCGAGAGATTTGGCGGTACGTTTGTTGGGTTCAAGAACCCGTCGCCCCAGACTGTCAGAGTGCCATCCGCCTTCAGGACAATGTGGAATGCGTCGCCGGATGCTGTTTCGATGACATTCACAAGCCCGGGCGGAACGATGGAAGATGAATCAAAGAAGGGATCGCCCCAATGAGTCAATGTTCCATTCTGATGCAATGCGGAGCCGTGCATGCCACCCATGGAAATTTTTACGACATTGGTTGCGGTCGATGGAACCGCCAGCCGGCTGAAGGCATCCCAGCCCCAGGCGTAGAGGGTTCCATCATCGCGGAGTGCAACGCTGGTGGCGTCGCCTGCGGAAATGGCAATGACGTTGGTCACTCCAAACGGCGGTTCGGGCGTGCTCGCGGTAATTGTTCCCCACCCCACAATAAGACGTGGAACAACGGTGAGAACGGCCTCAGAAGTCGCAGATCCGAAAATGTTGGTGATGACGACGCGGTATGTCCCGGCAGAGCTCGCTTCCAGCAGGCTCAGCCTCAAGGATGCGTTGGTCGCATGCGAGATGGCGACACCCGCATGTTCCCATTGATATGTCAGCGGATCAGTTCCACGGGCTTCGACATCGAATTGCACGGTGCCTCCAAAAACCATTTCCCGGCTCTTAACGGGCGTTGTGATCTGCGGAACAGATGGAGTAATGGATACGGTTGCCATTGCATTGGTTGACCCGTAGGGGCTGGTGATCAGCAGGTCGTATTCTCCAGAATGATGCGCTTGAACATTGGTCAGGCTCAGTGACGTACGCGTCGCGCCGGCAATGTTTGTTCCATTGTGCCTCCACTGCAGGGTCAGCGGCGGAGTTCCGAAGACCGGCGCAGAAAGAACCAGATTCTCTCCTGCCGCAGCTGTCTGGTCTGCGAGGGGTGTCACGAATGGCGGGACCGCGCCTGGAGTGACACTCACCGAATCCAGAAGTCCGAAAATTCCTGTCTCGGAAGACCCGGCGGACCATTCGACTGCATTCGTTCCCGCAGGCAAAAAGACGGTCTCCTCCTTCCAAACCATTGACGAAAGAGACCGGGATTCGTAACCAAAAGGCCCATAGGCACGAAAGTCGAACCGCTTGGTAAAGCCGCTACTGAAGGCAACTGTATACCAAAACTTTAGAATTGCAGGTCCAACAACGTATGTCGAAAGATGGCTCGGAATAATCGGGTTCATTCGGATGCACATCCCGGCGGCAATCCCATCGTGCGAGTCGCCGGTATGTGGAATCCAACTGCCCTCTGCATAGGTTGCCCAAGCTAACTCTGGCGCATCCAGTGCCTCAGGCAAATCGATGACGATCAGCGCGGCATTCGCGCTGATCGTTTGGCCGAACGCGTTGCTGGCAACCAGCGAATACTCGCCTTCCTGTCCAATGTGGACATTCGTTAAGGTGATTTCCAGGTTGGTATACCCTTGGATGTTCGTTCCATTGAATCGCCACTGGAGGCTGATCGGAGGCATCCCAACAACGGTCGCTCTCAGAACTGCGTTGGAGCCAACCGCCACATGCACCAATGAAGGGTTTTGTGTGAAGGAGGGCTCCAGCGTGTTCACCGTCAGCCGTCCAACCAGGCCTGTAACGCTGCCGGAACCATGGCTCGCGATGATTGAATAGGCGCCGCTGTCGCCGGCTGCTGCCGCAGAAATGTTCAGCGCGCGATTCGTTTGATCCGGGAGGATCTCGTCGTTTCGCATCCACTGAAGGAAGAGCGGCTCAGAACCGAAGGGAGATGCCGCAAACGATACCGGCTCTCCAACAAACACCGTGCGATTGATCGTTCGGGTCAGAAGCGCCGGCCCCCCGGAATGTACCATTGCCAGGTTGTGAAAGGCGCCTGACGAAACCGCCACAACGTTCGTCAGTGCATCGGGAACAGCGGCTTGTCCGTGCTGATTAGCTCCCCACGCAATCAACGATCCATCATACCGGTGCGCGAGGATATGACCGAACCCGACACTTGCCGCGAAGATATTGGTCGCCGATGGTGGAACATTGGTTTGACCAGATCCATTGTCGCCCCACACCACAATTGTTCCGTCGCTTCGGATTGCCACGCTGTTCGATCCGCCTGCAGCGATCGCCACGACGTTGCTCAATCCGATCGGAACGTTTGTTTGGCCCGAGAAATTCCCGCCCCAGGCGCGGACGGTTCCGTTGGTCTGAAGCACCACATTGTGATGGGCACCGGCAGCGATCCCAACAACGGGCAGAAGGTTCGTGGGAATTATGCCCTGCCCTTGCACCAGAAATGAACCAGCTACCATGACGGTTCCGTTGCTTCGCAGTCCGAGAACGTGGCTTGATCCCGCGGCGATTGCGCTGAGGTTGGTCGCGGTTCCGACCTGGAAACTGATCGATCCCCAATACGACAGGGTCCCATTTGTTCGCAACGCGGCGCTGAATGTGCTGCCGCCGGAAACAGCGGCTGCATTCGTGAGGTCTCCGGGCGGCTGTGATTGCTGGCCCCAGATCGCAACGCGTCCATCGGGCCGGAGTGCCAGGCTGTGATAAAATCCAGTGCCAATGCTTTTTGCATCGACACCCGAAACTGGGACGGAGCTTTGGCCGAAATGCGGATTGAAATTCGAATTGGCTGTTCCTGCGCCCCACGCCACAAGATGAAGCACTCTGACCTCAGCATTGGTGCTCACTGCAAATCCAAAAGCATTCGAGACACTTGCGTGATAGGTGCCCGCGTCCAGAAACGTAACGGCATCAAAGGCGAGCGTTGCGTTGGTCGCGCTCTCCACTGGCTCGCCATTTTTGAACCACTGGATTTGCAACGGCGGCGTTCCACGGGGTTCGACGCTCATACTGGCCGAAGCGAAGGGTGCGAACACACGGCTGGCTGGATCAACCGCAATGGCGGCAGCCTGGGCTCCGGCGGCGAAGGAGACGTCTTCGAGCCACACGACATTGTTACCACCCGAACCCGTTCCGTTGCGGCTGTATTGCCAGGTGATCAGGTGTGATCCAAACCCGACGTCGATTGATCTCTGCCGCCAGGCGGGCACCTCACCGGAAATGCGCGCGTGCTCGTGGCTGTCGACGAGAATCGCACCATAGTCATTGTTGGTCTCTGTCGAAGCGCGCCACCAAAAGCTCACGGTTCCGGGACCCGTAACCGTTGTTTCAAGGGCTGAGGATTGATTGTGGGTGATGTTACCGCTGCGCGCGGCCAGATAATCGGAACGTCCAGGACTCTGCGCAATCCAAGGGAAATCACCGTGCGTGTTCCAGACCAGGTTCGTCGCGTTCAATGCCTCGCCGAGAGAGGCGGCAGAAACTGCAGCTGGCTGCAGGAAGAGCAGGAGGATCGAGGAAACAACGAAGCGGCTTGTGGATCGCAGCACCTCACGCAAGTGTCCAGGTTCTTGATCCGGCAATGGAGATTGGACGATTTCCCGGGAACCTTCCGACAGCAGACTGCAAACTTTCATAAATCGCCGCCATGTTACACGTAACGAAAGGACCGAAACAAGGCCGCAACATGAGCGCTCGCCGGATCGTGTCTGGGACGATGTCATTCGCGAGCGCAACGCTCTGCGAAACCGCATAGTTACTGGCGATCCGAGCTTCCAAAGATGTTCCCCAGCCAATGGGGTTTCCGCGAAGGCGCGAGCAACTGCAACTGGTCGGCCGGATGATGTTCACCGAAGTCGCCCATCAGGTCGTAGCGCCAGAGACTTCCATCCTTCGCAAGGGTCATCACGTCATACCACTCAACCGCGACCCCGATCCAGTCGCGATGATTCCCGACTGCCTCAACTTCGAAGTCACTGTTCCTCTTGAATCGCCACCTCCATAACGTCCCGTCCTGTCTCAGCGCAATCAATGGGTGGCTGGCGCAGGCGATCCAATCCGAAGACGAATGCAACGGGGTATGACTGCTAACGTAGCGAGTATTCCGAGGGCTGAGGATTTCCATTTGACCAAAGATCTCGAGACGCCCGTCAGGCGTGATCCCTGCGAGTGCGGGCGGTAGTCCCCAACGCCAGACTGACGAAATATCGCTCCACCGGCCCTGCTCCAACGCTTGAACACGTCCGAACGGATAACCACCGATCGAGACTTGCTCCTCACGATTTTCACCCAGGCCGCTGTAAACGGCTCCTGTCGTCGTCCGCAAGGCGACCCGGTCATCGATAGGGATCATTTCAGTCCATTCGATTTGCGGAGTGCTGATCGAGCGGAGAGGAAACGCCCGAAGGCCAGGCCAATGATCATTTGTGCCAGACTGCCATCCAACTTCAGGGCCGACCATCCACAGCGAACCGTTTTTCTTAAGTAGAAGACCGGCGCTCCCAATCCTGGCAACCTGTTTCCAATCCGAGTCTTCGCTCAACGGAACCATAACCCAAGCAACTGAAATGTCTCTCAGCACTCCGCGCCCGGAAACTTCTGGTTCGCGGGAAACCCACAAGGTTCCGTCCGTCTTCAGTGTAATGAATTCTCCGCCGATGCGGACGATCGCCATCCAATTCGAGCCCGAGAGAAAACCGCCAATCATCGCTGATGATTCGAGCCGATTCGTTGAACCAAAGCCCGGCCAGTGACCGACCCAGATACGGCTGTCGGGCAGGATGGCCGCATAGTTTCCACGTCCCAGCGGCAGCAACTCTGCGTTCTCAAGCCGCGCAGGGCCGTGAGCCTGATCCGAGGTCAGGAATTCCCAAGCTCGATGGTATGTTGCCGAGCTGAGCACAATTGCAAACGCTCCAGACGCCGCGAGAACTGCGATGTTTCGCCGCCACAAGGGCCAGCCAATCACCGTTCGCGACAAGTTCCAGAACGCCAGCGCGAGAATGACAGCGAGAAGAATCGGAACTCCGATCATTTGCGCGATCGGCCCGCGCCATAGCGGATAACCAACGTACGCCTCCGGCCAGAATGCTGCCTGATTCACCGCGACAGCCACGGCTAACGCCAGAACCGCGGGTCCCAGCCCGTGCAAGGTGCTGCGCGTGAGGCTCGAAAAATAGAACCCCGTAAAACCGATCAAGAGAATGGGAGCGGCGAAGGCTAGAAACGAAGCCACTTCATCCAAACGCGCGAGCCCCGGAAGAAACAGGTTGAGGAACATTTTGGAATCGGGGTCGGGCAAAATGCGCCTGCCCTCAAGCAGCACCGGCACCAGCACACCAAACACCAGCGTCAGAAACAACACGACGCTTAACTTCACAAGAAATTGGGTTCGCCGCCTGACAGGCAGGCACAATGCTGATTCCAGTGTTCCCAGCTTGCGTTCCTCGGCAATCGCCGCGCAGCCGACGAGCGTTGGAATGAAGAGCCACAGCACCCAAATTGTTTCCGAGACGAACCTTGCGGAATCGCTCAAGCCGTCCACGCGGCTGGATGCCAGGGCTCCGAGATGCAACAGCAGCAAGCTTCCTGCAATGATCCATTGTGCCTCGTGCAATCGAAACTCGCGGCGGAACAATGCTGTAACCGGTCTAAAACTGGATTGCTGCGAACGCGCCGTTTGACCGGCGAACGTGAACGTTGGCAACTGAATCACACCGCCTCCCCACTGAATATCCTGCGCACGGAGGAAGAGTCTTTGCGCAAAAAAGTATCCCGCGATGCTGTAGAGGATCAACGTTCCGCAAATGTAAATCAGGGGCTTCTCATTCATCTTTTCGGCGCCAAATCCCGTGGCAACGCTCAGCGCTAATGGAATCAAAATCGAAATCCAAAACGCCACTCCTGGCTGGCGCAGCAGGAGGACCGTCCACAACGCGCTTGAGTACAGCGCAAGCGCAAAGACGCCAGGCAACACAGCGAATTCTGCCCGGTGCGACCCTGGCACACCGGCCGCCGGAGCGAACATGCATGTGAACAGCCACGCCACGACAAGCACGGCGAGCGCTCCGAACAGAATGCTGGCTTTGATCCGCCATACCGACAGCCTGGCGACCGGTTGGCTCAGGAGCATGGAAAACGTTCCTGAATTCAGCTCACGCCCAAAGCTCTCAATGCACATGAGCAAGGCCATCGCGGGCGCACCGGGAAGCAGAAGCGTTAGAAGCCAGTTGGCCCCTTCGTTCTGAAGGTCCGGAAGCATCCACATCGACAGCGTCAACGCGAGGGCGCCGCCAAACAGTGGCAGAAGGCTTCGAATCTCCTTCCGAACCAGCGCGTTCATTGGCCGCCTCCCACGGTCGCAACACCGGCGTCACGATTTTCCGCAGTGAGCGCCCGAGAAGCTACAAAGATTTCTTCGAGCGACAACGATTCCACGCGCAAGTCTTCAAGACCGCGCTGGCGCAGTTGCGCAATCAAATGATCGCTTTTGCCGTTCACCAATATTTCGGCGTCTCGCCCGGATTGTTTCACATGCAAGGCGTCAAGCAGATCCACACTTGCGCCCGCCTCCCTGAATCGAACCCGGATCTTCTTAAATCGTTCCCGCGCCGCATCCGCATCCATCGTCATCAGTTCCCGACCGTTCTCGATGATGGTAAAACGATCAATCAACCCCTCGAACTCCGAGATCAAATGCGTCGATACAAAAACTGTGCGATTCAGGGGATCACTCGATTGATATGCGCCAATCACGGTCTCGATGAATTCGCGCCGCACGATTGGATCGAGACCGGAAGTCGGCTCATCCAGCACGAGCAATTCGGGTTCGGGACAAACTGCAGTGATGAGCGCGAGCTGCGTCTTCTGCCCCTTGGACAGCGCTGTGGCTTTCTGTTTCAACTCGAGACCAAATCGCTTGAGCAGGTCAGCTTCGATATCCCGATTCCAGTGCTTACGAAAAGATGCGAAGTATTCGAGAGTGTCACGAACGGTCATCCACGGATAGAACGCTACCGCGTCGGGCACATACGCCAGCCGCGATTTCACTGCGACTTCGTCCTTTTGCGGATCGACGCCAAACACGCGGATCGATCCCGCTTGCGGCCGCAAGAGGTTCAACAGGCACTTAATCGTCGTGGTTTTTCCGGCGCCGTTCCGCCCGAAAAACCCGTAACACGATCCCGTTGGCACCTTGAGGCTGAGCCCCTGGACCGCATCGAGTTTCCCGTAGCGTCGCGTGAGTCCGTCGATTTCGATGACATGGTTCATTGGTTTTTCCTTGGCGTTTTTGAAGAGGATTCCTGCGCGTCAGCGGCCTTCCGTTCGATTTCATTCAGGCGCTCCCCAACGAGCTTGAGGAATGTTTCGCGGTCGACCTGCAGGTGATGCGCGGTGATGACGGCTTCGTCAATCTCCCTGATCAAGAGCTTTTGCCGGACCGCTTTTGTGAAGGGCGAATGGGTCTCGCAAAGAAAACAGCCCTTGCCTGGAATGGTTTCAATGACTCCCTGGCTCTCAAGTTCGGAATACGCCTTGGCAATCGTGTTTCGATTCACCTTGAGCTCCTCTGCCAGCGGGCGAATGGATGGTAACGCTTCTCCGGGACGCAAGCCGCCCGATGCCGCCGCATAACGCACCTGGTCCACCAGCTGTAGGTAAACCGGCTTGCCTGACTTGAAATCGATTTGAAACACCATGGCACCTTCTGTCCTAGGACACTATGACAGTTAACAACTATGTCAAGCCGAAGTTGTACAGCAGAAATCTTTGGAAGGGGACTTGTTCCGGGAACGAAGGTTTCCCTCAGAAACGAGGAAGCGGGGCCTCGAAGCGCCGAGTGCAGTGGGCTTATGACGAATAAAAAAACGATAGCCCCTGCATGAAGAATTATGTCGATACCCAAAAGAACGCCACCGCTGGATGAGGTCGGGCGTCCATTCCGATTGAAAGTGCTATGCCGACTGCAAGTTGGCGCTTCGGTCCCCGCCGATCCCGTTCCAGTACGATTGTCGTCACGCCTGCAGCACCCGCTCGTTCCGGGGTTGCCGCAAATCCCATGCTGGAGACACGTCTCCGTCGCCGCACGCCGACCCGGTAGACACAGGTTTCAGCGCATTGGAAATGTCGCCAGCGCTTTCATGTATTGCGCGCGCTCGAAGGCTGTTGGATTGGCGGAGTTTTTTTGGCTGAGGCTCCCGCGCAATTGTTGAACGGAAACATATTCGTGTTCCTCCATCCATTGCGCGAGTTCGCGTTCAATGTGACGGATCTGTTGGATTCCGTGCCGTATCAGGACAGAACACAGCATCGTGACGTCGGCGCCCGCCATCAACATCTTCAAGGCATCGGAGGCGCGATGAACACCGCTCGTCGCCGCGAGGTCCGCCCGGATGCGATCATACAGCAACGCCACCCATCGCAACGGGACGCGCATGGCCATCGGCGTGCTCAGCAGGATATTCGGCTTCACTTCCAGGGTTTCGAGCTCGATGTCGGGCTGGTAAAAGCGATTGAACAACACCAATCCATCTGCCCCCGCATCGTCCAGCTTCTTCGCCATGTTCGCGAAGTTGCTGAAGAACGGACTAAGCTTTACCGCAACAGGAATCGTCACCGCCGATTTCACGGATTTCAGGATGTCGAGATAGGTTTGCTCAACCTCGTTGCCTGTGAGGTTCGGATCCGTTGGAATATAATAAATGTTCAACTCCAGCGCGTCGGCACCGGCTTGCTCGATTTTCTTTGCGTAGTTTGTCCAACCGCCGGTGGACGAGCCATTGAGACTCGCGATCACCGGCAGATGGACTGCCGCCTTGGCCTTTGCAATGTGGTTGAGGTATTCCTCCGGGCCGAGGTGATATTCTTCGGGTTCAGGAAAATACGTGAGCGATTCCGGGGAACTGAAGGTCCCCTGCTCCATCCGCTGGTTCAACTCAAGTTGATCCTGGCGCAGCTGTTCCTCGAACAGCGAATAGAGAACAACCGCGGCAGCGCCCGCATCCTCCATTTCTTTGATGTTATCGATCTCCTCGGACAGGGGACACGCCGCGACGACCAGCGGTGTCCGTAACTTCAGGCCGAGATAATTAGTCGCAAGGTCCATTGTCATACAGAGGTGATCTGGGATCGGGGTTGCACGGTTAATTCCGGCTTCGCAGCGGCCGCCGCATGTCCATTGGAGCCCGCCTTCATGTCACGTTGCGCCATGAACTGGTAGAACTTCCAGCGATTATCGGCATCGACCTGCGCCTGTGCGAAGTATCGCTTCGCGTCTTCGGGTTTGCTCTTGGTCAGCATCTTGAAGCGGTTTTCCGAGAGCATGTAATCCTGGACTTTCGCGCGGGCCGCGCCTGAGTCGAGCTGCAGCGGATTCTCACCCGCCTGCGCCCGGCGTGGATCGTATCGATACAAGAGCCACTGTCCGGAATCGACAGCCAGTTTCTGCTGGCGCGCGCCAACGCCCTGGTCGAGCGCGATGCCATGGGCGATGCAATGGCTGTAGGCAATGATCAGGGACGGCCCAGGATACGTCTCCGCCTCGATGAAAGCCTTCAGTGTGTGCTCATCCTTTGCGCCCATCGCCACACTCGCGACGTAAATGTGCCCGTAGGTCATTGCGATCAGGCCGAGGTCCTTCTTGCCAGCCGGCTTTCCGCCCGCTGCGAACTTCGCCACCGCACCGCGCGGCGTCGACTTCGACATCTGGCCTCCCGTGTTTGAGTAAACTTCGGTGTCCATGACGAGCACGTTCACGTTACGGCCGCTGGCGAGGACGTGATCCAAGCCACCGTAACCGATGTCATACGCCCAGCCGTCGCCGCCGAGAATCCAAACGCTCTTCTTGACGAGAGTGTCAACGAGCGGGACGAGCAGCTTGGTCTCAGGTGCGTCCAGTGTCTTGAGCTTTTCCTTGAGCGCGGTGACGCGCGCGCGTTGATCGTGAATGCCGGCTTCGTCACTTTGATCCGCCGTGAGAATGGCAGTGACAAGGTCGTCGCCGATTTTTGGGGCGAGCTTCTGCACCAGTTCAGAGGCAAATTCCTGTTGCTTGTCAATCGACACCCGGAAGCCGAGGCCGAACTCTGCGTTGTCCTCAAACAGCGAGTTCGCCCATGTGGGCCCGCGACCGCAGCTGTTTTTGGCATAGGGGGTGGTCGGCAGATTGCCGCCGTAGATCGAGGAACAGCCTGTTGCGTTGGCGATGACAATTCGATCGCCGAACAATTGCGTGAGCATCTTGATGTAGGGCGTCTCGCCGCAACCCGCGCAGGCGCCGCTGAATTCAAACAGCGGCTGCAGCAACTGCTGCTGGCGCAACACACCAGGCTTTATTTTTCGGCGATCCAGCTCGGGCAGGGTCAGGAAGAAGTCCCAATTGTCGCGCTCCTGCAGTCGCAATGGCGGCTGCGGGCGCATGTTGATCGCCTTGAGCTTGGCCTCCGTTTTGTTCTTCGCAGGACAGACGTCGACGCAAATGCCGCATCCCGTGCAATCCTCGGCTGCCACCTGCAGCGAAAACTTCATCCCCTTGAAATCCGGCAGGCGTGAGTCGCAGCTCTTGAACGTCGCAGGGGCGCCTGCAAGGTCCGACTCGTCATAAACCTTTGCGCGAATCGTGGCGTGCGGGCAGATCGCGACGCACTTGAGGCACTGAATACAGGTTTTCTCGTCCCACACCGGGATATCAGTTGCGAGGTTGCGCTTTTCATACTGCGCAGTCGCAGTCGGAAAGGTTCCGTCAACAGGAAAGGCGCTGACTGGCAGTTCATCCCCTTCGCCCGCAGTAAGTCTGCCGAGAACATTTTTGACAAAACGCGGTGCGTTGTCGGTGACGGGCGGAAGCAGCGGGCCAGTGCCATTCTTCGGGCTCGTCAACGAAACCTCATGCAGATGGGCAAGCGTGTTGTCCACCGCCTTCAGGTTCATGGCGACAATTTCCTCGCCCTTCTTCCCGTAGGTCTTCCTGATGGAATACTTGATCGCCTCAATCGCTGCCTCGCGTGGCAGCACGCCCGACAAGGCGAAGAAGCAGACCTGCATGATGGTGTTGATGCGTCCGCCCATGCCGCTGTCGCGGGCAACCTTCGTCGCATCGATCACAAACAGCTTGATGTCTTTCGCAAGCAGCGCTTCCTGCACAGGCGTCGGAAGGTGCGACCAGATTTGATCCATGGTGTAGGGCGTGTTGAGCAGGAAGGTTCCGCCGTTCACAAGCGGCTTCACCATGTCGAAACGTTCAAGGAACATCGGCTGATGGCACGCGACGAAGTTTGCGCGCGTCACCAGGTACGTGGAACGAATCGGCTCGGGACCAAAGCGCAGATGCGACACGGTCATGCTGCCGGACTTCTTGGAATCGTAAACGAAGTATCCCTGCGCGTAATTATCCGTTCCCTCGCCAATAATTTTGATCGAGTTCTTGTTCGCGCCAACTGTTCCGTCCGCGCCCAGGCCGTAAAACAAGGAGCGAATGACGGAAGCCGGTTCAGTCGAGAAGTCGGGGTCAACGGGAAGGCTCGTGTGTGATACGTCGTCGTTGATTCCAACCGTGAAGTGGTTCTTGGGCTTTTCGAGCTTCAGGTTGTCGAAGACAGCCTTCACCATCGCGGGCGTAAATTCCTTGGACGACAATCCATAACGTCCGCCGAAAATTCGCGGCAGCGATTGAATGCGCCCCCAGCCGTTGGTGAGCCCTTCGTAAATGGCGGCGATGCAATCCTGGAACAAGGGCTCGCCTGCTGCGCCCGGTTCCTTGGTACGATCGAGAACTGCAATCGTGCGCGCCGTTGCGGGCAGGGATTCGATGAAGCGTTTGCTATCGAACGGGCGATAAAGACGAACCTTCACGATTCCGACCTTCTCGTCCTGCGCCAGCAGGTGATCGACGGTTTCATGCGCTGCTTCGCAACCCGATCCCATCAGCACAACCACGCGTTCGGCCAGCGGCGAGCCGGCGTACTCGAACGGCTGGTAATGGCGTCCCACCTGTTTGCCAAATGCGTCCATCGCTTCTGCAACGATGTTGGAGCATTTGTCATAATACGGATTGCAGGCTTCACGACCCTGGAAAAACGCGTCGGGATTCTGTGCTGTTCCGCGAAGCACGGGACTGTCCGGAGTCATGGCACGGGACCGATGGGCGGCAATCAGTTCGTCATCGATCAGCGCGCGCAGGTCTTCCTCAGCAAGCATTTCAATTTTCTGGACTTCGTGCGACGTTCGGAAGCCATCGAAGAAGTGCACGAACGGAATGCGCGAACGAAGCGTTGCGGCCTGCGCAATCAATGCAAAGTCAGTTGCCTCCTGGACACTGGCCGACGCGAGCATCGCCCAGCCCGCGGAACGAACCGACATGACGTCGCTGTGATCGCCAAAGATCGACAGCGCGTGGGTCGCGACAGCACGCGCGGTCACGTGGAAAACCGTCGGCAGCAATTCGCCGGCGATCTTGTACATATTGGGAATCATCAGGAGCAACCCTTGCGAGGCTGTGAAGGTCGTGGCAACCGAACCCGTCTGCAGCGCGCCGTGAACGTTGGCGACTGCGCCTCCTTCGCTCTGCATCTCCACGATGGCCGGCGTGGTGTTCCAAAGGTTCTTACGGCCCTCGGACGACCATTGATCACACCATTCCGCCATGGGTGAAGACGGGGTGATTGGGTAGATCGCCATGACTTCGTTGAGCCGGTAGGCGACGTGCGCGACGGCTTCGTTGCCGTCCAAAGTGAGTTTGGGTCGATTGATCATGGATGAAGGTTCAACGTCATGTGCCGTTAAAATCTGTGTCAGTTCTGCCCGTTGGTCTCTGACGAATCTGAAACGAAACTAAGAGAGCCCGTGCTGAGCGCCTCCACGAATCTTGCTAATGAGACAACATGGTTTGTTTGGAAGCGCGCGCCGTTCGTTCGGTTCGCCAAGAGGTCCCAAGACGGGGCGGAAAACATCCTCCTTGATAAAAAGGGCCCGCCCCATAAATTTCAGCGCATGGATTCGGATTCGTCGCAACTGACACAATACATCCCGGTGCTGATGCTCGGCGTGCTCGCAGTGAGCTTTGCCTTCGGGATGCTTGGGTTCTCCGTGCTGGTCGGAAAAAAAGGCAAACGCCTTCCGATCAAAGATTCCGCTTACGAATGCGGCATGATGCCCGTCGGCGAAGGCAGCTCGAGGTTGTCGTTGAAGTTCTACCTCGTCGCGATGCTGTTCATTCTGTTCGATATCGAAGTCGTTTTCCTCTATCCCTGGGCCGTCATTTACAAGGATATGCTGCGCGAGAATGCCTCCCTGATTTTCGGATCCATGCTTTCCTTCATGCTGATCCTGTTCGTCGGCTATATCTACGCAGTGAAGAAGCGCGCCTTTGACTGGAGAAGTTAAGCAGCGTGTGACGCATTCACACGCGCGGGTCTTCGCTTCAACAAGCCATCACGCATTACTGACCTTCGTCACCCTATGATTAAATTTGGAACGTCGGGCTGGCGCGGCATCATTGCCCGCGAATTCACTTTCGACAATGTGCGGCTCGCGACGCAGGCGATTGCCCTCTACCTGAAGGACGAACTGAAGGATTCCCAATCTGCAATTCACGGCCGCAAGCCCGTGGTGATCCTTGGCTACGACACCCGATTCCTCGGCCGCGAGTTCTCGCTCGCTGCCGCTGAGGTGCTTGCCAGCAACGGCCTCACTCCCCTGCTCTGCAACCGCGATACACCCACGCCTGTGATCGCCCACACCATTCGCGCGCGAAAAGCGATTGGCGGCATCAACATGACGGCGAGCCACAATCCGGCGGAATACCAGGGCCTGAAGTTCTCTACGAGCAACGGCGCGCCGGCGACACCCGATGTGACAAAGCGCATCGAAGCGAACGTCGCGGCGCTGCAGCAGGACAAGTGGAGTTTCAACGGCGCGGTGATTGGATCGCTGGAGTTCAAGACCATTGATCCGCAACCGGATTACTTCAAACAACTGCGCAAGCTCATCGACTTCGGAACCATCAAACGCGCAAAACTCAAAGTGGCCGTGGAGCTCATGTACGGCACGGGCCGCGGTTATCTGGATCGTTTGCTTGAGGACTCAGGGGCAAAGATCACCGTGTTCCATGACGAGTTGAACCCGCTGTTCGGCGGACATCACCCTGAACCAAATGAAGAAGGCATGGCTGAAGCGAGCGCGTTCGTGCGCAGCGGCAAGGCGCAAGTCGGGCTCGGGCTCGATGGCGACGCCGACCGGTTCGGAATCGTTGACAAGGACGGCACCTGGCTCACCCCCAACCAGATCCTCACCCTCGCCCTGTATCATCTGAAGAAGAATCGCGGCTGGACGGGCGCCGTTGTGCGCACGGTTCCCAGCAGTCACCAGGTTGATGCCGTTGCCGAAATGCTCGGTGTGAAACTCCACGAGACGCCAGTCGGGTTCAAATACATTGGCGCGCTGATGGAAAGTGAACCCATCATTGTCGGCGGCGAAGAATCAGGCGGCCTGAGCGTCAAGGGCCACGTTCCGGAAAAGGACGGCATTCTCGCGTGCCTCCTGATGGCTGAACTGGTGGCAACTGAAAAGAAATCGCTCGGCCGCATTCTAACGGATTTGGAGAAGCAAATTGGCGAGTTCCACAGCGACCGCATCAACGTTCGCGTTCCCGAAGCCAAAAAAGACGCGCTGCTGTCAAAGCTCGGTTCAGGGCTCTCAAGCGTCGGCACTTACAAGGTCGAGAAATTTATTACGACCGATGGGTTCAAGTATCTCCTGCCAAAAGGTGAATGGGTTGCCTTTCGGGCGAGCGGCACCGAACCATTGATCCGCTGCTACATCGAAGCGCGTTCCACAGCGAGCCTCAAGAAACTCCGCCGCGCCTGCCAGCAATTGCTCGCCGTTTAAACGGTTTGGACTTCAGCGGCGATGCGGCCGCGGGCGCGGGTGCCGAATGATTGGGGCATTGTGATGATGATGATGGTGCCGCGGCCGTGGATTGATGTAAATGCGTGGGCCATAAAACATCGGCGGGTGGTAATGATAGTAGTACGGGTAGGGGTAAAAGCCCGGGGGATAGGGCGGCGGCGGCGCGTAGACAGGAGGCGGTTGGTTCAAATCGAAATAGATCTGCGGCGGGATGCGATCTTCTCCCGCGAACATCCTGCCCGTTAAGAACACGCGCGTCTGGGTGAACTGATTGGTCCGCGCGGGGTAGGCCCGCACAAGGAATTCATACGAACCGAAATCGTGGAACGTGCCGTCCGGGTCACCGAATATCTTCAGCGTCAGCGGCGATGTTCCCACCATCTCGCCGTTCACTTCGATCCTCGCGCCAGGTTCAGAGGTTTCCACG
This sequence comes from Verrucomicrobiia bacterium, assembly GCA_035629175.1. Classification (NCBI taxonomy): domain Bacteria; kingdom Pseudomonadati; phylum Verrucomicrobiota; class Verrucomicrobiia; species Verrucomicrobiia bacterium. The sequence goes on along the minus strand of DASPIL010000096.1, from coordinate 251,696 downwards.
GGAACATGGAATGCCATCGTGCCATCGGGTCCACGTTCCGCTCCGGGTGGAATGGTCTGGCACCCAGTGAGGACAACTGCTGCAAGGAATAAAGCCGGTCCAACTTTCATGAACAACTGACGGTCAACCATTGAAGAACATTCGTTTTCCGAGCCAGCTCGGCCATTCACTCGACACCCCAGGCTCATCGCTGCAAAATTCCTGCGGTTTCTCGGGTTATACCCACTTTAGGCATTGTACTTGCGGACGTAGGTAACCAAGCATGAACAAAAACTACGTCATTCAATGGAAATCCACAGTGAACGGCCGCGCGGGCAAAGGCACCAAGGTTTTCGAACAGGGCGAAGCGGAGCGCCTGGTGGAGGAGCTCAATCGCGAATATCCGCAGATCCTGCACGAAGCGGTTCCGGCTGAAGCCGCGCCGCTCGCAAACGAAGCCGAACCTGCCCATGCCGGGACCACAACTCTCCTTGCGATTGCCTGAGCCGCGGCGTTGAACAGCTGCTGCGGGTTTTACCCCATTTGTCCCAAAATGGGCGGTGGTAGAGTGGCATCGCAATGTGATTGAGAGTGGCAATCACGGCGGCTCCGAGTGGAGCCGCATTTTTTTTGCCGCAATCCGTTTTGCATTTCAACGGCTGGATGATCATTGACGACAATACAGCTTCTCTCCCGGAAAAACGGGTGTAAGGTTCAACCATGAACTGGACGGGCCTGACTGAAAGCTTTGAGCAGGTTTGGCGTGCAAAGCCAGGGCTCCTGATTCTGCTGCTCCTCGCGTTCATTATCTTCGCAGCCTTCGTCATCGATACCCGAATTCATCGCAAGCGGCACGGCCGGCGGCGCCGGTGGTGAGGTCGCAGCGGTGCCTGCTTCGCAACGGGAGAATCATCCTTCTTTGAACGGAAGTGGCGACCCTATCGGGAATCGAACCCGAGCTACCGCCGTGAAAGGGCAGTGTCCTAACCGCTAGACCATAGGGTCGTCTTGAGCGGCGCAAAATATAATCAGCAAAAGGAGCATGTCACGAAAAATTCGCGTTTGCGTCGCATTCTGCCTTTCAATAGCTTGGCCCGCACGAGCATGAAAGTTTATCTGGACGGAAAATTCTGTGACGAACAGGACGCCAAAGTGTCCGTTTTTGATCACGGGTTGCTTTATGGCGACGGGATCTTCGAGGGGATTCGGGCTTACAATGGCCGCGTCTTCAAGCTCAAGGAGCACATCGACCGCCTGTTCTACTCTGCCAAGGCGATCCTCCTCACAATCCCAATGCCCCACGCGGCAGTCATGAAGGCGGTCGTGGACAGCTGCCGCGCAAACAACCTGCGGGACGGCTACATTCGATTGATCGTCACCCGCGGAGTCGGAACGCTCGGGCTGAATCCGAACCGCTGCAAAAATCCGTCAGTGATCGTGATTGCGGACAAGATCCAGCTTTATCCTGAGGAGTTGTATGACCGCGGTATGGAAATCATCACGGTTCCGACTGTTCGCAACCTGCACAGCGCAGTGAACCCCGCGATCAAGTCGCTCAATTATCTCAACAACATCCTCGCGAAGATTGAAGCCAACAACGCGGGCTGTGAAGAAGCCGTGATGTTGAATGCCGACGGCTATGTTGCCGAATGCACGGGCGATAACATTTTCATCATCAAGGAGGGCAAACTCCTCACGCCTCCCTTGTCGGCCGGGGCGCTTTATGGAATCACGCGCCAGACTGTGATCGACATTGCCCAAAAACGCGGAATGGAAGTGTCTGAACCAAATCTCACCCGCTATGACCTGTTCAATGCGGATGAGTGTTTTGTAACCGGAACAGGCGCGGAAATCGTCCCGATTGTTAAGATCGATGCACGCGTGATTGGAGATGGAAAACCGGGAGCGCTGACGCGGTCACTGGTCGCGGATTACCATTCCTTGACGAAAGTCTCAGGGGAGCCGATATACGATTAGATTTATGCTGTGCTGCATCTGCAAGGAACGCGAAGCCACCGTGCATTTAACCCAGATCGCTGGTGAAAAAATGCAGAAGGTGGACCTTTGCGAAGAATGCGCGAAGACGAAGGGAGTCAATGATCCCACCGGATTCTCGCTTGCTGACCTTTTGCTCGGGCTCGGCGCCTCGCAGGAAATGGAACAATCAGCCGGAGGCGTCGACCTCAAATGCCCGCGATGCGGCTTCACGCAGGCCGATTTCAAAAAAGCTGGGCGTCTCGGCTGCCCGGATTGCTATAAAACCTTCGCGGACGGCCTGGATGGATTGCTGAAGTCCATGCACAAGGGAACGCGTCATGTCGGCAAAGTTCCGGAATCCTTGCGCCAGTCGCGTGACATATCGGATCGGTTGAAGCTGTTGCAGAAGAAACTCGCAAAGGCCATTCAGGAAGAGAACTTCGAGCAGGCTGCGCAACTCAGGGACGAGATCAAGCAGATGAACGCGAAGCTTAGCAACATAGCAGCCACTTGATGACATGGACATTCATGAGTTCCTGATTCCACCGGCCGACACTGCCCGACGCAAAGGACCGCACGATCGAATTGTCATGTCCAGCCGGGTTCGCCTGGCGCGAAACATTCGCGAGGCGGCATTTCCGGGTTGGGCCAAAAAGCCGGAACGTGTGCGTGTCCTGGATATCATTCGCCCCGCCGTGGAGCATCTTCCCGAGATGAAGGATGCCTTCTCGCAATCGATGGACAATCTTACCACACTGGATAAACAAATTCTCGTGGAACGGCATCTGATCAGTCGTGAACACGCGGCAAAAAGCGCCGGCAGCGGGCTTGTTTTGAATCGGGACGAAACCCTCTGTGTGATGATCAATGAAGAGGATCATCTGCGCATGCAGGCGTTGCGCCCAGGGTTGCAGTTGCGGCAGGCGTGGACGGCCATTGACGCCTTCGATTCCACGCTTGAGAAGAAGCTCGACTACGCCTTCAACCCCGACCTGGGTTACCTGACCGCCTGCCCCACCAATATAGGTACAGGCATTCGGGTGAGCGCGATGTTGCACCTCCCAGGACTGGTGCTCGCAGAGCAGATCAATCCGATCATCCAGTCAGTCAACAAACTGGGCCTGGCTGTGCGCGGATTATACGGAGAAGGGACGGAGGCGCTCGGAAATGTGTTCCAGGTGTCCAATCAAATGACACTGGGGGAATCGGAAAGCGCGATCGTGGAGCGGTTGGAGAAAGTTCTCGCCCAGATCATTGAGCACGAGGAGAACGCGCGGGCCACACTGCTGGAGAAAAAGCCCAAGATGGTCTTCAACCATATCGGCCGGGCCTATGGCATCCTTGCGAATGCACACAGTATTTCTTCGAAAGAAACGATGAATCTGCTTTCGTTGATGCGCCTGGGCGTCGATGTGGGTGTGTTTCCGGGAGTCGAGCGGTCGCTGGTGGACGAGTTGTTCATCCTGACGCAGCCGGCGCACCTGCAGCAGCAGCATTCAGAAAAGCTCTCGGCGGAGGAACGCGACCTGCTCCGCGCTGACATGGTTCGCGAGCGGTTGAAGCAGGTCAGCAGGCCGATTTCACGGCCGAAGGGTGGGCAGGGTACGGGATTGGACAAACCGGAAAAATAAAAGCATTGTGATTTTATTATGAGCGATGAAGCCATGAGCAACTTTACACCGCGCGCCCAACAGGTTCTCGCCCTGGCGCGGAAGGAAGCGGATCGGTTCAACCATAACTTCGTTGGCACAGAACATCTCCTGCTCGGTTTGATCAAACTTGGCCAGGGCGTCGCCGTCAACGTGCTTCAGAAAATGGGCCTGGATCTCGAAACGGTCCGCATGGAAGTCGAGAAACAGGTCGGAACGGGTCCCGATCAGAAAATGATCGGCAACATCCCGTACACGCCGCGTGTCAAAAAAGTCCTCGCGCTTGCAGCAAAGGAAGCCAAGGCCCTGAATCATACCTACGTCGGCACCGAACATATCCTGCTCGGCTTGCTGCGGGAAGGCGACGGCGTCGCCGCACGCGTGCTGAAAAATCTCGACGTGGACATCGAGCAAACACGGCAGGAAATCCTGAAGGAACTGGATCCCAATTTTGCTGCGCAGGAAGAAGCGGCTTCGGCTGCACCTGGTGAAGGCCCTATTGAAAAACCCGCGCCTGGTGAGAAGAAAGGCGAAGTCAAGACGCCGGCTCTGAAGGCTTTCGGACGCGATCTCACCGAGATTGCCCGCAAGGGCGAGATGGATCCCGTCATCGGCCGCAAGAACGAGATCGAACGGGTCATTCAAATCCTGTGCCGCCGCACGAAGAACAACCCGGTTCTGCTGGGCGAAGCGGGCGTTGGCAAGACTGCGATCGTGGAAGGCCTTGCGCAGGAAATCGCCGCGGGCAACGTCCCCGAATTGTTGCGCGAGAAACGCGTGATCACTCTCGACCTCGCATTGATGGTAGCCGGGACGAAGTATCGCGGGCAATTTGAGGAACGCATCAAAGCCGTCATGGACGAAATCCGGCGCGCGAAGAACATCATCCTCTTCATCGATGAGTTGCACACGATTGTGGGCGCAGGCTCCGCCGAAGGAACGATGGACGCTTCCAATATCATCAAACCCGCATTGAGCCGCGGCGAACTCCAATGCATCGGGGCGACAACGCTCAATGAGTATCGGAAGTACATCGAGAAGGACGCCGCCCTTGAACGCCGGTTCCAGGCCGTCAAAGTTGAGGCGCCCTCCATCGACGAAGCCATTCTCATCCTGAAAGGTTTGCGTCCGAAATACGAAGACCATCACAAGGCCGAGTTCAGCGACAAAGCCGTGGAGGCTTCCGTCAAACTTTCGGATCGGTATATCACCGACCGTTTTCTGCCGGACAAGGCCATCGACCTGATGGACGAAGCCGGTTCGCGCGCGCGTATCGGCACCATGACTCGGCCACCCGAAGTGAAAGATCTGGAAGTCGAGATCGAAGACATCAAGACCCAGAAGGAACGGGCCATAAAGAATCAGGATTTCGAAGGCGCCGCGGCGATGCGGGACAAAGAGAAGCACGCCAAGGAAAAGCTCGAAAACCTGCTCAAGGAATGGCGCACCAGCCGCGAAGAAAAGCGCGTCAAGGTGGACGAGGAAGACATCCTCCAGGTCGTCTCCAAGTGGACCGGCATACCGCTCCAGCGGATGGAACAAGGGGAAATGCAGCGGCTGCTGAAGGTCGAAGAGGAAATGACCAAGGTCGTTGTGGGACAGAAGGAAGCCGTGTCGGCCATCTGCAAAGCCTTGCGCCGCTCCCGCGCTGACCTTAAGGACCCGCGCCGCCCGATCGGGACTTTTGCACTGCTCGGACCAACAGGCGTCGGCAAGACCCTGCTAGCCAAGACGCTGGCTGAACAGATGTTTGGCGATCCCAAAGCGCTCATCCAGCTGGACATGAGCGAATACATGGAAAAGTTCAACGTCTCCCGGCTGGTGGGCTCGCCTCCCGGGTACGTGGGATATGAGGAAGGCGGCCAGCTGACCGAACAGGTCCGGCGCAAGCCCTACTCCGTGGTGCTCTTTGACGAAATCGAGAAAGCGCATCCCGACGTCTGGAACATGTTGTTGCAGATCCTTGAAGAAGGAAAACTGACGGACAACGTCGGCCGCGTGGTGAACTTCCGGAACACGATCATCCTAATGACATCGAATGTCGGCTCCGACACGATCAAGCGCCAGAGCTCGATGGGTTTCTCGCCGATCAGCGACGAGAGCAGCTACGAGAAGATGCGCGAAAAAATCAACGACGAAGCGAAGAAGACGTTCCGACCGGAATTCCTGAATCGCCTTGATGACATCATCGTCTTCCGTTCGCTCACCAAACCAGACCTTGTTGAGATTCTTGATCTCGAAACGAGCAAGGTGCTGAACCGCCTGAAGGCCCGGAATATCCTTCTCACGCTGGATGAGAAGGCCAAAGACTTCCTCGTGGAGAAGGGCTATGATCCTCAGTATGGCGCTCGTCCGATGCGCCGTTCTGTTGAAAAGTTCCTCGAAGATCCTCTCGCAGAAGAGATTCTGAAGGGCAACCTGCACGAGGGTGAACCGATCGTAGTGACGGTTGAGGGCGACAAGCTGATCTTTACGCAGAAGGCTGCGACAGAAGGCGCTCTTTCGAGTTAAGACGCCGTATTTTCGCAAGCGCCAGCCACACCCGTGGCTGGCGCTTTTTATTTGCGTCGGAGGAGCACCGCAGATGAGAGGTGCACCCAATCCTGGAACCGCAAAGGGGTGTGCTCACCAAGTTCAGATCGGGTAAACGGAGGCATGTGCAACGCTGCAACGCTGCTTGCCAATCGCCGTCGGACATGCCAGATTGCGCCCGTTGAATTCCGACGCCGGGTCGGACGTCCACATCAAAGGAACTATGAAAGCAACCTTATGTCTGGCCGTGCTGGCGCTCGCCTTCGTCTCCAACTCCAACGCCCACGACAATTACGTTTCGGATTATGCTGAAACCGTCAGCTATTCAACCCCGGTCGTCTACGAGGCTCCCGTGGTATATCAGGCTCCCGTAAATTACTACGCCCCGGTCTATTATCTGTCATCCGCGGCAGCAGCAGCAGTGCAGGTGACGGCCAATGCCTATTGTCCCGAGCCTTCAACCGTCATTCACATCACGGGCGGACGCGGAACATACACGCGCTCGAATCTGGGTCACTATGGTTCTTCAGTCATCGTGATCGGCAGCCAGTACGCCCGCCGCGATGGGCCCTACCGCCCTCATGGATTCCACCACGGCGGCTTTCGTCGCCACAGCTGGTTTCGCTGAAGCTATTGCACGCGGTGCGGTCCCCGAAATTTCCGTCCCTTGTCAAATAACAGTTGCTTCACTACCGTCTGGGAATGCTACGAAAGTCTGTCGTTCTTTCCGCGCTTGGGCTCGCCAGCGTCCTTGCCCTGCCCGCGGCGACGATCCAGCTGAAGGAGAAAAACACAGTATCCGGCAAGATCGTGGCGGAAAATCGCCGGGAAGTGGTCGTGGATCTCGGCTACACATTCCTTACGATTCCGCGGGATCAGATTCTCTCGATCGTCGCAACGAATCTTCCCGCGTCGTCCCCTGCTTCGGCTGAGCCGCCGATTTCGACTGCCGTGGCCATTCCCCAGGGCGATGATGCTTCCCGATTTTATGTCGCCCCGCGCAGTCCCGGGCCAGCAAGCAATGTCCGCGACCTTGTGAAGCAGATCGGTGAAGCGGTCGTTCAGGTGCGCACGCCGGGTGGTTTGGGATCAGGATTCATCATCAACGAGGATGGTTTTCTGCTGACAAATTTCCATGTGATCGAAGGGGAAACCCAGATCTCAATCGAAGTTTACCTGCAATCAAACGGCCAGATCGAACCCCGCACTTTTCGCCAGGTCCGCATTGTTGCCATGAACAAGTTCGAGGACATGGCGTTGTTGAAGATCGATGACAAGGACGCCCCCAAGTTCAAGTTCGTCATGCTCGGGAGTTCCGATGCCATGGCTGTCGGCGAACGGGTATTTGCCATCGGCAGCCCGCTGGGTCTGGAGAGGACCGTCACCGAAGGAATCCTCAGCACGAAGACACGGGAAATGCAGGGCGAACTTTACCTTCAAACGACCGCTCAGATTAACCCCGGCAACAGCGGCGGCCCGCTTTTCAATCTCAGTGGTGAAGTCGTCGGCATCACCAATATGAAGGTGACCTTCGGCGAAGGCATCGGCTTTGCCATTCCGATCGAATCCGTGAAGTACTTCCTGGATCATCGCGAGGCGTACGCCTATTCCAACGATAATCCAAGCAATCCCTATCGCTACCTGCAGCCGCCGAGCAGCACGCGCCAGACTCCTGTCCTCGAATAACTCCCCTGCCCTCATGAAACCATTGCCGCGCCTTCTCATGATCAACAACATTCGGTCCGCAGCCGCTGCGCTCCTCATCTTCTGTGCGGGCGGCGTGATGTCTGTGATTGCGGCGATCCCGGCTGCCGAACGTTTGCTGCCGGCCGAGACATTGTTCGTCTTCAGCATCCCGGATTTCGCAAAGCTGCGGGAACAACAGAACACGCAACCCCAGACGCAATTGTGGAGCGATCCGGCGATCAAGCCGTTCAAGGATCATTTTCTGAAGAAGCTCCAGGAGGAGGTCGTCACGCCGCTGGAACGCGACCTCGGCATGTCCCTGGACACCTTTGCACGCCTGCCCCAAGGTCAAATAACTTTGGCCATCACTGCCCCAGCCGCGGGTTCAAAGGGTCCTGGATTCGTGTTGTTGATAGACACGCGCAACGAATCGGGGCTGCTGAAAACCAACCTTGCTGCGCTGAAAGCGAAGTGGGTCGAGTCGGGCAAATCAATCAAGCGTGAGACGCTGCGCGGCATCGAGTTTTCAGTGTTGCCCTGGTCCGACGGCGATCTTCCAGAATTCCTGAACAGCTTTTCCGATGCTGGCGAGGGCGATGAAGAAGCAGAAGGCGAAGACGAGGGGGACGACACGGAGGAAGGCGCAGAAATTGTCTTTGGCCAGTATGAATCCCTGCTCATCGCAGCGGATTCGATCAAGGCAGCGGAGCAGGTTGCCATTCGCGCAACGGGCGGTTCAGCGCCGTTGCTTGCCGATCAGGCTTCCTTTGAAAGCAGCCGGATCTCTGTCTTTCGTGAGTCACCGCTCTATGCCTGGGCCAACGCAAAAGCAGTCGTGGATTTTTTCCTCAAGCAGTCCGAAGATTCCGAGGAGGAAAACCCGCTCGAGTCTGTATTCAATACCAAGGCCATCTTTGATGCTGCGGGATTGACTGCTTTGCGGTCAGCCGCACTCGAGATTCAACTCTCGCCCGACGGAGTCTCCGGGCGATTTTCCCTTGCCGCACCGGAATCAGAACGCCGGGGCCTGCTGAAGCTGTTTCCGACTTCTGGCAAGCCCGCCCTTCCGCCACCGTTTGTGCCCGCGGATGTGGTGAAGTTTCAGCGGATCCGCGTCGATGGCTCCGCAGCATGGACAACCCTTCGTGCGATGCTGGCCCAGATTTCGCCCGATTTTAACAGCAGCCTTGATTTCATGATCAAGACTGCCAACGAAGCGGCGCAGCAGAAGGATCCCAACTTCGACCTTCAGAAAAGTTTTTTTGGGAACATCGGCGACGACTTCATTGTGTTTGAAAAAAAGCCGCGGGGCACCAATGCCGCCGAACTGGCATCCGCCCCGTCGCTGTTCCTGATTCAGTCACCGCAACCGGAGCAGCTGGCCGCAGGGTTTAAGGCGGTGCTCGCACTCATGAGCCCGGAAGCTTCGAACCCTGAGGAACGGGATTTCCTCGGCCGCAAGGTTTACTCGATCCCGGTTCCGAGCTCCCCGTTGAGCCAGCCTCAAGCGGCCGGCAAACTGAGCTACGCCACGAGCGGAGGATATCTCGCGTTGAGCACTGACGTTTCGACGCTGGAGGAATACCTGCGTCATGCCGAGGGAGAACAGAAGCAATTGCGCGAACGAGCTGGGCTGAATGAAGCCATTGCACGCGTCGGCGGCGGGAACACGGGATGGCTCTCATTTGAAGACCAGGTGGAGACCATGCGTTCGGCTTTTGAGTTGTTGAAGCAGAGCGAGAACGCGGAACCCACCATGCTCGCTGCCGGAATTCCTGCGTTCACGCCTGAGAATCCGTTCCAGGAGTGGCTCGACTTCTCGTTGCTGCCGCCGTTCGAACGGATCGCAAAATACTTCTCGTTCACAGTTCTTGCAGGCCAGGCAAATGCCGAGGGCATTTCGTTCCAATTCTTCAGCCCCGTCCCTCCCGAACTAAGGAAATAGGCTCCGCACCATGCCGTGAACGCAAGCAAAGGCGCGCTGCTCCTCATCTGCTATCTCGGCTTTGTAAGCCTCGGCCTTCCCGACACCGTCATCGGCGTGGCGTGGCCGTCGGTTCGACGCGAGTTCGGAATTGAGCATAGTGCGATCGCCTGGATCTTTTTCGGAAGCGGCTGCAGCTACTTTATTTCGAGCATCTTCACGGGGCGCATGCTGCGGCATTGGAACGTCGGGGTGCTTCTCGCTGGCAGCAGTGCATTGGTGGCGCTGGCCGAATTCGATTTCGCTCTCGCCCGTGCCTGGCCGCTGTTCGCCCTCGGCGCCGTTCTCCACGGCCTTGGATCAGGAGCCATCGACTCCGGATTGAACCACTATGTCTCCACGCATTTTGCAGCGCGGCACATGAACTGGCTGCACGCTGCCTACAGCGTTGGCGCCATGCTGGGCCCGCTCGTCATGACTGCAATGATCACCTGGCGCGACTCGTGGCGCAGCGGCTACATGACGGTCGCAATCACTCTTCTCGCACTTGCGGCACTCTTTATCGGCACCCGCCGCCGCTGGGACGATCCGACTCCGGCCGAATCCAGTGTTTCCAACAAGGTGGAGCAGGCGGTTTCCGCGCGCGAGGTGTTAAGGAAGGGCATGGTCTGGATGCACCTTGTTCTCTTCTTTGTGTACACGGGACTTGAAGTGGCACTCGGCCAATGGAGCTACACGCTCCTGACTGAACATCGACAGATTGCGCCCGAACGCGCGGGAATATGGGTCTCGGTATATTGGGGAAGCATCCTTGCGGGAAGAATCGGATTCGGATTCGTCGTCGATCGATGGGGGGTGGATCGGCTCATTCGTTTGAGCACACTCGCGGCACTCGCAGGCGCAGCGCTGTTCGCGTGGAATCCACATCCCCTGCTGAATCCTGTCGCGCTGGCCATCGGCGGACTTGGACTTGCGTCGATATTCCCGTGCCTGATGACACGGACCCCGCAGCGGCTCGGAAAAGCTGTTGCCGCGCACGCGATTGGATTCCAGCTCGGCGCTGCCATGCTGGGAGCCGCGGCGCTCCCGAGCACGGTGGGATTTATTGCCGCGAACGCAGGATTGCAACTCGCGGCACCTGCAATCGCGATGATGGCCGCGTGCCTGTTCCTGCTGCACGAAGTCACCCTTCGCGCCGCCGCAGCAAAGCGCCCCTGACGCGCGGGATTACTCCTGCGGATACACGAGCACGCGATCGTGCACCAGGACAATGAGATCGTTCCGTCCGTCGCCCGTTACATCCGCAACCGCTGCTTCACGCGGTTCGGGCAGGTCGGCCCGGCGACTGCGAAAAGTCCGCTCCTCGAAGACCTGCCATCGATTCGCGGGCACCAGCTTGTGCTCGGCGGAAAAGATGACGAGATCAAGGTAGTTTCGTCCCGTCTCGAGAAACACAAGGTCCTTGCGGCGATCGTTGTTCAAGTCGCCCGATACAACGTCGGTCAGATACGCATTGCGGATCGGCGTTTCATATCCATCCAGTTCGGTCAGTGACCAGGTGGACCCTTCCAGCGAGAGCCACGCCACGGTATTCAAGCCCAGCATCGTGACTGCGTTGGTCGTTCGCCCGCCCAGCGCCACTGGATGCAATTGGTTGAAGGTTGCCATCGGCAGATCCACGTTTCTGACGACCCGCCACACAGCATTTGCGTCACGTTCGCACAAAGTGAGCGCCTTGCGTTCCGCATCGAGAAGGAAGAGGGAAGCCACGGAGTTCGTGCCGTTTGGCACAGCCGCCGCGCCTGCGATGCGTGAGTCGCTCGCCGCCCCGTTAATCTGTTCCTTCACGCGAAATCCCCATCCACCGCGATTCGTCGACTCCTGCGCAGCATTGGCCTGCAACACCACGGCGCGCAGGAAATTTCGCTGCGGCAGAAGCAACTCCGCCCGCTTGTCGCCGTCCACGTCAGCCGAGCTGAGCCAGGGTTGGTCGAGCGCTCCGCCTGGCGCGGTGACATCGATTTCCTCAAAGCTCCCGCCCGCCTTCTGTCGCAGCACCTTGATTCGCTCATACGGAACCAAAATCACCACGTCCATCAAACCGTCCTGGTCAGCATCGTGAATTGCAATGGAACTGGGATTGGCGCGAAAGTTCTCCCCGAGCTTCTGCACTCTGGTTGTGCCATTGGGCAGGCAGGTGATGAGCGCACGCCTGCCTTCCTGGTCGACGATCACCGCAAGGGCGCGATTCGTGCCGTTGACAGCGCCCACTGCCATCGCCAGCGGCCGGCCGTCCATTGGAATGAACGATGGGAACGGAAGCCGTGAATGCTGATCCATTCGCATCACCCCAATCTGGCGCTCGTCGGCGCTCAACAGAAAGATTTCAGGACGTTTGTCGCCGTCCCAATCGCCAGCCGAAATATCCGTCACGCCTGCGAGCGTTGGAAATACTCGGGGATTCCCGATGCCGCCATTAGTCTGCAGGCACAATGCGATCTGACCGCTCTCGGGTTCGGCAACGAGCAGGTCCTCCAGTCCATCTCCGTTCACGTCAGCCCACGCCATTCCGCGGCGCGCCTTGTCGGTCCGGTTCAACGGAAGGACTTCGAACTGGCCGAGCTTGAACGTGCCGGAAAGCGGCTCGGCGTCGCGCCGGTTGAATTGCGAGACCTGCGCCCTTCCTGAATTCTGCGCGATCGTCATCACCTGGACTTTTCCGTCCTCCTCCAAGTTGTCAGCCCAGTAGGAACGGATCGGAGCCATAGAGAAATACATTTCCGGGCCGAGCGCACCGTCCGCCTTTTGCAGGCGAAAGCGAAACGGATTGCGATCCTCCCAATTCACGAGCAGCAAATCGTCCCGCCCGTCGCCATCCACATCGAGCACTTGAACGGACTTCACCGCGGCACTCAGCGGGATTCGCTCAGGTTCCCCCATGAGGCGATTCGGCAGCTGCGGAATAAAATGAATCGTATTTTCGCCAAGCAGCACCAGGTCGGCGAGGTTGTCCCCGTTCAGGTCACCCGCCGAAAGGGCATTCGGCGTCAATTGGCCGTTCCCAATGGCCCATCGCTTCGGTGCGCTCCAGACATTCGTCCCTTCATTGAACTGCACGACAAGCTCCTTCGGCTCGCCGTAGTACGCGATGTCGGGGCGGCCATCATTATTCAGGTCGGCCGCAACCATCGAGGCGATGCGTTTCTCCGATGCGATGGATTCAATCTGGAAACGCGCGTCGGGCGGCAATTCATTCAGCTCGCGCTTGAATCCGCGGTCGCGGGTCAGGCTGTTCGTCCGCCCGGTCTGGTTGTAAAGGATCGTGATCTTCGACCGCGTGTTGTTCGCGATCGCAATATCCTGCAGGCCATCCCCATCAAAGTCCGCAATCCGCAACTGCCCAACCAGGGGATCGATCGGGAAAATTTCAGGGCCGCCAAAGCTGAAAAGCGCATTGGTCGGCTGGGCGATGGCGAAGACCAGCGACGCAACCCAACCCGCAGCAGAAACCGCGCACTTCAGTGAAATCATAGGTTGCCGCAAACTGTCATCCGAACGACGGATTGGCCAGCCTATTCGCCCACGAGATGCGCTGCCACCTTGCGCGAGTGAGGCGCGCGACGATGCTCCCAAACGTAGATGCCCTGCCATGTGCCCAGAGCCAGCCGGCCCTCTACCAACGGAATGCTCAGATTGACCGCGGTCAGAGCAGTGCGCACGTGGGCCGGCATGTCGTCGTCGCCTTCTGCTGTGTGAATGAAAAGCGAATCGCCATCCGGCACCAGCCGTGAAAAAAACGATTCAAGATCCCGCCGCACGTCAGGATCGGCGTTTTCTTGAATCAACAACGATGCCGACGTATGCCGCAGATGCAGGGTCAGCACTCCAGTCGCAAGTTCGCTTTCGCGCACCCAGCGGGAGACCGCGTCGGTGATCTCGTAAAGTCCGCGTCCGCGCGTCGAAACCGTGAACTGGTGAACGGCCTGCCGCAGCATGGGCGTTAACGCGTTACTGGAACGGAGTTCAGCATGCGTTCCATGTCCACGCTCGGTTTCATCCCGGCCGCCGTGGCCTTGCGATAATGCACGCGGGCCAATTCCAGCTGGGCAGGTTGCTGCGCGAGATAGATCACGGCGAGATTGTAGTGGGCGCTGGCGTAATTGGGATCGATCATGATCGCCTTGCGCAACGCCTGTTCCGCCGGCTTGCGCATTCCCTTCTGGCTCAGGGTCAGCCCAAGATAATTTTGAATCTCGGCATTTTGCGGATCCAGCTTTGCCGCGCGTCCCAGGACATCCAGGGCATCGTCGTAGCGTGCCTGGCGGAAGCGCAGGAAGCCAAGCAGTGAAAGGCTGAACGGGTCCTCGGGAGCGCTGGCCAGAGCCGTCTGGAGATGCTTCTCAGCTTCGTCGTACCGGTTCAGTTCAATCTGGATCGCAGCGAGATTGGCCAGCGTGTAGACGTTGTTATTGTCCAGCTTCAGAACCTCCTTGTACTTCTCCTCAGCCTTGTCAAAACGGCGATTCGCAAAATCCTTTTGTGCATCGCTGACCAGCGACATGGCGCCGGACGGAAGGTTCCTCGCGGGAACCGCAGCGCTGCGGGCACTGACAACATCGGCTTCCGCCTTCTTGATCAGAGCCTCCTCCGCCTCAGTGTACGGAACCTTCGCCATATCCATCACGGCGAGGCGCGTTCGCAGAATCTGGATTTCGTTTTGCAATTCCTCGACGCGTCCGCTGCCGCCACGGGATTTCATCGACGCAATCTCTTTCTCTGCGTGCTGGAGTTTCCAGGCGAGTTCATCACGCTCAACTTCCAACTCCTTGACGCGGGCTTCGACGTTTGCAGGCACAGCAGCAATGACATTTGTTACAGTGACCGGTGGAACCTTGGTTCGCTGTTCGAGCGCGGCATTCTCCAGGCGCAGGACATTGCGGTCGGATTGCAGCACAGCAATCTCCGCCTTGGCTTCTGCAAGATCCCGATTCAGCCGTTCCGCGTCCGCCGGTGCCGCCTTTGCCTCAGCGAGCTGCCGCTTCAGGACTTCGTTTTCGGAGCGCAACGCCGACAATGCTTCGGTTTCGGAAGAAAGCGTTCGGATGCGTTCCTGAAGCGCAGTCTTCTCCAGGCCGAAACGCGACGCCGCTTCCGCCTGTTCGGCCAGGCGCGTGTTTGCGGCCTCAAGCGCTTTTCGGGTGGCTTCGATATTCGTCACGTTCCAGCCCGCGGGAATCATGCTGTCCAGCTTCGTTTGCAACGCCTCACGCTCGGCGGCAATCCGGGTTTCACGCTCAGCGGCCTCCGTGATTTTGCGATTGGCGTCGGCCAGCTGCTGCTTCAACTGGTCGATCGCCTTTGTGTCGATGACAGGGGCGGGCGGACGGTTTGTGGCGCTCACGGCGAGCAGCGCGTTTTCTTTCTGAAGCGCGCGCACCTGCTGCTCGGCGCGCTCGAGCGCGCGGGGATCCGCCGCGGCAGGCTGCACGCGCAGCGCTTCACGCAACTTGGCGTCCAGCGACGAATTCTCTGACTGCAGCTGGCGAATCTGGTTCTGCAGTGCCGTCACCTGGGCTTCGACTTCCGCAGGCACGACCACAGTCGCCGCTGCCGCAGCGTTCGTTCCGCCTGGATCAGCCGTCGTTCCCAGCGTCGCCGCGTGGCGGGTTGTGATGTCGGAAATCACAGTTTCCAAAAAACTGAGGCGATAGCGCACGATGTTGTTGTTCCACGAGGGGTAGGAACGCTGGAATCCCTGCAGTTGCTGGAAGGCGTCGCGATATTTGGCGAGCGCATCGCGGTATTGGCCTGAGCTGTAGGCTGCGTCCGCCTCCTGGATGAGTGCATAGATGCGAACGTATTGTTCATCCTGCGCCGCAGCACTGAAACAGCTGAGCAACAGCGCCATGAAGATCGGCAGCCAAAGCAGTCTTTTCATAGGCTCGCATGCTAACGGGAGCCGGGAAGGGATGGCAAACCATTAGCGGCCACAGCCCAGTGAGTCTGCTTGCAGTGGTCATGCCTGCCGGCTTGGAAGCACGGCGATACAGTCCCGACTCGTCGGGAGCCTGCCCTACGGTTCGCCCTCACCGATCGTGACGATCCCGCCATCCATGATCGAGATCAGCGGCAGAAACATCGCGATCACAATGCTGCCCACGACAATGGCGAGAAAGATGATCAGGATGGGTTCCAGGAGCGACGTCATCGAACTCACCGCGTTGTCTACTTCGTCGTCATAGGTGTCCGCCACTTTCAGCAGCATGTCAGGCAATGCCCCGGTTTGTTCGCCCACGTCCACCATTCCCCCGACCATGGGCGGAAAGACGTGGGATGCGCGCAACGGAGCCGTAATGCTTTCCCCTTCCTTCACACTGTCGTGAATCCTTTGGATGACGGACGCCACCACGCTGTTGCCTGCGGTTTCGCGCACAACCGCGAGCGCCTGCAGCACGGGAACGCCGCTGTTGAGGAGCGTTCCGAAGGTGCGGCTGAAGCGGGCGATCGCCACTTTCCGAAAGACCGGCCCGAGGACGGGCATTCGCAGTTTCAAGCCGTCAAACAACCGCCTGCCCTGCTTTGTGCGCAAAGCCGTCATGAACACGATCCCCGCAGTGATCAGGCCAGCGAGCGTCAGCACGAAATGGGCTTTCACAGTCTCGCTGACGCTCAACACCAGCAGCGTGAACTTTGGCATCGATGCGCCGTTCAGCAGTCCATCAAACACCTGCTTGAATCGCGGCACCACGAAAACCATCAGCACTGTGACGATGCTGATCGCCACCAGCATGACTGCGCAGGGATAGAACATCGCCGCCTTCACCTTGCCCTTTATTTTCTGCCACTTCTCCATGAACTCGGCGAGCCGCCGCAATGTAATTTCCAGCGCGCCGCCGAGTTCGCCCGCGCGCACCATGTTGAGATAGAGCGGATTAAAAACTCGCGGAAACTTCCCCATCGCTTCCGACAGCGACATGCCGCTTTCGATCGAATGCCCCAGCTCGGCAATCACCGTTCGGAGCGCAGGACTATCCTCCTGCTCCTGCAGGGTGCGCAAACCCCGAAGCACAGGCAGGCCGGCTTCCACCAATGTGGCGAGCTGCCGCGTGAACACCGCCAGGACGCGCGGCCGGGGACGACGCCGCGCCAGCAAAGGAACCGTGAACGAAATCCCGCGTCTCCCGCTTGCCCGCGTCGCATCTCGCTCCCGTTTCAACCGCGGCTGCCGCTGCTCGGCAACCTTCACGGGAAACAATCCCATCTGGCGAATGCGGCGCAATGCCTCGCCCTGGTCCATCACATCCAGCGTGCCCTCCATCTTCAAGCCGCCGGCATCGACAGCTTCATAACAGAAACTCGACATATGCACCTCCGCTTGTCCGAAGCATTTCATGCGCGTCCCGATCACATGATGCAGAAGACTTCATGGGAACTTTGACAGAGCCGGGCTGCATTCATCACGGCGGTGCCACGACGTGCGCGGTGCATCCTGGCAACACGGCGGACCGCGGCCCTTCAGGTCGCTTCAATGGGCGCACCGAAGCGTGTCAAACATTTGTCCCGCGGGTCCGCGCACGCTGAAGCGGATTTGAACGCCGCGCTCCTGCTGCATCGTGGCCTGGGACAGTGTCAGGACGCACCGGGCGAACGAGCAAAGGATTAATTGCTTTTGCGCGTTCCGGAATTCCTGTTGAATCCGCGCGATGAAAATTCTGGCCATTGGCTCGGGCGGACGCGAACACGCGATCGTCTGGAAGCTCGCGCAGTCGCCGCACGTCACACAACTGTGGTGCGCGCCCGGAAACGCCGGGATTGAAATGGAACGCCTCGCCAGCAACGGCGCACCTGTGCAACGCGTCGCGATCGGCGCCGAGGATCTCAACGGGCTTCTGGCGTTCGCCTCCGACCATCGACCCGCGTTGACAGTCGTCGGTCCCGACAACCCGCTGGCTCTCGGCGTGGTGGATCTCTTTCAAAAGAATGGATTCCGGATTTGGGGGCCCAACCAGAAGGCTGCGCAGTTTGAATCTTCGAAGGCGTTCTCGCAGCGCTTCATGGAACAGCACGGAATCCCGACCGCCCGTTCCGGGATCTTCTCCGATGCTCCTTCCGCGAAACGCTTCACCGCCGAACTGAAGGGGCGCTGCGCCGTAAAGGCGGATGGACTGGCGCTCGGAAAGGGCGTTCTCATCTGCAACACCATTCAGGAAGCTGACCGTGCCGTGGATGAAATCCTCGTAAGCAAAAGTTTCGGGGCCGCGGGATCCAGGATCGTCATCCAGGAACTGCTCGAAGGAATAGAGATTTCGCTGCACGCGATCTGCGACGGCCGGACGGCGCGGATGTTCCCGACATCCCAGGATCACAAGCGCGCCCTCGACAACGACGAGGGACTGAATACGGGGGGCATGGGAACCTATTCCCCCACCCCATTTCTCGATGACGGCCAACTGGCAGACACCGCGCGAAAAATTCTGGATCCGTGGCTGCGCGGCTGTGCGGCGGAAGGAATCGATTTTCGCGGCATTCTGTATCCGGGGATCATGATCACAGCCCAAGGGCCGAAGGTCCTGGAATTCAATGCCCGTTTTGGCGATCCAGAAACGCAGGTCTATCTCTCCCGTTTGCAAACCGACCTGGTCGAATTGCTTGAAGCATCAGTGGACGGAACGCTGGACAAACTTGAATTGAAGTGGAGTCCGCAGTCGAGCGTGTGCGTCGTCATGGCGAGCGGCGGTTACCCGGGCAGTTACGCGCAAGGCAAGCGCATTGACGGCATCGACTCCGCGAACGCTCTGCCGAACACAAAGGTTTTTCATGCGGGAACAACCTTGCGCGACAATCAAGTGGTCACCAGCGGCGGACGCGTCCTGGGCGTCACTGCGCTTGGCGCGGACCTCGGTGCGGCCCAAAGGGCTGCGTATGCCGCGGTGGAACGCATCCGCTTCGAAGGCGCGCAATTTCGACGCGACATCGCAGGGAAGGGCATCAGGAAGGGTTGAACCGGGCACCCCGCTGGCAGTAAGAAATCGACCCCATTTCCGAGGGAGGGCTTTATCCATACGTTGCCGATGGATAACCAACCATGAAACTCGGACCACACTACCTCAAGCGCTACAAGGACATCGCAGTACTCTTCGGCAAATATGGCCAGCCTGGTTTGATTTCAAAGTTCGGCATTGAAACTAACGGGGACGCCGGGCCTGGAAATGCCGATGCCAATGACCTTCCGAATGACCTGGAACGCCTGGGCCCGACCTTTGTAAAAGTCGGGCAATTACTTTCCAGCCGTGCGGACTTGCTGCCTGAACGGTATCTCAAGTCACTCGCGCGGTTGCAGGACAAAGTGAAGCCTTTCTCCTACCGGGAGGTGGAACTCATCGTTGAGGAGGAACTCGGCACCAAAATCTCCAAGGCATTTTCATTCTTTGATCACGAGCCGCTTGCCGCAGCATCGCTCGGCCAGGTGCATCGCGCCGCACTGCACGATGGGCGTCCCGTGGTGGTAAAAATCCAACGGCCGGGAATCCAGAAGCAGATCGAGGAGGACTTCGCAGCGCTCGCAGAGATCGCGCGGCTGATGCAGCGGCATACGGATTTCGGACGGCGTTATCAGCTGGACAAGGTGTTGAACGAATTCGCGACCACCATCGCGCACGAGCTCGATTATCGGCGCGAGGCTGCCAACCTGGAGGCTGTTGCGGAAAACATGCGTGAGTTCCCGCGAATCCGCATTCCACGGCCGGTCAACGATTACACGACGCACAAGGTGCTGACGATGGATTACATCGAAGGCACCAAGGTGACGGAATTAAGCCCGCTCACGCGGTTGGACATCGACGGCAACGCACTCGCGGAGGAAGTATTCAAGGCTTATCTCAAGCAGGTCCTGAACGACGGAACCTTCCACGCCGATCCGCACCCGGGCAATGTGTTTCTCACGTCCGATCACAACATCGCTCTTCTGGACATGGGAATGGTGGGACATACGACGCCCGTGTTGCAGGAACACCTGCTCAAGCTGCTGCTGGCAATCAGCGAAGGTGATAGCGACACGGCGGGCGATGTTGCCATTCGCATCAGCGCCACGACCGAACACTTCGACGAGCCGCAATTCCGGCACAAGATCAGCCATTTGATTGCGGAACAGCAGAATAGCAAGCTGCATGAACTGGACCTGGGCCGCGCGCTCCTGGAATTAACGCGGACAGCCGGGGAGACAGGCTTGTACGTGCCGATTGAGCTTACGCTGCTCGGGAAGACATTGCTGCAGCTGGATCAAATCGGCCAAATTCTGGCTCCAGATTTTGATCCCACCGAATCGATTCGCCGCAATGCCAGCCAGCTGCTGAATCGGCGGATGAAGTCATCGATGAGCGAGGGAAAGATCTACGCGTCTCTCCTGGATGCAAAACAATTCCTGGGTGCACTGCCGTCGCGGCTCAACAAAATCCTCGACGCACTTGGCAACGCCGAATTGAACGTGAAGGTGAAGCCCGTGGAAACGCAGTTCCTGGTGGAAGCGGCGCA
The DNA here is from genome assembly GCA_035629175.1 of Verrucomicrobiia bacterium. Taxonomy (NCBI): domain Bacteria; kingdom Pseudomonadati; phylum Verrucomicrobiota; class Verrucomicrobiia; species Verrucomicrobiia bacterium. Next base: position 231,419 of record DASPIL010000096.1, on the reverse strand, counting down.
GAAGGTCGCAAACCGGATCACAACGGGCTTGATTCTCGCCGCGCTCATTGTGGGCGCAGCGCTCCTGATGCAGGTGCAGACCACATTCCAGATCATGGGCTATCCAGGCTTGGCCATTATCTGTTTTATGGCGGCTGCGTTCGGCGGAGCGTGGCTCGTGCTCAACATTCTCTGGCAGGATCACAAGAGCAAGCAGCGCAATCGCAGGTAAAATACCGTTCCAATCCGTGTTGAACCCATGGATTCACTGCGGCAACGCATCACCCGTTCGATCGCACAACGTGGCGTGCTGGGCACGATTCCCATGTGCTGGTGGAGCCTCTGTTCGCTGTTGCGCCCGGCAGCAAGACGTCTCGAACGGCAGCGTGAGGAAGCCGACGCCCTCTTCGATCGCGAGCACGGCGTGGATACTGGCGGCGTCGTGCGGCCTGGTCCGGAAGCCGTGATCGGCCCCCACTGGGCCCATGGCATTTCGTATCAGGCAGTCGATGCCAATGAGTTCGCCCAATCGCTGGCGCGGTTGGAAATCAATCCCCCCGAATTCACCTTTGTAGATTACGGATGCGGCAAGGGCCGCGCCCTGTTGCTCGCGGCGAGGCTTCCCTTTCGAAAGGTCGTGGGCGTCGAGTATTGCAGGACGCTTGCAGACACCGCGGTTAAAAACATCGACAAGGTTTCTCGCGCGCTCCCGTGTTCTGTGATTGAAGTCAGCGTTGCGGATGCCGCGGTCTTTCCCATACCAGCGGGACCTCTCGTCCTGTTCTTCTTCAATCCGTTTGGCGAAGCCGTGATGAAGGAAGTGGTCAACAACGTCGCCCGTTCACTATTCGAACAGCCGCGCCCCGTGAAAGTCGTCTACTTCACACCCTACTTTGCACGCCTTTGGGAATCTGCCGGCTTTAAACGTACCGCGGATTCCCCTGCGATCCTCGAATGGAGTCCACCCTGAACCGCGCTACGAAGCTGCAAGGCACCGCTTAGTGTGCCGCCAGCCACGTTTCCCCGACGCCCACCTCAACCTCGATCGGAACCTCCAACGGAATGGCCGTCTTCATCAGTTCGCGCACGAGCGGAACAACAACCTCTTCCTCCGGCCGATGCAGATCGAAGACGAGTTCATCATGCACCTGCAGCAGCATGCGCGTGCGAAGACCCTGCCGCTCCAATTCCCCGTGAATGCGGATCATCGCCACCTTGATCATGTCCGCCGCCGTGCCCTGGATCGGCGCGTTGATCGCATTCCGCTCGGCCGCGGAGCGAACGGTGGCATTGGATGACGTCACATCGCGCAGGTATCGGCGGCGTCCCGTCACGGTTTCAACATAACCGTGCTTGCGTGCGAATTGGATGGTTCGATCCATGAACTCCCGAATGCCCGAGAACTGGGCGAAATACTGGTTGATGATCTCTGCGCCTTCGCGTCGTGGAATGTTCAATCGTTGCGCCAGGCCGAAGGCCGAGATGCCGTACGCAATTCCATAGTTCACCATTTTGGCCTTGCGCCGCATCTCCGCCGTAACGCCGGCGAGAGCCACGCCATATACGCGTGCAGCAGTCGCCGTATGAACGTCAACGCCAGTCCGAAATGCTTCCAGCAATCCTGCTTCCTGGCTCAGCGCGGCAATGATTCGCAATTCAATCTGCGAGTAGTCCGCCGAAAGCAGCGCATGATCGCGATCGCGCGGTACGAATGCCCTGCGGATTTCCTGCCCCTTGTCGGTGCGAATCGGGATGTTCTGCAGGTTCGGATTCTGCGAGTTCAACCTGCCTGTTGCCGTCGCCACCTGGTTATAGGTGGTGTGAATGCGCCCCGTTGCGGGCCACACGGTTTGCGGCAACGCATCCGCATAGGTCGACTTCAATTTGGACGCCGCGCGATATTCCAGAAGCCGCTGCACCACTTCATGCTCGGGCGCGAGCGCCATCAGCGTCTGTTCGTCCGTTGCGTATTGTCCCGTGCGCGTCTTCTTCGGCTTCTCGCAAACCTTGAGCACATCGAACAACACTTCGCCCAACTGGCGCGTTGAATTCAGGTTGAACTCCCGGCCGGCCGCCTCGCAAATCGATTTCTCGAGCGCATTCATTTCCGCTGACAAGTGCGCCGCGAATTCATTCAACGCACCGTGATCAATCCGGATCCCCTCGTGTTCCATCTGGACAAGCACGGGAATCAGGGGCGCCTCGATGTCATAAAAAACCTGGTGCTGGCCTTTTTTCTCCAGCAGCGGCTCCAGAACCGCACGCAATTGCAACGCGAGATCGGCCGCCTCCATCGCGCGCTCGGCCAGCCGTTCTGACGGATCCTCGCCAAGCGTCAATTGTTCCTCCTGTCCCGCGGCCGCCGCAGTGCTCGGGGTGTAGCCGAGAAACGCCTCCGATAAAAAATCGAGAGCGTGCCGCGTGTCTGGCTCGATCAGGCTGTGCGCCACCATCGGATCAAACAATCGGCCTCGCACCTCCATGCCGTGCCACTTGAGAACGCTCAGGTCGAACTTGAGATTGTGCCCCACCTTGATGGACCGCTCGTTCGCCAGGACGGAACGAAAACGCCCCAGAACCGCTGCAGCCTGCTCTTTCCCGTTTGGCAAACGAACGAAGAGCGCTTCGTGTGGTTTGAACGAAAATGCCAATCCCTCGAGCACGGCCTCCTTGGGATCGCCGCCGCAGGTCAGCGTCTTGAACCCGAGCACGTCCGCCGCGGCAAGACGCGCAAGCAGCGAATCCAATTCCCCAACGGGCACAATCCGATAATCATGGGAAACGTCCGCCAATTTCTTCAACTCGGCACGGTTGATTGCGGGAGCGGGTTCATCAACAAGAACCTCGCCGCGATCATCCTCAGCGGTGCCGCCCACCAGGTCCGCCTCAGGAGCTTTGCGCTTGTGAGCGGGAGCATTGGTCGCAGGTGGCGGAGCGAATCCCCTGCCCGCTTTGAAATCATCGCCGAACAGGCGGCGGCCAATGGAATTAAACTCGAACTCAACGCACATCGCCTTCACCGCTTCTTCATCGGGCGGACGCAACTTCAATTCCTCCAGCTCATAGGCGCACGGCGCGTCGCACAGGATCGTCACCAGCTGTTTCGACAGCAGCGCGAGCTCGCGATTCTTCTCGAGCGTTTCGCGGACGCGGCCTTTGAGTTCGGCCGTCCGTTCCAGCAGTGCTTCCACGGTGCCGAACTCCCCAATCAGCTTGATCGCCGTTTTTTCGCCGATGCCAGGAACGCCCGGAATGTTGTCCGATGAATCGCCCATGAGCGCGAGAACGTCGATCACCTGCTCGGGCTTTTGGATTCCCCAGCGCTGCTGGATTTCGGCCACGCCAAGAATCTCCACGCCTTCTCCGCTGCGGGACGGCTTGTAGAGGAACGTGTTCTCATCGACGAGTTGCCCAAAATCCTTGTCGGGCGTGACCATGTACGTTTGGAAGCCCTGTTTCTCCGCCTTGCGCGCGAGCGTCCCCACGATGTCGTCGGCTTCGTATCCGTCGCATTCCAGCAACGGAATCCGCAGCGCCTCAAGCATACGCCGCACATGCGGCAGCGCGGCGGACAGATCCTCAGGCATGGTTTGGCGGGTCGCCTTGTAATCGGGATAAACCGTGTGGCGCGGTGTCGGCGCCTCCGTGTCCATCGCAACGGCGAGGTGCGTCGGCTGCTGTTTGCCGAGGATGTCCAGGATTGTTTGGGTGAAGCCGTAAAGGGCGGATGTATTGATGCCTTTGGAGTTGAAGATCGGGCGCGCGATCAGGGCGAAATGCGCCCGATACACCAATGCCATGCCGTCCAGCAGGAAGAGCTTTTTCGCCATCGTAATTCGGAGTTGTTCGCGTCAACTTGGTGGCGGCCAACGGGGCGCGCAAGCGGAAACCGGGACGCCGGCGCGGCGTGCCGAAGATCCGAACCAACGGCGCACTTCTTGCGTCAGCCATCTTCCGTAAGCTACAGTTCTCCACTCCTATGTCATTGAAAGATATCCGCCTCGCTGATCGCAGCCTTGCTCAACAGCGAAATGTTGTTTCCGAGCTGAACGGCATCGTGCGCGATATCGAACGGTGCGAGCGCACGATCAGCGAACTCCAATCGGAATTGATCGACATCAACACCCGTTTCAACGGCCCGCGCGATACACGCCAGGACATTGAATATCTGAGCGGGCTGCTCGCCTGTGCGAAGCGCAAGCTCGCGTGGGAGAAAACAATTGCCAGCCTCCAGAAGCGGACGCCTGAAGTCCTGCAGGAACTCACGCACCTGCTCAACGATCCCAAAAATCCGCCCGCGGACGAGATGCGCGCGCTGATGCTGCGAGCGCTGCAGGGGGTGCAGGATGCGATGGAACGGCTTCAGAGTGTGAAGCCGATGTAACCGGCATTCCGTCGCAGAAAAAAAAACCACCCTGTTCGGGTGGTTCGTTCGGGCAAATCAAATCAGGCCTTCTTCAGCTTCGCCTTCACGGTTTCGCGCTTGCGTTTGTTGTAGCTGTCGCGGCGTTTGCGTTTCTCGGTTTTGTTGTACTGTTTTCCCATATCAATCTTTACTTTGGCAATGCGTTCGACTTTGTTAGCGGACACTATGATAACCAGGCGATTGGGATTCAATCTCTATTTGCTCGCCGTGCTGGCGGGATTGGCATGCGGCTGCCAGTCGCCGGAGAAAAAACGGGAGAAGCAGGTGACCACCCTCGCCATGCACCTGGAGGTCAACCAGGACAACACGGTGTTTTCCCGCACCATCGCCGTGTTCCGCGCAAAACCCGTTGAAGTCACTGTCGATCGCTCCCCTTTCCTCACGGAGGCCGAAGTAGCCTCGGCGGCTGTCGTCGGAGATCAAAACGGCTGGTCGCTGCAATTGCGGCTCAACGAACGCGGGAAGTGGCTGCTCGAGCAATACAGCACCGCCAATCCCGGCAGGCACATGGCCATCTTCAGCACGTTCGGTCCTGAGAACAAGGAAAGCCGCTGGCTGGGCGCGCCGCTGTTGAACCGGCGAAATTCAAGCGGAATCCTGCAATTCACGCCCGACGCTTCACGCGAGGAAGCCGAGGAAATCGCTTTTGGCCTGAATAACCTGGCCCGCCAGGTCGCGGAGAAATCGAAATGGTGAGAGCTGCCTTTGCGCGCGCCGCCGGCGCCTTCCTTCTGGTGTGGTTGTATTCACTCGGTTCGGCCGGACAACAGCCTTTCCGTCTTCCCACCGCCAATCGCGCGCTTTTCGATCCAGGCGGCGAGCCGAAGTTCTTCGTCGAAACCGTCGGAAAAACCTGGACGAGCGGCTGTTTCGGCTGTGTTCGCAGCGATGGCTGGCAAATGCACGAAGGCCTCGACATTCGCTGCCTGCAACGCGACAAGCGCAACGAGCCGCTCGATCCCGTCCTGGCCACTGCGGATGGCACTGTCGCTTATATCAATCGCAAATCAGGCCTATCGAATTACGGCAATTACATCGTGTTGCGACATCGGATTGAAAATCTTGAGGTGTACTCGTTGTACGCGCATCTGTCGGAAACTGTCCCCGGATTGAAAGCGGGCCAGGAGGTGAAGGCGGGCGAACAGATCGCCATCATGGGCCGAACGGCGAACACGCGCGAGGGGATTTCCAGGGACCGCGCGCACCTGCACTTCGAGATCAACCTCCTCGTCAACGACCGCTTCAGCACCTGGTTCAAGCAAAACTCGCCGGGAGAACGGAACGATCACGGAAACTGGAACGGCCAGAACATGCTGGGACTGGATCCGCGGCTGATCCTGTTGATCGAACAGAATGGCCGGTTCAACCTCGTTCCATTCATCCAAAAGCAGACGGAGTTCTGCCGCGTGGTCGTGCGCGACCGCGAATTTCCATGGCTGAAACGCTATTCGCCCTTGCTAACGCAAAACGCGGTTGCCGCGAAGGAAGGTGTTGCAGGTTACGAACTGGTGATGAACTACAATGGCGTTCCGTTTCAATTGATTCCTCGCGCGGCGAGCGAAATGAAGCATCGCGGCAAGTATCACCTCTTGAGCGTGAACGAGGCCGAATATCGCAAGAACCCCTGCCGCCGCCTCGTCACCCAAAGGGGAAATCGCTGGCAACTCACGCCCCGCGGCACGCGGCTTCTGGACCTGATCACCTATTGATCAGCTGGGTTATTCACTCCAATTCCCCGCGAGCTGTTGTGGGGTATTCGTCTGGGAGCATATTCACAGTCCATGAGTTCATTGTCTCCAGGGAGGCGTTTCCGGTGCTTGTTACTGCAAAAAAGTGAGGGGTTTTCCCTGGTGGAATTGCTCGTCGTCATCGCAATCATCGCAGTCCTCGCCGCAATCCTGCTTCCCAGCCTCTCTGAGGGAAAGGAACGCGCGAAACGGGTCGCGTGCATGAATCACATGAAACAACTGCAGACCTGCTGGCAGATGTACGCGTCTGACTTCGATGACAAGGTGCCGCCGAACAATTCCGTGGTGGCGATCCCCAGTTCCGGCGCGTCGCTCGCGTCCAGCGCCTCGTGGTGCGCCGGCTCGCCGCGGCACGACCTGACGACGACGAACATCGAACAGGGCGTGCTCTTCCCGTACAACAAGACCGTGGCGATCTATCGCTGTCCTTCTGATGATTCAACGGTCGAGGACGCCCATGGCAACAAGCTGCCGCAACTCCGCACGCGCAGTTATAACATGAGCCAGTCGATCAATTCCTTTCCCGAATACGACTCCGTGATGCGCGATTACATTCCACGTTTCAAGCGCGTTTCCGAAATCCGGGATCCTGATCCCGCGGGGTGCCTGGTGTTCATTGATGAACACGCTGACACAATGTATGACGCCTTGTTTGGAATGCCGACGGAGTATTATGACGCCAGCAAGACATGGTGGGATTTGCCGGCCAATCGCCACAGCCAGGGAGCGAACATGTCATTTGCGGACGGCCACGTGGAGCATTGGAAGTGGAAGGTCCCGAAGACATTTCGCATGTGGGTTCAACCCGTGCTCGACGAAGAAATGTCGGATTGGATGCGGTTGAAAGCGACCATCAAGCAGCGGATGCACTGAAGGCTCCGCTGCGCGAAACGGTACAAAAGAACGCTCCCGAAAAGTCAGGAGCGTCCCGGCTAAAAAAGAAAACTCAGGCGCGGCGGCGAAGAACCACCAGACTCGCCATGCCAAAACCCACCAACGCGAAGGCGGACGGTTCGGGCACGACATTGGCCCCCAAAACGTTATGAAGCGCAATTTCACTCGCTGGCAGCGCGGCATTCCAAATCCGGAACTCATTGATCGAGCCCTGGACCATTGCATCCCCGTTGTAAACTCCGCGGCCAAGGAACGCCGACTGCGTACTGAGCGAACTCAGCGCAGAAGGAGCCACTGCCGCAGTGCCCTGCAGGACGCCATCGATGTAATAGGCCAACTGAGTTCCATTAATCGTCACCGCATAATAGTGCTCGAGCGCATCATTCATTTCCGCGCCGTTGACAAAGACTTCATCCAGCCACGGTTCAACGTCGTCCGCCGTGATCGCAATCGCACCACGCGAAACATCGTCACCACGGGTTGTGGAAATCATCAGGTAATTTTGACCAAGACCGTTCCCCCAGGTTCCGCCGAAAGTCGCGGTCATTGAGAAGCCCTGGTTGATTGCCGGTTGCGTCGACCACATTTCCAACGTGACGCCGGAATACGTATTGATGCCGATGGTTGCAGCCGGAAGGTTGAGGTAATTGCCCGAAGCATTGTTTCCGCCGGGAAGAACAAGCTGACCGCCGGAAACTGAGGTGGTTCCCATCAGCGTGCCGTTCGCACCGCCGACGGAATCATTCGCAGTGCCGTTGTTGAATGAATATTGATGCAGCAGATCGGCGGCGGAAGCGCTGCTGGCTCCCAAGACCAGGGTGATTCCGAGAATCCAACGGGACAGTTTCATAATTTTATGGGTTGTGTGTTTTGCTTGACCTTCTGAGTTCCCAACGACTCTCCAAGGCGCCCCCAGGCCTGTCAACTTGCGAATCATCGGGTCGATTTGGGACGACTCACGGCCCGGAATTCAGCGATGCTCCAATCCAGACCTTGAACGTAAGACTCCCCTTTCTCGGGAAATCGCCCCATTTTTCCTTCCCCAAGGCCAGGATACGGTGCTTTCCGTTTGAAGACTTTGTTGTTTTATCTGTTTCGGTTCGGCCTGCTTCCCGGCATTGCGCTTGCATGTTTTTATCTCCTTCCGGCGCATCGAGTTTACGGCGATTCCACCTGGGTGCATGCTGTCCAAATTGTTGCCGCTACCGAAACCTCTCCACCGCAAATTCACCTGAACTGGATTCCTGACCAATATGGCGCCATCAGCTATACCGTTTTTCGAAAGGGCCTGGATGAAACGAATTGGGGTTGGGGCACGGTGCTGAGCGGATCCACCACGAACTTCACGGATGCAGAAGTGGAGATCGGCAAATCCTACGAATACCAGGTCGTTAAGCGCGCCGTGCCTGGTTACGTTTCTTACGGCTATATCCATTCAGGAATTGAGGTTCCCGAGGTGCACTCCCGAGGCGCGGTCGCAGTCATCATCGCTGATTATCTACTGCCCTCGTTGTCCGCAGAATTGGATCGCCTCGATGAGGATTTGACGGGTGATGGATGGTTTGTGCTGCGGCACGTCGTGACGACGAACCAATCTCCAGCACACGTGCGCAGCCTTATCGTCGCCGATTATCAGCAGCACACGAATCTTCAGGCGGTTCTGTTGATCGGACGGGTTCCGATCCTGCACTCCGGAAATTTGAATTACGACGAACACCTCGTGCGACCAATGCCCGCAGACGCTTACTACGGCGACGTGGATGGCGATTGGAGCGGAAATCCCGACTACCTGCCTTCGAACGTGGAACTCATGGTTGGACGGGTTGATCTGCGGGACATGCCTGGGATGGGATCGCCCACACCATTTCCAAACGAAATTGAACTCACGCGAAATTATCTGAACAAGGATCACGCCTGGCGCCATGGACTGATCAACGTTCCACGGCGCGCGCTGATGGGCGACCGGCGTGGCGTAAGCGACGGCTTTGCACCGGCTTCAAGTGGATTCAGGGCGTTTGATCCGCTTCTTGGGCATGGAGCCACAACGCTCGCGGACACTTCGGACTCGGCTCCTGCAAATCAGCGATGGATTTCGCGGCTTGCAGCGGAGAGTTATCTCTGGGCCTACGGTTGCGCTGGCGGCCAATACACGGGGATCAGCCATTTGGGAACGCGCGGCCAATATTTCGAGGCATGGACCATCGATGTCGTGAACCGGGATGCGAAGGCCATGTTCGTGATGCTTTTTGGAAGCTGGTTTGGGAATTGGGATTGCAGAGACAATTTCCAGCGCGCGTTTTTGGCAACCCCCACCATGGGACTCGCCTGCATGATGTCAGGCGAACCACACTGGTTTTTGCATCACATGGGGATGGGCGAACCGATCGGTTACAGCACGCGCCTGACGATGAACAATTCCACGCTGTATCAAAGCGACACCAACACCATGCAGCGCGCGATTTACATTGCGCTCATGGGCGACCCGACCTTGCGCATGCATCCATTTGCAGGCGTCACAAACCTCTCAGCCGCGCAACAGGGCGCAGTCAGGTTGACCTGGTCATCCACGATCTCGGCGGTTCTCGGCTATCACGTTTATCGAGCCGAGACAAAGGAAGGCCCCTTCATGCGACTCACGCCTGAGCCAGTTCCGAACACGGAGTTCGTCGATCCCTCTGCGCCCGCGGGAGAATCGTGGTACATGGTGCGCGCGGTGCGGGAGAAACTCTCTCCCAGCGGCACGTTCCTGAACCTCAGCCAGGGCGCCTTCGCATCCGTCAACGTGCAATTCCCGGCATCTCCCATTCACGTTCGCGCCGAATCTACAGAAGCTGGACTGTTGCTCACGTGGAACACACAGCCCGGCATCAGCTATCGCGTTTTCGCCAGCGATCTCCCATGGACCACGAATTGGACCGACCTCAGCGGCGCGGTGATTGCCTCCGCCGATACGATGAGCTGGCACGATGTTGAAACGAATCTTCCGCAAAGATTCTATCGGATTGGAAGTCCATGATCCCATTTCCGGCTTTAACGAAAAAAGCGCATTGCGGGTTTCTCCAGGCGAGTCGGGAGTGTCACGCTGGCCTTCCAAGTCGGCAAGCCGCGGGACTTCGCAGCGCAGGTGAAATGCTTCACACGCCCGATTTGGAACGGACGCAGTAACGTGCTGATCTTGTGAAATGATTGCGCTGCGGATTCGCGCGCGCTCGCGCGGCGTAAACGCCGCCCTCCTTCGGCAGTGTGGCTTTCGTCAGTGTTAGGACGCACCCGCTCGACGAGCACTCATCACTTTGAACTTTGATCCTCGCAGACTCAGCCCATATTCTTCGGCATGACGCTCAATGAGCAGATGACCGCGCTTGCCCGCGACGCGAAGCATGCCTCGCGGGAACTGGCGCGCTTGCGCAGCGAGGAAAAGAATCGCTGCCTGATGGCAATGGCCGATGCGCTTGAAGGTGCCGCCGCCGAATTGCAGGCTGCAAACGCCCTCGACATGGAAGCCGGCGCCAATCTTGGGCTCTCGTCCGCCATGCTGGACCGCCTGCGGTTGGACGACAAACGGATTTCAGGAATGGCGCGCGGCCTGCGCGAAGTCGCTGCCCTGCCCGATCCCGTCGGGCGACTGCTGGACGAACGCGTGCGTCCAAATGGTTTGAAGCTGCAGAAGGTCAGCACGCCAATTGGAGTCGTTGTCATCATTTATGAATCGCGTCCCAATGTCACTGCCGACGCTGCCAGCCTCTGCTTCAAAAGCGGAAACGCAACGATCCTTCGCGGCGGCAAGGAAGCGCTGAATTCAAATCGCGTCATCGCTCAAATCATGATAGAAGCAGGGCGCAGGGCGCTGCCCGAATTTCCCGAGCATGCGATTCAAGTCGTCGCAACGACGGACCGCGAAGCCATTCCCGTCCTGCTGTCGCTCACCCAGTATGTGGATCTCTGCATGCCGCGCGGCGGCGAGAACCTGATTCGCGCCGTGGCAGAGTGTTCGAAGGTGCCCGTCATCAAGCATTACAAAGGGGTCTGCCATGTCTATGTCGATTCCAAAGCCAATCTCGACATGGCCGAACAGATTGTCATGAATGCAAAGGTCCAGCGGCCGGGCGTCTGCAACGCCGCCGAAACTCTGCTGGTCAACTCGGAGATTGCGGATCGATTCCTTCCGCGCATCGCATCACGGCTTTGGGAAAACAACGTGGAACTCCGCGCCGACGAAGCCTCGATCCGCCTGCTCAGCGGTGGGGCGCCGGAATCGAAACTGAAAGCCGCGACGGAACAGGATTTCTTCACCGAGTTCAACGATTACATCCTGAACGTGAGGGTGGTCGATGGCGTGCGCACTGCGATTGATCACATCAATCACTACGGCTCGGCGCATTCGGACAGCATCATCACGGCGGATGAAACGCGCGCGCGCGAATTTCTGAACGATGTGGATTCCGCGGCCGTGTATTGGAACGCGTCGACGCGGTTTACGGATGGCGGGGAATTTGGAATGGGCGCGGAAATTGGGATCAGCACCGACAAGATTGGCGCGCGCGGGCCGATGGGTTTGGACGAACTCACGAGCTATAAATGGATTGGCCTGGGCAACGGGCAGGTGCGCACGTGACATTCCCATCGCGCGGCGTGTGCTGAAAAAGGCGTTCCGCTGCGAATTCGGTGCCGCCGCGAGCGATGCGGCTTGCGCATGATTCAGCTCCCCGCGTTGGACAAATCAAAACTCCGAGGCACACTCCTGCTGTGAACCCTGACTCAGTGACGCAACCAGAACTCTCTGACACCGAACGCGCGGGCTTTGTGCGAGGCCAGATTCCCACCGCGGGATTGTTTGCCGGAATGGACTGGCGCACCTCCCCTGCCCCTTTTTCACTGGGCCCCAAGGTCGCGCGGGAAATCGAGTCGCTCGGCCGCGTCCTCCTGCAGTTCTACCGCGCCGTCAATCTTCTCTACCGCAAGAGTGTCGAAGGCAAACAACCTGAATGGGTTGCACGCTGGCTCGACCAGGGGAAACCAGCTCGCTTGCTCGAACTGCAACGCTCCGCCGCATTCAAGAACGACGTGCCGCGCGTTATCCGGCCTGACCTCCTGATCACGGAGAATGGCATCACTGTTACGGAACTGGATTCGGTCCCAGGCGGGATTGGACTCACGGCGTGGTTGAATCAAACGTATTCGAAACTGCAAAATGCAAATCCGATTCTCGGCGCGCCCGACGCCATGCTGCGCGGTTTTGAATCCATCTTCGGCGATGCGCCCCGCGTTCATCTGGTCGTTTCCGAGGAAGCCGCAACGTATCGGCCTGAAATGGAATGGCTGGCACAGCAACTGGGCTCGCGTTTTTCGGTGAGGGACGGCTCCTTCACAGACTTTCAAGAAGGCGATGCGGTGTACAGGTTCTTCGAATTATTTGATTTGCAAAACGTGCCGAACGCGAAGGCGATTTTTGAACTCGCGCTCTCGAAGCGCATCCGCCTGACGCCGCCGCCGAAACCGGTTTTCGAAGAGAAGATGCTGTTCGCCCTGCTTTGGAACAGGAACCTGCAAGGCTTCTGGCGCCAGGAATTGGGCGAGAAATTTTTTGAGCGCATGCTGCGGCTGACGCCATACTCCTGGATTCTCGATCCGTCCCCGTTGCCGCCACAAGCGGCAATTCCCGAGCTGAACCTTACTGACTGGCAGCAGTTGAAAACATTGTCGCAAAAGGAACGCGAACTCGTGCTGAAGGTATCGGGCTTCTCACCCGACGCATGGGGCGCGCGCGGTGTCTGGCTGGGGAGCGATCTTTCGCAAGGCGACTGGAGCAGCGCCGTCGACAAGGCGCTGACCGATTTCGCACGATGCCCATACGTCCTGCAGAAGTTTCATCGACCGTCCCTCGTGGAAGCGCAATGGTTCGACTTTGAGGCAGGACAAACCCTTCCCTTCAAAGGCCGCGCGCGGATCTGCCCCTATTACTTCGTGGCAGGCGAAGGCGATGCTGCGCGGGCCCAGTTGGGGGGAGCACTCGCAACAGTGTGCCCGGCCGACAAGAAGATCATCCACGGAATGACTGACGCCGTTCTCGCGCCCTGCTCTGCCTGACGCGGGCGAATAGTTGACGGGTTTACTTCGAGGACAGCAGCGTCGCGATCACTTCGGCGCTCGTGTAGGACTCGGCGCCGGGCCTGGCGAATTCGGCTATGGTTTCGAAATCATTTCCTGCGGTGACGAGTGCGGGCTCGAGAGTTCCTTCGCGCACCTGCCCCAGGTCCACAGTCCCGAGCAGTCCATTGCAGACGCACTTGCGTCCTTCAGTTTCACTGAGCGCGCCACCTTTGCGCGTGAAATCGCCCTCAGGTTCCGCTGGGCAGCGGTATCCGATTGAACCATCTTCCTTTCGGTAAATATGACGCAAGTAACCCAAGTCACAGACTCGCGACCGTTCCCCGAAAGTGGAAGCGTCCGATAACGTGTTTTCCATCTGCGCAATCTTGAATGGGAATCCGGTGGGTGATGCAAGTGGATCGGTGAATATGCGTGCCTTGCCGCTGCGGCTGAGTTCAATGGCACGTTTCTTCAACTCGGCGGCAATGCCGGATTCTTCGCAAAATGCGAAGGCGGTTCCGACCTGGATTCCCGCAGCTCCCAATTTCCGTGCTTCGTCGAGCTTGCCCGGCCGGCCGTACGATCCCGCAAGCCAGAATGGCAGACCCAGCGCGCGAATCTTTTCGAGATCAGGCACATCCCGCACGCCGTAAACAGGTTCACCTTCCGCGGTCAGCTGCATCGGACCGCGCGGCGGCGCGTTATGTCCGCCTGCCGTTTCACCTTCAACAACAAAACCGTCGACCCGCCCGTTGGACTTTCGCGCCAGGGTCATTGCCAGTGTTGCTGAAGCCACAATCGCGAGAAACTGGGGCCGGATGATCTGCTGGTCGGCGGTTCGATAGCTTGATGGATCAAACGTCGTCGAGAACGTTTCACCGGGTTGGGCACCTTCGACGTCCAGCGACAGCTCGACGGATTCAATGCGGGCCAACCGATCGAGAATGCCCGGGATCGTGCGCGGAATGCCCGCGCCCATGAGCACGTAATCCACACCCGCGAGCATTGCGCCGAAAAGCGTTGGGAGCGTGGGCAACTGAATCTTCTCCAGGAGATTAATTCCCACCACGCCGGAATGCCCTTCCTTCGCGAGAAACACTTCGACGAAAGCGGCGGCGACCGTGAGATCGACAAGGGATTGTCCTGGTGCCGCGGTGGGCATTGCAACGGGTTTGAAAGATGTCGCGGCCGGTTTGCCGCCAGGAACAAAATACTCCGCAAGAATCCGTTCAGCGACATCATGTCGGGGAAACTGCGCAAGGGCACGCCGCATGTGGCCATCTGCGTCTCCGAGCTGGAGCCGGCGGGCGAGAACAACGGCGAGCGCGGTTCCTGAAACAACACCGAGCTGGCCGAGTTTGGAAACACTGTGCGCGAGGCGCCAGTCGGATACGGCTGCTCCCATGCCGCCTTGGATGATTAAGGGTAATGACATGATTTACGATCGAGCGTTCGATACGAACGCATTTGCGGCGGGGATCTGGAAAGCATGCTATCCCTGGGATGCCATCCGTCGGAAACCGACGCGCGGATAGACTAACCGGAATTGAGCAGGAGGCAAGGCGCATTGAAGATGGCATGAGAACGATCCGCCGCAGAACCGGACAACCACGAAATAGACTAATCACACGAAACTGGCAGGCGGAATTCGCGAAAACCATTTCCCTTTCAATCCGTGTCCCTCTCCCCCTCTTCCGAGCGCAGCCGGAGGAGGGGGCCGGGGGGAGGAGGAACGTTTCATCTGCCACTCCCCAATCCGTGTTCATCCATCTCTATCTGGGGTTAAACTTGCTCTTCAATTCGTGAGACTTCGTGTAATTCGCGTCAACGCCGCTCTTCTTTTCCCTGTCTATCGTGACATTAAAACGATCTACCAAACGGCCTCCTCCGCATCTCTGCGTCCTCCTGTTCAAATCCCCGTTTGCCGACGAACCAGTAAAAGAACCGTAAAACGACGAAACACATCAATCACACGAAACCGGCAGGCAATTCGCGAAAATTAGCGTAATTCGCGTAAACCCGTTTTTCTTTTTCGGGGTTCGTGGTCATTGCGCGTTCCGCGCGATGACATACGATCCCCCGCACACAGCCAGAGCCCGTTTCCAACTGCCGTGGGTGATCTTCGTTAACCATCGGAAGCACGCGAACGGCGGTCGATGGATGTTGCTCATCGTCGCGTTGGTGATTTGGTCAGAGTCTTGAATTCTTGGTTTTTTGGAACGGTTCAGGAGGATTTGGCCACTGCGATCTCGACTCTCCTGAACTGGGAGGCTTCCTTGCTTTTCCGGGCACTTCATTTTACGGTCATTTCGATCGCTATGACCGGTGTCACGAAAATGTCCAAGCAGATTACTGCCCACGAGCCCGGTGAATTATCGCGCTTCCGCTTTGTGACCGCCGTGGGTGAGTTTCATCGTTATGCGTAGTCGGACGGCAACAATGCGAACAGTGGCAACTGGCATTGGGATGGTGCTTTGGATTCCGTTTCTATTCGTGCGGTCGGTGTTAGAGTCTGCGGGTCTTCTTAGCACCAAGGACCTCCCGCCGTTTGTCGGCCACGAAGTTGGATCGATATCGGACTACGTTCTCAACGTTTGGCATTGGGACGTTGCTACGTTCTTGCTTGGAGTGACCTCGATTGCTTGCGTCCTCTGGACCGCGCTCGCATCCACCAGCGAAACTGAACGAGAGGGGATAAAACAACATACGCACCGAACCTCCGCACACGCGATCAGTAAGCGTGACCCATGCGGTTAACCCGCTACTACGAACCCGCGATAGCCTCACGATTTCATTCCGTGCATTTTTACTCGCGCTGACTGATCCGCAGCGTTCGGCAGCGACCATCCATCGATGAAGAAAGGCATATGGATTCAAAAGTTTCAGTTTATCGTGGTGATTCGCCGAACAAATCGGATGGAATTTCGCGAGTCGCAGGTATACGGTCCTGGATCCGCAGCCGGCGCGTTTTCCGCGATGGGCTGTGATCCGTTGATACAGTTCTATGGCGAAATACCTGATCTCATTTCCAAGCGCAGCCATGGTCGTACCCGATCAAGAATGGGAGGCAGTTGTCCGCGACTCACACGCCGTAATCGACGAAGCCAAAGCCGCCGGCGTGTATGTCTTCGGCGGCGGGATCGACGAAGCGGTCCCGCCGGTGCTCGTTGCGGGCGATGGCACGTTCTCCGAGGGCGGATACTCCTGGGCGCCTCCGCTCAATGGCGGCTTCACCGTCCTCGAGCTACCGTCTTGCGACGAGGCGATATCGTGGGCCGCGCGCCTCGCCAAGGCCTGCCGCTGCCAACAAGAACTGCGCGTGTTCGGGTTTGATCCGGCTTCATAACGCCGTGTCGAAACGAAAATTTTTGGAGCGCTGATTCTCCTTGGAGGTGTCGAACATGGCGGTTTCAAAGCTGCCGGTCCGTGAACGGTGGAGTGGCGCCCGGCGGTCCGTGATTCCGAACATTACGAATCGTGCTTTTGATTCACCCTTCCGCGAATCTCATTACGATTCAAACGCCGGGCGATATCCGTTGGCAAACAAAGTCGCGTATGGTTATGTCGAGGCCATGAACAATCCCTCGCAGGAGGACAACGCCTGGAAGAAGACATTCAAGGAGAATGACTGGCTTCTCGAGGTCATTGTCAGCGGCCTGGCATTGCTGGTAACGAGCATTCTCCCGCTCATCACTGAATTGAACGAGCGAACAAAGAACGTGGTGGATACCGTCCGTTGGTCAGCAATGGCAATCGCTCTGTGGTCAGTCATCCGGCTGTTCAAAACCTTTCACGCGCTGCAGATCCAAAACAAGGAGTCCGAACACGCGGTTCGGAGCGACATCGCGGCCACTCACGAAAAATTGGATCGCGCGCTGGAACATCTCGAGCGGGAACGACTCATCGAACTGCCGTCGGCTGAACTGTATTTGAGCACGTTGCGAGGTGTCATGAGAAACGCGAAGCGCCGCGTCCTGCTGATGTATTTTGTCGAGTCGCCGCCGAGCGACGATTCCACTGAGGAATATTGGCGGGCGTTTGTGGATCTGTTGATCGAGAAATCCAGCAAGGACCTCGAGTTCAAACGCATCGCCACCATTGCCTCACCCGCGAAACTTCAGGCGCTGCTGGCGAATCACGTCCTGCTCTTCGACGTCTGCAAGGAACGCGGAATTGATTGCCGTAAGATCAAGTATCGCCTCGTCTATTATCCCTTTCCCGAAATCAAACCGCCGCAGGCTGACATTGTGGACGATTCCCTGTTTTTGTTTTCACCTTACAGCGGCGGGGCGAGCCTGGATCGCGTATGGACCCGAAACCAGACGTTGGTTGAAAACTTTGCACGCTACTACGATGGCCTCTGGGGGTTTATGCAAGCGCGAGGCCACCTCATATTTGACTGTTGCAACCGCGACCGGCCCAGATACGAGGAACGGGAGGTCATCGCCTTCATGGAAATCGCGCGCACCCTGAAAATGGATGAACGGAAAACGTTCAATCGGTTCATCGAAAAATACAGTCCGATTGCATTTGCACGCGTGCAGGAATTACTGAACGCCAGGACGAATTAATTTAGTCATGTCCTTGCAAGCCTTGCTCGTCCGAAACGACACCCGCGGCATTGCGCGAAGATGCGCGGGCGTATTGCCCAGCGATAATGTTGAAGCGGTGGCAAAGGCCCTGCACAAACTCCGCGGCCAGACCGTCGCGATCGCGACCGGATTCTTTGTCAACAATCGATTGGAAACGGATGGGCCTCCCGGAGCCATCGCGCTTGGACACTGCCTGTCTCGGCTTGGCTGCCAGGTCGTCATGGTTTCGCGCAAGGACGCCCTCGAGATTATGCAACCTCACTGCAGGTTTGAAGCAGCCTACGCCGAAATCCGGGTTCGTTCGCAGCGTGCGGCAAAGAACGACGCCGCCGCCTTGCTGAGAAAATTCAACCCTGCATCCCTTGTTGCCGTTGAAGTTTGCGGCTCGAATCGTCACGGGCGTTATTGCGATATGAAAGGTAATGATATCTCGGCTGTGACTCCGCCGATGGATATCCTGTTCGAACTGGCACGAGGTCAAAATCGTTTCACAATTGGGATCGGCGATGGCGGAAACGAGATCGGATTCGGAAATATTTCTCCGTCGTTGATCCGCGAGGCGGGCGTCGAACCGTGTCGCACGAAAACGTCCGCACTGATCGTAGCTTCTATTTCGAATTGGGGCGCCTACGGCTTGATCTACTCGCTTTCGCGGATTGCTGGAGAAGCGTTTTTGCCGTCGCTGGCGGGCGAACGGAGATTGATACGGGGCCTGTTGCGGCAGGACGCCGTGGATGGTTTTTCGGGCAGGCCAATTGCGCGGGTAGATGGACGGAGCCTCGGACGCCACGAAGAATTGTTGCAGACATTGTTGCGGCGATTGCGCCGGGCCGTTCGCGTACGGAGAACGGATTGATTCTTCACTTCTGGTTCTTCATCTATCTCCATGCATGCGGGGTGTTTTTCGTCACTGGATACTTTGATGATCGAAGAGAACGAGAAACGCGGTGGAAGGTGGCAAACTCGACGTCATCCCCATCCACCAATAGAGCCGCTGCTTTGTGTCACCTCGGGAACCATTGCGCCGAATCCGCCCGCGCTGTCCGCCTCAAGCCAGCGAGCACGAGCGCCCGTTGCCACAACGTGCGAAATCCACTCGGCCGGCCTACCCGGATAGGGATGATACGGTCGGATGAATGCCGATTCACGGCGTGGATGGAAACTCCTGCTTCCTGCCACCGCAAGAAAACGTGCGCAAGATCAGTCTGCGGTGCGGAGCCCGATTCGGTCACGAGGACGGCCGAATTGATGCCGCGAAACCGAAGCAGCTTTCCCGACGGAAAATCCTGCGGAAAGACAGCCCATCGATTGTCAAAAGTTCCCGGCCGCGCGCTGCGATGTTTTCCAGTTCTTCGTTCGTCGAGGAGGAACGCGGGCGGAGCGTCGGCAGTAATCGCCATTGCCGCCAGTTCTTCAGCGCCGTGCCGCAGTGCCGCGGCGATCCCGCCGACGGGGATCAATGCTGACAGGTTGTTCGTTCCGTTGTACAGCGGCACGGGCCGATAACCCTGGTTCGCCATCGCCAGGCCGAACCAGACTGCGAGCGCGTCCGGAAGATCGAGAACGATCGCCGAATCGCGCCCAACTTGTGACACCCAGGGAGTGGAAAACTGCCGCCAGTTCGGCGGCTCTGGTGCGCCTGGAGATGACGATTGATCAGCGAACAGGACGGGCTTCGCCCAAGGCGACCAAAGGGAATCGTCAGGCGCCCAGATTTGATAGAGTTCGTTTGAATTCATGGAAAGCATGCCTGTGAGGAATGGTGTCGATGCCCCCTGCTGTCGGCGTTGCCCTAAAATCCCGCGTTCCAGATATGCCGTCGATCAATACCGCGCCGTCTTGCGCGAGGTGATTGATCAACGGTGTGCGAGCCAGGCGTCCGTACGCGCCCGACGCTTTGCCGTTCACTGTGTAAACGCCAATGCAGGGAAACAAATCGCCGGCGCTGCAACGCATCGGCACCGCGTCAAAGCGTTCCTGCGCAATCCAATGGCCGGGATGCCATCGCACATTGCTGGCAATGGCGCGTGATTCTTTCAGCGACGTGATTCCATGCATGCCGATGAAGTCACCGACCCGGCCGAGCGCGCATTTCCACACGATACGTTCCGGCGCAAGCTGCGTCCGGGCGGCGCGCGGAGTGAAAGTGCGCGGCAGAAGTGCCCGCCAATTGGGCAAGTCCGCCTCCAACCGGCCCCATACCAACGGGAACCGCTTGCTCTGGGTGAGGATGCTTGTTCCTGGGTTGCACAGCCCGGCGAGTGAATCCCCAAGCAGATGGGGCCAGGCGCACGACCGCGGCAATTGGGGCAGCCACTCGGCCGGAAAAAATCGAAATACAAAATCAACGGGACCGGAGAACCATTCTGTTTCGATGAAGGGTTGCCCTTCATTCCAGCGCAAGTGATCCGGCGCAACGAGCACTGGACTCAATCCCATTTGCCGCAACTCGCGACAGAAGAACTCCATCACCTGACGGTCGTCGGTGAACGCCGTCGCGTGAACGAGCGCAATGGTCCCACTGCCCGCACGCCCCGTTCCAGCAACGGAATTTGCCACCGCTTTGGCAAGGTCTCGCGTGGGATCACCGGGAAGCACAACATCGCCCAGGTGCGCAGCGACAAGTCGCGCGAATCCTGACGCTTCGTTGAAGCCGCCTGGAACGTCGCTGTTGGCTTCCGAAATCCGCCACCCATCTGCGGTGAAGTGAAAGTCGAAGCGAATCAGTCGAACGTCGCGTGCGTTGGAATCTGCGTCACGCCGCCTGCACAGTTTCATAAGCTCCCGCCGCAGCGCCCGTGGCAATCCGAGATCGTCAATCAACTTCGGTTGTCGAACAATCGCATTTTCAGCGGTTATCGTTTCATTCGCCAACTGCTCAGCCATGGCCGCGAGTTCAGTCCACGCGGTTGAGCGCAACACGATCGGTTGCGAAGACAGGGCGCAAACATCCTCAATCTGCGGATCCCACTTGCAGCACTCAAATATCGCGCGCCGCCGCAACGCTGCGAAGTCAACGGCAGGAACTGCATCAACCGTGAGCCAGGGGAGTTGCATCACCAGGGTCCTTGCAGTTGGGCCGCCACAAGGCCGATGACGATGAATGCGAACGCCGGAATCGCGCCGCACCAAAATGCATTTCGCAGCGGACGACTCGCATTCGGGCGCAACATCCAATCGATTGCAACGACCAGCGCCCACAAAATCAAGATGGGCCACCCTTTCACAATGAAATCCTTGACGGTGTCGATCGTTGAAATCCAATTCCCCGCTGCCGCCCTGCCCACAATGACACCGCCTCCAACGAAAAAGCCAGCCGCGCGCCAGCCTGATGCCGTGTCACGATCGATGGTGATTGCATCCGCGATTCCTGTTATGGCGTGCCATCCCATCCAAAGCGCGGCCAGCGTCGCCGTTGCAAGTCCGCCTGAGAACAAAACCACCCACCAACCCGGTCCGTCGCCGACGTTGCCACCTCCGAAGGCTAGCGTGATCCCGATCAAAGCGCCGCCAATCGCGATCGCCGCGCTGAGATTGCTTCTTTCCATGACATCATCGCGGAAGCTCAGGCCGAAGCGCGGAAGAGCGAGGATTGTGATGCCAGTCCACGCCAGCCAGATCAGCATGTAAAACACTGTGTACGTGGTGCTGTCACGAACGTCGTGGGCAGCCAGGCCTCGAAGAATGACGAGCATGAGGCTGAACGCGGCTATTGGAACGGCAATCGATATGAATCCAATTGCCGTCGAGGCCCGCGGCGGTTTGATGCGCAGCAGCGGCCCGCACCAGCGCCACCATCCCGCAACGCCTATGATACTGCTGATAAACAGTGCAAAGGCTTCGTCTCCTGACATGGGCACGACATTAAGGAAGCACCTCCGCGATCGGAATTACAAATTTGAAGACAAATGCGAACAGATACGCTCTGCATTGCACGATGTGATCGACACTTGGGAGACCGCGCAACGCGAAGGTGCCTACATCGATCGGGAATTTCCAATTTCGGAAGAAGGTCAATGAGAAAGATCCTGCAGCGGATGCGTGACGCCAAGCAGGGACGAGGGCGCAGGGAAATTCGCACACGTCAGGGCAAAATGTCTGACGTTTCTGATTCGCGATCAGCCGGGGATTCATGCTCCGGGTCTCAATGCTGTGGAAAACATAAGCATAGAACATGGCCTGCCATCCGTAGCTCGGAACCGCCTTGTGTTGTATTGACTCGAACCCGCCCTCCTCCGCCAAGGCTTCGGAGGGCACCATCCTTCGCTCAGAACCGGAGGCGGTTCACAACCCGAAGCGATGTTTTGCGAATGCGTAGCCTGACCCGGATTTAAGATATCTTTCGAAACTCTGGGCCAGTTCAAGCCTTTCGAACGCCGCATAAAACTTCAACTTCCATGGCCGAAACCTGGCTGTGTGCGGACACCTGCCAGCATTGTGGTCCGCCAGTCTTTGTCTCAGATCCCTCGTGTGGCCCCTATAGAATTGATCCGGTGTTTCAATGCTTTGGAGAATATAAGCGTAGAACATGGCCTGCCATCCGTAGCTCGGAACCGCCTTGTGTTGTATTGACTCGAACCCGCCCTCCTCCGCCAAGGCTTCGGAGGGCACCATCCTTCGCTCAGAACCGGAGGCGGTTCCGAGCGAAGGATGGTGGAGCCGAGGGGAGTCGAACCCCTGACCTTCTCATTGCGAACGAGACGCTCTACCAACTGAGCTACGACCCCATCCAACAAACGAACGCGCATACTTTGTCGGGAAATTGACATGCGCGCAACTCCGTTTTGCGCAACATGCAACTGTCTTCCCGAGTAACAGTTACTTTTGGCGCACGGGGACTGGCGGAGCGCGCCATTGGTGGTTGAGCATCTTTCCGCCGCCCCGAGTTCCGAACAACGTGCCCTTTCCGTCTCGCGCGTTGCTCTCCAGGGCGAGAAGCAGAATACACAATCGAAAGATAAAAAGCTGCCCCTCTCTCCGACTCTCTCCCCGTTCGTGTCTCACGGGGCGAGAGAGAAGACGAGGGTTCTTCTAATTTCGTGTTGATCCGTGGTTAACAACTCTCCGGAAAATTCGCGATAATTCGCGTAATTCGCGTAAACCCGTTTTTGCCCCTAAAAGCCGCTCCTCTCTCCAACTCTTTCCCGGTTCGTGCCTCACGGGGAGAGAGAAGATGAATGCAGGATGTGTGATCCGCGAACTATGGCTTTTTGGTTCCAATTTCGTGATTCGTGTGATTCGTGGTCATTGTAGTTTCTTCAAATCCGGATGCATTGGGTTCCATTCGTGGTTCGCGCGCTGTCTGTCGCGCGTTGTAATGCCCGAGGCCGGCACCTCCGGGGGCATCAATGTTTTCTCGCGCTGCACCGCGGCTTGGTTCAACTTGCTGCCCGATGTGAAGTCGAATTCTGTCGTCAGAAACGTGTTCCTCCTCTTTGCCGTGGTGCTGGCGTTCTACGCGGTCGCATACTTCGGAATCGAAATGCAGCGCGATGGCCGCGGACCCTGGCGGGTGAGATTTGCGGCCGATGCGGAGTGTCCGCTCATTATCATCCAGCAACCAAGCCTCGGCATTTCCAACGTGCAGGTGCGCTTTCCCAACGCCAAACTGCCGCCGGATTTTCGCGAGGAAACGGTTTCGTTCAGCCGCCCCAGGCATGTCCCCTTCCCTCTGCCATTCGGACAATGCATCTTCCTCGATCCAACATTCAAACCGGGGACCGTCGTCATCCGCTTCGCGGACCATGAAGTTCAACTTCTGCCACGGGTCCTGACCATTGATCAGCGCGAAACGAAGTGGGAATCGAACGCGACATTTCAACTTCCCGGCGCGGTTCCTGAGCCGTCGACAACCAATTCCGCGGCCCTTGCGCCATTCGTCATGCGGAAGACATCGCAGAAATCCTGGTTTGGATTGCCAGCAGGCCGCCCCACGTGAACATCGATGAAGTCCTCGTTAAACCGACCGATCAGGCGGCGCTGCACAAGGTTCATCGACGGAAGTAGACGCGCGATTCAGACGCCGCGGTTCGCGCGCCAGAGCAGGACGGCGCCGATGGCCTGAAACACAAAGTTTGGAATCCACACCAGCAGGTGAGGCGCAAATTCCGGCCGATGTGTCAACGACTCGGCAACGATCAACAGTCCGTAGTAAACCGCAACGAGCAGCAGCGCAATGGCAATTCCAATGTTGGTCTCGCGCCGATGCACGCGGATGCCGAGCGGAATTCCGATGAGCGCGAAGCCAAAACAGGCGAACGAGAACGCGACGCGGCGATGAATCTGAACCCTGTACGGTTGCGCCATGTCGCTGACCTGCTTTTTCACCGCTGCGCGCTGGGCGCTGACCTGCGGACCTGGTGGTATTGTCTGCTGCAACGGCAACCCGAGGCGGTTCTCCAGATTTTTCAATTCGCCGCGCAATTGCGAAAACGTCAGGTCAGTGATCCCCGGCTTGCTCTCCTTTGCCGATCGAAGGTCGAGGCGGATTTCGATGTCGCTCGAAATGGGAAGTTCATTGGCGACGTAAATGATTTGAGCATCGAAGAGTTGCAGAATCACTGCCCCCTTGGATTGGTCCATTTCCACCTTGCCCCTTGGCGCATTCACCATCATTTCGAGATTGGTTTCGTTGACCACACGAAACAATCGAACGTCTTCAAGGGTTTGGCGGCGATTGCGTCCGACTGAAATCGTGTAGGCGACCGGGCTTTCCGAATTCAGGTCGTCAGTCTTCGCCTTGAATTCGATCGGGCGGCCTTCAGGAAGCTGGATCATCGCGATGTTCGCCATGAGTTTATCCTTCAGCTGCTTGAATGCGACGCGTGAACGCGGGCCGGCATCGAGATTCACCACCGCACTGAGCGCCGATAAAACCAGGCTGAGTACAAGTATGGGTGTCGCGAGCGAGATCAGGCCAATGCCGCTGGCACGGGCAGCGGTGTATTCCTGGTCTGCGCTGAATCTGCCGAACACGAGCAGCGTGGCGGTAAGCAGTCCCATGGGAAGCGCATAGACGCCAACGAATGGAATCAGGAGTCCGAACGCCTGGAGCACCGCGCCGAACGTGGCGGTCTGGCTCATGAGGAGGGGCAGAACATCGCGTAGAACGTTTCCGAGCAGGAGCACGAACGTGAAAACCGCCACGGTGAGGAGCAGCGTGGCAAGAATCTGGCGCAGCAGGTAGCGGTGCAATGTTCTCAAGCGATCAATCCGGCGATATTCCGGCCAAGCTCAGGAAACACGGCTTCAGAGTCAAGGCTCCGGGCGATCAACGGCGCGCGGACTTCAGTCCGCTTCAGTGCTGGCTTCGCGACCATCCTTGCACTTTTTCTGAGCGCAAATCAGTCCACGACTCGAACAGTGTGAAGGCTGCGCCTGAAGCTGGGGGGATTGCGGAGTTGAAAAATTGGTCGATCACCCGAATAGTTCTGCCATGGGTGTATTCTCAAGCGCAAAGGATCGCATGGTCGAAACCATGGCTCTGCAATATGCCAACGCGTCTCTGCTCGCGCCGTACGGCCGCGCAACCAGTCTCAAGCTGGATTCGTCGATGAAGAACCTCGACCTGGAAGTGGAGTTGCGCGGCGAAACTTCGCCGGTGCAGCTGCAGATTCGAGGATACGAAATCAAGGAAAGCGGCGGACGTTATTTCGCAACCGCGCGCGAGGTTCACACCTCGCGGGAATGGCTCACGCGCCTCGCGGCCGATCGCCTAGCCAACCAGCAATTTGAGATTCCCGCGAACGTGGGCTCGATGTTGATGAAATACCTGTGAGCGCGCCGACGCAAAGAGAGGGAGAGGGTGCTCTGGTCCATTCTACAGCGTCGGCGTCGTTTCCAAGTTCAAGCACTCCTCCTCTCCCCGGCCCTCTCCTCCATTCCGAGTGGAAGAGAGGGAGACTTGCGCTGCCTCTCGTGAGAATAAGTTGCACCACTCTCTTCTCCCCTCTCTCTGGACCGGTTTCCAGACGTTCGCCGCGTTACGAACCCGACGTCTGAAGCATTTCACCGGCACCGCGAAATCCTGCTCCTGCCGACCGGGAAGTCGGCGATACAGACGGTTTGGTAACCTGCGCTGCGAATCGACAGCTTGGGCAAAGAGATCGCGAACAGTCTCGAGTTGCGCCGACGCGCGCATCTTACCGCATTTTCGTGCGGTGTCCTGGCGCAAGCCTCACGTATACTCTGTTCAATACGACCCATGATCGCGCCTGCATTCTTTTCCCGATTCGCTGCAATTGCGTTGATGATGTTCTGTGCGATGAACACGGCGCGCGGCGAAGCCATGCTGCAGTTGTTCAATGTGAACTGGAACGACCTCGCCGATAAAATGCCGGAGATTGCCGAGGCGGGTTACACCAGCCTGTGGCTTCCGCCCCCGGCCAAGGCAGGCAGCGTGTTTTCCGTGGGCTACGATCCGTTCGATCCCTTCGACCTCGGCGATAAAAACCAGCGCGGAACCGTGCGCACGCGTTACGGTACAAAACAGGAATTGTTGCATCTGGTGGAGATGGCGCATCGATTCGGCCTTCGCGTGTACTTCGACAACATCATGAATCATCGCGGCTTCGACACGCCCGGTTACACGGCAAGCACACCCACGAACCTTTATCCCGGCATGACCGTGCAGGATTTTCACGTGCGACGGCAGGGCGACGGGACGTACCGCAACTGGGACAGTTCGATTGATTACGGAAACGTGTTTCAAATTCAAAACCGGCCCCTCAGCGGTTTGATCGATATTGCGAACGAACCCGGCGGGTTGAACCTGAACCACGGGGCGACCGAAGGCAGCACCACGCCGAAAGTGGCTTATGTGCGCCAGCCGGCAAATCCCGAGTATTACATGGATCAGGCGCTGCCCGCGATCGCAGGCTCCTGGCGGCCCTTCAATGGCGCGCAGGGCGACCCTGTCGCGGAGGACGTGAATGCTTATCTGATTCGCGCGGCCATGTGGACGCTCCATGAAACAAAGTGTGACGGCTTTCGGTTGGACGCAGTGAAGCACACGCCGTCGACGTTTTTCGGCGATGCTGTGAACGCAAGTCCCAACGGTTACACCGGCGGCATCCAGACGATGTATGACGCGGTTCACGGATTCGGCAACAATGCCGGGGGCAACGGATTTATCGAAGCCGACGACAATCGCAACAGCTGTTACGATGCGGAAGCGATTCGGAACGACGCCTTGTTGTTCGGCGAACATCTTGGCGCTCCGCCAAGTTACCAGGAATATCTCGATCGCGGCATGCGTCTCCTCAGCGTGCCGCTGCACTCGCACTTCAACAATGTGCTTGGAAATCCAGGCGCAAGCCTTGGCGGGCTGGATCAGCGGGATCCCTCAATGCTGCCGTTCAGCCCGCGTTTCAGCGTTCTTTTTGCGCAAAGCCACGATGACGCGTTCGCGAATCGCCGTGAACTGCACAACGCATACAACTTCTTTCATGAGGGAATTCCCGTCATTTATTCCGACGGCTACAATCATTCCAGTCCGCCCGACTTCTTTCCGCGAATTGCGAACGCGCCGTATCTCGGCCAATTCGGCGATCCAAAAATGCCTGATCTGGCCCACCTGC
Source organism: Verrucomicrobiia bacterium (assembly GCA_035629175.1). NCBI lineage: Bacteria > Pseudomonadati > Verrucomicrobiota > Verrucomicrobiia > Verrucomicrobiia bacterium. Next base: position 204,112 of record DASPIL010000096.1, on the reverse strand, counting down.
ACCATCAACTCGCCCGCGGCGGCACGCGTCCGCGCTGGAGTGATGCGGATGTTGTTGCATTCGAGCGCTACGATTATCGCGAGCCGGGAACAGCGGCGGACCAGACGGTGGTGCTGTTCGCGATGAACGACAACTACGCAGGCGCAGTGAGCTTTGATGACGGCCACGCACAACAGGCTGAAGGGACGTTCTACGAATGTTTCCCCGTCAGCAACAGCCGAGGGGTGGGACTCGCGGTCGGTTTTCCTCCCGGCACCGTCCTTGCGCAGCTTGCGGAATCGCCGAACCGCGGGAATGCGTGCTCGAAACTCCTGGTTCGGCACGCGACGGCGAGCGCGTCCGAGGCGGCAGATTCGGTGAGCGCCCCCGAACCCGTGAACCGCAGGATTTATGTCGGGGGCCAATCCATTCCGCCGGGAGGGGGCGCCATCGAGCTGAAGATCCCCCAGGGAAGTTATGTGGCGTATGGCATTCAGTGGCCCGAACCCAGCCGCGCGACGGGAGGCCCTGCCATTTCCATCCATCAGCAAGGAGCCGCCGCGCCACGCCTAACAATCCACAGGCGCGACGGCGTGAACGGCGACTCCGCATTTGCTCCGCAGTATCCTTTCCGCGTGCGCGGAAGCATCAATGCAATGGGCGAAGTGGAAAGCGGCACGAATGTTTCCAATCGCACTTATGCGATCGATGTACCTGTGGTCACCAACAGCGCCCTGGACCTGATTGTTCGCGCCGACGCTTCGGCCAACAATATCCTTGTCAAAATCGATGGTGGAATGGATTTGAACAGCCATCTTGGAATTGGGCCAACGGATTCGTTTGATCGCCGCGACAATCCCGCGGGTTCAGCCACGGATTTGCTCATGGGCTACGAACAGGCTGAATTCCGATCACGGTTCGGCCCTGAACGATTTGCAGCGGCAGCGACGAGTCGCAACAACATCATTTCGCCAGGGGCTGAGACGTATGCCTACAGCGTGGGCGCTGGAAGTAATGGATTGGTGAACGGAATTGGATACGGTGCGGCGATCAGCGAAGGCACGGCGGCGTGGACGACTCACGATCCAACCAACACCACGAGCATCCTCGGCGTGAGTCCCACCACGCAGAGATTTCCGTTGCAACCCAACGCGGGCCAGCCCGTTGACCTTTATGTTCGCGCGGGCTACGAGTTCCTCGTGAACCGCTGCGTCGTTTACTACACGACCAATGGAACGGTGCCGGAAGGATCTTTCGGAATTGGACGCCCTGGCACTCACGTCGCGATGGCGGAATGGGTGGATGACGATTGGACGGACGGAACCATTGATTGGTGGAAGGCCACAATTCCAGCCCATGCACAGGTGGACGGAACTCAAGTGCGTTACAAGGTGGCGTTGTTTCGGGAGGGCATTGCTCCGATGGCCGGTTCATCGCCCGCGAAAGTTTACGGCCTGACGACATTCGTCATTACCAATTTCTCCCCTGCCAGCGCGCGGGTATGGCTGCACAACAACCGAAACACCAATCACACGGCGGCAGGACTGGCTGAGGGATTTCATATCGTACGCGCGCGGGCGTTCCTCGAACGCGACGGAAAGTCGTCAGTCTTCAACACCTTTGCGCAAACGTTTTACTATGACGCGGTTCCGCCCGACGGCGTGATTGCGTTTCCACCAGCGAATGGCAGCACGTTGAACAGCGCCAGTTACGAGATCGTCATCCGTGCTGACTCAAGCGTGGAAGGCGTGGAAGTGAACATTGCTGATTCGAATCCCGCGAACGATGATGCGGTCACTGGAGGAACCAATGGCAACGGATCAATGAATGGCGCGCCCGTGTTTGTGCCAGCAGCCGAGGTGACACCGCAAAACAGCCTCAACGTGCAACATCCGACGCTGCCGCGGGAATTTCGTTTCAACTACTCGTCGATTCCGAGCGGCGGTGCGGCCACGATAACCGTCCGGTTGAAGGAGGCGACGACAGCGATTCTGCCCGACCGTATTCGCACGCTTTCCCGGACGGTGAATACTGCGGCGCCGTCGAGGGTTTTATTCATTCACACACCGGCCACCAACGGTCCCCTGCCCTTTGCGAGCACCAACGCGGCATTGACGATCCGCGCGTGCAACACGACTGCTGCCGACGGGACCGCGAATGCGAACAATTACAGTTTGCGGATCAACGGGGGATTGATTCCGTCGAGCGCGCTCACCTTGAGCCTCAGTCCCGCATGCGGCACAGGATTCCATTCTATCGCGTATCGATGGACAAACGTTCCAGCGGGACCGAACGAGATTCAGCTCACGTTCAATGGATCGGTTGTCCTGACCGACACCCGGACTATATTCGTGACTTATCCAGGATCTGCCGATGTGGATTCGGACGGCGATGGAATGTCGGACCTGGCAGAACAGGTGGCGGGAACCGATCCCCACGACGCAAGCTCGGTGTTGCGAATCACGGAATTGGCGGATGGAAATCGCGCGGTAGTTTGGGAGAGTGTTCCGGGGCTTACATATCAGGTGCTGGCGACCACGAACCTTGCTGCGCCACCGCAGCCAATCAGCCCATTGATTCAGGCGAGCGAAAATCTGACCGCCTATTACGACCAGATGTCCGTCGTCGAACAAAAGTTCTATCGCATTCAGGTAGTGCCCTAAGCGCAGCGGCGTGCCCCTTGGGCGAGAAATGTTGCAGGCGCGTCGGCCGAATTAGAAATGAACGCATTGCTGGCAACCTAATGGAAAGGACGCGAAGGTCGCGAAGCAGAGAGAAGTCAAACGGATTTCAGCTTTTAGCTTTTTTGCGTTTCAGCATTTTCCTCAGAAGCGGAATGCAGCGGTTCACTCTGCCCCTGCTCCGCCACGCGGCGCCGCGTTGCCTCATTGGACTACCGTCGTTCGTTCCTGCAGCCAGGGAAGATCATCCGACGTCGCGTCGCGCCGCATCGAAGTGCTTGGGTTCCTCAACAACCCGCTGTCGCTCCATTTCCGCGATTCAGCATGGCCATCGGCAAAGGAAAGATTGCCACGACGCAAATGGAACGAGGCGGGCACGTCGCGCCATTGATTCGGAGTTTCCATGCGGATCAGAAACCAGCCATCATTGATCAGCTTCGGGTTTTCGTCGATGGCGACCCAAGTATGGCTTGCGCGCACGATGTTCGCCTGTTTGCGAAAAATTCTGTAGCCGGCGGCGAGAACATCCTCCGTTTTAATCGGATTCATCCATGCATTCATCGACATGCTCCTTTGATTCAACACTCCGGGCGCAACGGGCGCGTCGTTGGGCCGCGGCTGCTTGTCACCCGAGCATTTGTAGACTTCCTGGTTATTGACGTAGGGCCAGAGCAGGCCTTTGCGAATGAAATTGGGATCCTGGTCATAGGCGTTTCCAAGTACCCAATTGGCTTTTGGCCCGCCAGGCTGGGCGTCAGTCACGTCGGCATCGGCGACGATCACCTGCTGGCCACCGGTGCTCACGATTTTGTCACTGTTGTCGTTCGAATAAAGCATCCAGCCGAGTTGCAGTTGCTTCAGGTTGTTCAGGCACGCGATACTCTGCGCCTTGATTTTGGCCCGGCTGAGTGCGGGCAGCAGCATCGCGGCAAGGATCGCGATGATTGCGATGACAACGAGCAACTCGATGAGGGTGAATCCTTGCTGAGAGGGACGGGGGCATTCGCGTTCAGTCATAATCGATCACTTTCTTCAGCGCCGCCATTTCCAGGGTGGGTGCGTGTCTGGAGTGGATGCGAGCTGTGTGTTCGCCTCAGACAGTAACATTCGGCGCGGCGGCTCTCCACCGCATCTTTGTGCGGGAAGCGAAAGGAACCGGGTTAAAGAGACTCTACGGAGAGAACGGATGACGAAAAGTGGCGGAGAGAGAGGGATTCGAACCCTCGTTACGGCTTTTGACCGTAAACCGGTTTAGCAAACCAGCGCCTTCAGCCACTCGGCCATCTCTCCGACCGTGGAACAGTCGTGTAAATTTAGGCTGAAAGAGACTGGCACATACTATCCTCGGGTCAAGCGGAAAGGCGGCAATCACCACCAGAAAGCAGGAAGATTTCCGCCCGTTCGCGGGTACATTTGTTCCGCGCCTTTTCGAAAGTTGCGCCAGCTCACATGAGCATCCTTGAACAACACGGTGCCTCCCGCCGGCAGGGAATTCTTCAAATGCGCCGTCGTATGGGGAATCTTGTAGCCCCCGGCAATCCTCGTGAAATTGTTGGCGGGCCCAGGCACGGCGGTCGCCTGGCTGATGGTGCAGTCTGCTGCGAGAACGCGATCGCTTACTGGTTCTTGATTGGCCTCCTGCCGGATGAATCCGTTCTGATTCGTCGTCGAAAGTTTGCTCTGCGCGCCTTTGAATGCGAGCGCGTAACCGATGATGTTAAACCCTCGGGTCGTGTCGAAGTTCCACAGGCTCGAAGTAGGGCCGGTTCCGGGAGCGGCAAAGTTTTCGGCATCACCGAATCCCTTAGGCCTTGTGCCTGGGCAAAAGAACGCGGGCTTGGACATTCCAGAGCTCAGCATGTTGGCAGCTGCAGCGGCCGGCAAATCCCAGGCCCACGCAGGCACCGCCGTCGCACCATTTCCATCATCCTCAATCGGCGGCAGCTTGTCTTTGAAATCGTTGGCGTAAATCGTGATGGCCACGCCCATCTGGTGCAGGTTGCTCAGGCATTGAGTCCTGAGCGCCTTTTCCTTCGCCTTTGACAACGCCGGCAGGAGCATCGCGGCCAAAATGGCGATGATCGCAATGACAACCAGCAACTCGATCAATGTGAAGCCTCGAACCTGATTACGAACGAAGCGTGTTTGTTGAGAGGTTTTCATGCTATGGGCTTTTTGATGATTCGTCTGAGCGGTGTTGCAAGATTGACAGCGGAACGGTCCGTCGGAAATGAGCAGGAATACCCAAGGGGCCGGCCTCGGGAGGCGGGTTGTCGACCCCTCCAGCCGATCGATTTAGCGCTATAGATAGGCACTGTTATCAAAGGCGAATTTCAGCAGGCTGTGAGTGCCGTGCAGGCGGAGCTTGTTGCAGATGTGCTGGCGGTGGTTGTCGACAGTCCTCACGCTCAGATTCAGGAGCGATGCAATTTCCTTACTGGTATAGTCCTCTCCGATCAACTTCAAAATTCTCCGTTCGGCGGGAGTGAGCGCCTCGATCTGCGGCTTGCTCAACAGCAGTTCCTTCACGCGATCCGCGCGCCGGCGCCCGGCCTCGAGCATGAGCGTACTGAGAAACGCCTCGTTGCGATTCACCTTTTCCAGGGCCGTGACGATTTCGTTGGCCGCATTCTCCTTGAGGACGTACGCCTTCGCCCCCAGATCCATCGCGACATTGTACATGTCCTCCTCGTTGTACATGGTCAGCACGATCACTTTGATTTCAAAGGGCAGGTCGCGCATCATTCGGATGGTTTCCAATCCGTTCAAGCCAGGCATGTCGATATCGAGTATGACGATCTGCGGTTTGAGGGAGATCATCATCCGCAGGGCTTCGTTTCCTTCAGAAGCCTCACCAACGATCTTAAGCCTTGGGTTGCGCTCGATGACATCGCGCAAGCCGTGCCGCAGCAACGGGTGATCATCGACGATCAACACAGCAATAGGGCTCATAGTGGTGGCACTCATGAAAACGAGGACGGCACTTCCATCGTCAAACTCGTTCCTCCACCGGGACGCGATTCAATGACCAGCGATCCGTGCAAGATTCGCGCGCGTTCGCTGATGCCGCTCAACCCGTAGCCGAGGTCATGCGTGTCCGGCGACTCGGTGGCGGGATCAAATCCGCAGCCGTTGTCGCGGATGGAAATCGATACCAGCGTTCCGCGCTTCCTGATAACGACAGCGGCCTCGGTCGCGCCTGAATGTTTGACGACGTTGGTGATTGCCTCCTGGAGGATGCGGTAGACATTGATTTCGGCTTCCTTGTCAAACAGCCCGTCGATTTCCTCAACGCGGCTGGCAAAAAGAATGGAGCTGGTTTCAGAAGCCCGCCCAACCAGGGCGCGAATGGCCTGTGTCAGTCCCAGCCGATCCAGCTGATAAGGCCGAAGCCCGTGCGTGATCTGCCGAATTTCCTCTAGCGCACTGGAAGTGGCGCCCGAAATCTGATCCAAACGGTCCCTCAATTCCGGTTCGGGCGGCGAATGGCTGGCCATGATTGCCTGATTCTTGATGACGAGAAGCGTTTGGCCAAGGCTGTCGTGCAGATTGGCGGCGATTCGGCGGCGTTCGTCTTCGACACGCTGCAGGACCTGGCGGGAGAAGACAAGCTGGGCAGCGTGCTGGCGTTCCAGCCGCCGGCGCAACAAGTGAATCCAAAGGAGCGACACAGCGAGCACGAACAGCAACGCTCCAACGAGAGTTGCGGCACGTTTCCATGTCCACCATGGCGGACCTCTGAGCACCGTGAGGTCCGAAAGATCGCGCATGAGAATCGTCAGGGAAGAACCCGTCTGGCCTTTGGGCAAATCGTTCGATTGCAGCACCGACACGGCGGCCTCATCGTTGAGAACACCAGTGACTTTGACGCGGCTGCCGGGCACGAGCAGAGGCAGGGCGCCATTCTGCAGCCAGGCTGCAAAGACACGCTGATGTTCCTGAAGTTCCACCACGCTGCTCGATCCGTTAGTCTTGCAGGCAAGCACGGTTGCCATCGTGTGAACGAGGGTTCCCTTCTGCTTGGTTGAAAGCGCATCCGCGAGATCCAGCTCACTCGATTGGACGGCGCTCGCTGCGGTTCCGGAGCGAACCAGCACATTAACCAGCACGCAGGTGCCACTACCGCGTGAGGGAAAGCCGATCACCTGGATCGGATCGCCAGGCCTGGCATTTTCGGGAGGCAACGCACGAACACGAATTCCGCCTGATGGATCCTGGACAAAGAACCAGTCGGAACCCGCGAAGGTGAGTTCGCCCGCGACTCGGACGCGATGTATCGGCAGCGATTCGGAATCCATCAATGTGAGATCGCGTATCGAATGCAACGGAACTTCGAGCGGATCCATGGGCGGATCCCGGTCAACGGAAATAAAAGTGGAGGACGGACTCAGAATCGTGGGCGCATCCAGGATATTCTGCAACAGCACGCCGCGTGCACGCACTGCAGAATCGACATACCGCGCCAGTTGATTGGAAGGGAATTTGCCAATCCATAAATAGGCGGCGCCGTCTTTGGACATGACCGAGAGCGTTCCGTTGCTGTTGACCGAGCGCACGACACCCTCCAGTTCGCACCACCTGCCGTGTCGCGTGACGTTCATGGGGGAACGTAAAGGCTGAGCGATGGGCACCGGCAAGGGCCGAAACTCCAGTTCGGTCAGGACGAGAGGGCTGATGGTGGGCAGATCGCTTCCTGCGTCAAGGGCGCCACCGAGTTCGACCCACTGGCCCAACTTCATGCGTCTATCAAAGGACGGATCGGTGGGAATGACACGAACGACGGCGCTGTCCTCCTGCACGAAAATGTGATCCGTTCCGAACACCCGATCATTGAAAGTGACAACACCGCGGGTTCCATAAAATCCCTGCATCGCTGGATCGGTTGAAACCAGGGGCTGGCCGGAGATTTCGCCTCCGCGGTGCAGGTGGATCGCTGCCCCCTTCACGATTTCGACCCCGCTGAAAGTCGAACCCCAGATCACCACAGGCACAAGGCTTCCATTGGCTTCCCGCATGCTTTCGCAGACGCCCTCGATGCGCACGATGGCGTTCTTAAACTGCTGCAATGTTCGGGGATCGCAATTGGGCACCCGCACCTCGAGGGATGTTTGGCCGTCTGTCAGCTCCAGGAATGCCATTGACCCGTCCATTGTGGCGAAGTTCACAAACCCCTCCACTTGAACCCACGCAAAGTTTTCGGATCGCGCCAGGCGCTGGCTCAAAGCGATCCGCTGAGCCACCGGTTTTTTTCCCGGCCCCAGATCGCGAATTGAAAAACGTTTAATCGATACGATCGAATCGAACGCACGGGCGCCGCCCATTCCGCTGACGCTCCCGATCGAATAATTCGTCCACGACTCACGCAGGATTCCATTGGTGAAGGACGCGTCCGCCGCAGAGAGCGGGTCCCAGGGGACGAGATATTCGCCTTCGATGACGCCCCCGGCCAGCGAGGGACCCTGCCACGCCACCGCGAGGTTTTCGCCGCCCGTCGTCTGCTCCTGAAGAGCTTCTATGTAGTAGGTTTCGCCGCCCGTGAGGTGGATGGGCTCGGACCGTTGGGATGGATACCGCGACCATTGGCGTGGAGCGACCCATTCGAATCGCGCGAGTGACGCAATGATCCGGGCGTTGGCTGGATTGGAATCGCTGCTCAGCCACAGCTCGGAAGAATTGTCGCTCGCGATCCAGAACCGATACTCCCCTGTTTCCGGGGCACGCAAGAAGCCGCGCATTCGGGTCAGGTGATAGGTTCCCCAATCGGAAGGCGCCTCGAACGAACTGCGAATTTCCAGCGAGGAAGGATGATGCGGATAGCTCGGCCAGCGAGGAAAATAGGGCACGCAGTCAGTGGCCTCAATCATTACGGAGTGTCCGGCCTCCAGGGCGTTGCCGGCGAGTGGGAAGAGATGCAATCCAGCCGCGCCGGTTGCATCCTGGATGACGACGAGATCGCGATTCGTATCGACGAGCGTGACGACCCCCGAGAGGCGAAAGTCGCAACCGTTGATGTAATCCGTACCTGAGAGATTCCCGAACTGCAGGGCGTTGGTAACAAAATGGCGTGGCGGTGGCTGGCGGGATGCGTGCCCGCTCGCAACAGCATCGGACGCCGCCGCTTCAGGAATCAACGCCATCAGCAGCGCCACCACCCAAACGGCAGACGCGGTTTGGCAAGGCAACAGGATTTCCACGAGCGCAATCCAACGGTCAACCAGCGCTGCGTGAAACTCCGTCACTGCAAACGGCAGGCAAACCACGGTGGACCACTATGGTGATATCAGGTTGTTTTTTGTGGGCAAGAGCATTCACAGGCAAGTACCGCCACGGGGTATTCATACTCATTTCGTGAGCATGGTTACTCGCTGCCAAAGCGATCCGGGCCGTGATAAAAGCTGGGATAGGCTCAAACGTCATGCGCGATCGAAGCATCGGTTGGTTTCAATACGGCACCATCGTATACTCCCGCGCAGCAACTGAGACAAGCAGCAACCACCAAACTTATTCCCTCACCGAAGCATGAGCATCCTAGAACCCTTCACCTTCACGCGCCGGATCGCGATGGCCGCCCTGCTCTGCGCGATTCTGCTGCCGACGGGGTACACCGCACCGGCAGCCACTCTCATTCACCGCTACAGTTTCAGCGATCCGGACGATGGCAATGGAAACTTCAATGCTTCGGTCACCGATTCCGTTGGCGGCCCTGCCTGGAACGGCACGCTTCCGTCCGGCGGCAACCTCACCACCGTTCCAAACCAGCTGGTTTTGACCGCAGGCGACAACCAATACGTGCAGTTCCCGCAGGGAATCATCAGCAATTACACCTCCCTCACCATTGATATGTGGGCGACGGTCTCGAATCCGTGGGGCTTTCTTTGGTCGTTTGGCGATACGGACGTCGATACCGGCAACGGCGGCCGCGCGCTCTGGTTGCACGGCAACGCCCGGTTAACCATCAGCGACACGATGCCGAGCTGGGGCGGCGAACAGAATGCATTCTTCAACACGCTCGCCGGTCCTATTCACATTACTGCTGTCGTTGATCCTCCGACCGGCCGCCTTCTCGTATACACCAACGGGATGCTGGCCGGGATCAACACAGGCGTCACACGCTCGCTCACCAATGTTTGGAGCATCAACAACTACATCGCCAAATCGGTTTGGGCCGTTGATGGATTGATCGACTTGACGGTGGACGAGTTCCGCATCTGGAATGGCGCTCTCAACGGTGTTGAAGTCGCCGGATGTGACGTGGCTGGCCCAGACGCAATTGGCACGGCCGCGAGCGTGGGGACGATCACGCAGCTGGATGTGACAGTGCCGTATCCCGCATTGGTCCAAGGGGGCCAGCAGGTCGCGAGTGTGACCGGGGTCGCGACGCTCTTCACCAACCAGATCGCCATAGACAACATCCTCTGCACATTCCAGTCGAGCGACACGAATGTCCTGACAGTGAACTCAGCCGGCCGCATCGCCGCACTCAAGCCAGGCACCGCGACCGTCACGGCGCATTACGGATCCACGAGCGATTCGGTTGCCATAACCGTGTTTCCCGAGCCCACCACTCTATTGCACCGCTGGAGTTTCAATGAAGCCGATGGCAGCGTGACGATTGCTGATTCGGTGGCGGGGCAGGCGGGCGAAGGTATTATTCCGAATGGCGGGACATTCGCTGACGGCCAGATATTCCTCTCCGGAGCTGCGCAACAATACGTGAGCTTCCCGACGAACCTTTTCAGCGGGGTGACCAACGCCACGATTGAAGCCTGGGCGAGCTTCCAGCCCGACCTGCCGTGGAATGCATGGTTCTTTGGATTTGGAGACACGATCAACGAAGACCACGGTGCGTATTACCTTTTTGTCCAGCCCCAAAGCGGCCGTTGGGTCATGGCCGGTCTCGATCCCGGCTGGCAGGGGGAACAATCCGCGAATTCGGGTTTGAACTTCTCGGCGCAAACCAATCTGCACCTCGTGTGCGTCGCAGCTCCGGGCGGAGGGTATCTGTCGGTCTATACCAATGGAGTGCTCGCAGGCGTCAACAATTCGTTGACCTATCCCATGACGTCCATTCGAAACAACTACAGCTATATCAACCGCTCGCTTTACCCGCCCGATCCGTATGTTGATGTGGCCGTAAACGAATTCCGCATTTACAAAGGAGCAATGAGTGCGGAACAGGTGGCACTCAATTACGCCATGGGACCGGATGCCTTGGAACCACTGAAACTTTCTGTATCCGTTGCTGCCGGCAACCTCATCCTCTCGTGGCCGACCAACAGCGCGGGCTTCACATTACACTCGAGCGGATCGGTGGATGGAGGGTGGAACTCCGTCGGCGGCTCGCCTGGCGTTTCTGGAACGCACTACCAGGTTTCGCTGCCGGCAACGAATGCAACACGCTTCTTCCGCCTGGTGAAATAACATCACGGGCCGATTGAAAATGACAATCGCCGGAGGTGGCCGATGCCTCCGGCGATTTGCCGTCGTGAGTCTTCTTCTCTTCTTCCGCGTGCCTAGCGCCCGTTCCATCGAACCGCCCTGCCCCCGGAAAGCTTTACCTCGCGCGTTACGGATCCATGCCGCAACTGGACCGCCGCACCTTTTCGCGAGAGCACGCTGGCTTCGACAAGCTTTCCGTCCTTCCACGTCAGATCGACTTCAAAACCGCCCCGCGCGCGAAGTCCTTTCATGCTGCCGCTCGGCCACGCGTGGGGCAATGCAGGCAGCAATTCGATTTCGAATTGTGCACCTGAGTTGTTCGAGGCCGATTCGACGCGCCGGCTCTGCATCAACATCTCCGCGATTCCCGCCGCTCCGCCGAAGTTGCCATCGATCTGGAACGGCGGATGCGCATCGAACATGTTCGGATAGGTGCGTTCCGGGCTGATGAGGAATTTCAGGATATCGAACGCGTGATCACCATCCCCCAGATGCGCCCAAAGACAAATCCGCCATGCGGTCGCCCAGCCCGTGGCTTTGTCGCCGCGGATTTCGAGTGACTTCTTTACCGCAGCTGCCAGTGCGGGTGTGCCGCGCAAGGTGATGTCGCGCCCGGGATAAAGCCCATACAGATGGGAGACGTGGCGATGCCGGGGATCGGGTGCTTTCATGTCCCAATCCTCGAGCCATTCCTGGAGTTGACCCGCACTGCCAATTTGATTTGGCGCCAGACGCTGCCGCGCGGCATACAGCTGCTTTCGCAGCTCCGCATCGACACCGAGCGTCTCCGCAGCCTCGATCGTATGGGCAAACAAATCACGGAGAACCTGCATGTCCATTGTGGGTCCGGCGCATAGGGCCGAGCCATGCGGGTGATGATTTTCAGGCGAGATGGAAGGATTCGTGACGAGCCATTTGCCGGCTGGATCCTCCTGGAGAGTATCGAGAAAGAACTGCGCCGAGCCTTTGAGCGCGGGGTAGATGCGCTTCAGATCAGCTTTGTCGCCGCTGTACTCGTATCGATCCCAGAGGTGCAGACAAAGCCACGCGCCGCCGCATGGCCACATACCCCAGTTGGGTCCATCGATTGGGGCGGACGCGCGCCACACATCCGTGTTGTGATGCACCACCCATCCGCGCGCTCCATACATTGCCTCGGCCGTTCTCGCACCGGTGACCGTCAGGTCCTTCACCATGTCGATCAGCGGTTCAACGCATTCCGCCAAATTGCCGGACTCGGCGGGCCAATAATTCATCTCCGTGTTGATGTTGATCGTGTATTTGCCTCCCCAGGGCGGATTCTTGCTCTCGTTCCACAACCCTTGCAGTGGGGCCGGCTCGCCTCCGGGGCGTGAACAACTGATCAGAAGGTAGCGGGCAAATTGATAGTAAAGCGCCGCCAATTGTGGATCGTGCCCATCAGCAAATCGGCGAATGCGAACGTCGGTCGGCTGGTTCATCGCCTCGGTTCGCCCCAGATCAATCGTCACGCGGCGAAACAACGCCTGGTGATCTTTGCAATGACGCGCACGCAACACGGCGAAGGACTTTTTCGAAGCGGCTGCCAGATGCTTCTTCACCACGCGTTCCGGATCACCGCTCACATCATCGAATTCCTTGTACGATGTCGCGGCGCTGATCAGCAGGGTGACATCATTGGCGTCGCTGACCGTCGCGCTCGCAGAATCGACTGCCGTTCGTCCTCCGTTTGCAATGACCCGGACCCGCGCCTCATATTTGAGCTGGCCCTTGACCCCAGCCGCATCCCCGCCCCTCCCGCGCATTACAATGGTATCGCTTCCCTCAGTGGCGATAGTCGCGGCCATGGACGTTTTCATCCCGGCAACGAACGATATCTTGCCGGGTTGATTCGCGGTCAGCCGCACGACGATGACGTTATCGGGCGCGCTTGCAAAGATTTCGCGCGAATATCGGACACCCCCAACGGAATAGCTGACGAGCGCCGTCGCGGTATCGAGGTTCAACTCACGCCGGAAATTTTCGACATCCGAGGAGTGCGGAAATGCGAGGGTGAGATCGCCAACGGTCTGATAGGGCATCTGCCCGAGCGGCTTTGCCATGACTTTTTCGCTGACGAGTTTGGCGGCATCCCGGTATTTCCCTTCGTTCACCAATTGCCGCACCGTCGGCAGGGCCGCTTTCGCATCAGGATTCACCGGGTCGTACGGTCCGCCTGCCCAGAGCGTCCCTTCATTAAGCTGAAGCCGCTCGTTGTCAGGTTTGCCAAAAACCATCGCGCTGAGCCGCCCGTTGCCTACGGGCAAAGCCTCTTCCCATTTAACCGCTGGCCCGCGATACCAAAGGCTGAGCGGTTCCTCTGGAGCAGGAACATCCCCCGGCGCCGGCAGCGCTGCCGAGCACAGACGGGCAAATGCAAAGGCAATGATAAAAGAACATGTGAGTCGGTGAACGGAGGTATTCATGTTGCGATACCGGATGGTTTCAATTCTGGGCAGGTGTCACGATGCGGTAAAAACGCTGCGCACCCGCAGGCACGCTGTTTGTAATCGAAACGACGCGCGGCGCGGCTTGGGCGAGGACGTCCGCGGCTTTCAGCCATTGAGTGTCGGCGAGCGCCGATTTGTAAAGGAGGCTATAAGTGCGATTGGCCGCTGCGTTGAACTGCAGGTAAACAGCACCTCCGGAAATCGACACGTGTTCGAATCGAAGCACGTTGGACGCACTGTTGGGATGAGTTCCTGCCATGAACTCCTCTCTGTTCGTCAGACCATCCTTGTCCGGGTCCTCGTCGGCGTCGGGAATGAACACGAACGTCCCGTGTTCCTGCTCCCATTCGTCATTCATGCCATCGCCATCGGTATCCCCGGTCCCGCTCACGTTGCCAGGAGTCGGTGCGGCGGCGATCCAGTTCAATGGTTCGCTTCCGTATCCGCTAGCCGGAGCGCGTTGCAGAGACAGGCCGCTTCCGTCGGCCGCGGGCGGCCATGGATTACGATCGTTGTAGCGGACCGCGTCGATGGTAACGTAAGGCACCCCCTCGGGATTTGGCGCATCTGGCGCCTGTAATTCAAGGTTCTCGCCGCTGTTCTGCAACTGCCCGGAAAACGGCCCAAGCACCGCGACGCCCTCCGGCACATTGTATCGGGCTCGGAACAGAGCCGCGTTCGTCGCGCTCACCAACACGGTGCTGTTCGCGACGAGCGTCATGTTGGTTGGAAACGAATAATCAATGCCGCTGAATCTCCAGGTGTTCGTGGGGAATCCCGTGCTGAACAGCGGAACCGGATTGCCCGTTATGTTCAAGACCTCAACGAATTCGTAGCCATCCGCCTCCGGATTGTAGTGAATCTCACTGATCACGAGAGGCCCCGATACAGGACCGGAATTGACTGCACCCAGGCTTCGCGAAATCTGCCGGGGATAAAACTCGTCGCCGGCACTGTTCACATAACGTCCGAAGCTCACACCATTGAAGGAGGCGCCGAACACAGCCGAATCACTGTAGCCCGTCAGGCTTCCATCGGCCGCTGCCGAAAATAAATGCACGTCGTCCCCGGTTGAACTCAAAAGAAAACTGGTTGGCGCGCCCGGAATTGCATTGAAATCGTCCTGGTCAAAATACAGGTAACCGCCTGCAGGAATAATCGTGTTATCCGGGATTCGAAACTTCTTCGGTGTGTCAGGCTCGTCAGTCAAATACCAGCCGCCGAGGTTCACATTGGTGCCGCCGGGATTGAACAACTCGATCGAGTCGCGGAGGGGTGGATCGGTATGGGCCAAAACTTCGTTGATCACAATCCGCGGAATGCCGGGTTCCGGATCATCCGAACCCGGAGAACCGCCCAGGTTCGCGCTGGCTCTCCACCGGTTTCCCTGGTCGGGCGCCTGTGCCGAACCTGGAAATACAGGAACGATTGAAAAGTTCGCGATGTCAGGAGCCACTGGCCAGTCGGGCCGGTCGTCGTAGGTGACCGAAAAAACCTGTGAGCCGAGAGCGTGCGAAAGCGTCAGTTGCTCGCCCGAGTTGTCGAGCTGGCCGGAGTAAACACCGCTTACTGCGACTCCCGGATATTTGGCGGCAAACGCGGCGGGATTTCGCGCGAGGACAAAAAATTCGCCGGGCCCGAGCGTGGTATTGTTTGGGAAGCCGAAGGTGATGCCGCTCGTGAATAACAGGCCGGAAAGGTTCAAGGAACTCGTGCCGGTATTTTTCAGCTCAAGAAATTCAAGGTCGTTGCCGGACGCGCCGCCCGACGGAGGCGGATTGTACATGATTTCCGTGAGCGCGAGCTTGCTCAAATCCTGGGGCGGGTAGAATTCTGCGGTGACCAGTGCGCTCCATTGCCCCGCCTGGTAGACACGGGCATTTACAACGGTCGCGCTGTTGATTGAAATCGACGCACCATACGCCTGCGCACCCGGTGCGATCGCGCCCGTTCCATACTGTCGAGGATCGCTGCCGTCGAGAGTGAAGTAGATCACGCCCGAAAGATTGGTATGTGACAAAGCCAGAGCGAAACCGTTGGTCACCGCGCCGCCAAACCGGCTGAACTCAGGCGCGCCTATTAATGGGTAAAGCCCCGCAGCCTGAAGGCGTGCGATGGCGCGCTGATTCATCACGTTGGGAAACCAGTTCGTGTACAGCTTCTGCAATTCGGCAATCCAATGGTCACGGGACAGCGTCAAACCGGTGCCCTCGTTGCCATTGATGTCGAATTCCCGCGCATCGCCCCAGCGCGCTGATTCCCCGACAATGGCGCGGTCAATTTGCGCAGCAAGTGCTTGCATGCGCGCGATGTTGTTCGACGGCGACAATGCGCCGCCGTTGAACAAATGCTTCTGCACGCGGTCGCCATACATTCGCCGAAACTCCGGCCAGGCACGCAATTGAGAGTAGATGCGAGAGGGCATCTGATCGGCGCTCACATTGACCCGATCCTCAGTTCGAGCCTGGTTCATGGCAATTTCCTGATCCCAAGGGAGAAAAATCCATCGCGTCGCGGCGATTCCGTTTGTGGGATTCGCCCGCCGATGGGCGGCCACCCAGTTGTGGGGATTGGCGTCCTGAAGCCAGTCGTTGGCCTCCGCCACGGCATGCAGCAGCATGTAATCGATGAGGTTATTGATATCCACCTGGGCTGCCACCGCCTGGAATGCAGGTTCGCTGTGAATGCCTGAGTTCACAAAAGCGATGAGATTGGTCCAGTCCGCATCACTGCCGTCCTGCAGTTCTGCCTTCCATCCCCCGCCGGGGAGGTCTTGTCGATCCTTGACGATGTCCCAATCCTTCTCGAGCCCGCCGAGATTGTTCGCAAAGAATCCCGTATCCAGCCGCTCGCTCGGATTGTAGATGCCCCAGTAAAGGCCGTTCACGTAGAGATGCACATGACGGCTGCGGGACGCCAGGTGCCCCATGCTGCGCATGGTTTCTTTTACCCACACATCGCGAAGGTAAGTCGCTGTTTCCGGCCGGTATCGCA
Organism: Verrucomicrobiia bacterium; assembly: GCA_035629175.1. Classification (NCBI taxonomy): domain Bacteria; kingdom Pseudomonadati; phylum Verrucomicrobiota; class Verrucomicrobiia; species Verrucomicrobiia bacterium. The sequence goes on along the minus strand of DASPIL010000096.1, from coordinate 187,551 downwards.
ACGGACTTGTCTCCGTATAAGGGGGTGTCACGCCGCTGAATGGATCATAGCGCGTGGTCCATGTGTCGGCCCAGGTTGCCCGGAGAATAATGCTATCAAATTCCGAAACACCCCCTCCAAACCAGTTATAATCCAGCCGCGTGGGGCCGTACTCGCCTTTAAAATCGAGGCGGAAGGAGTGCTTCGCGGAACGCGTGTTGTCGCGCCCCGCCTGCCCATGCATCTGGATCGCAGAATTGATCTGAAACTGTGAAACGTTGTTTCCGTTGAACAACTCGACAGACGTGGGCACTTCGCGCTCGAGCATCGCATCGGGGTAAATCCCAATCGAAGAACTCCAGAACGCGTCGTGAGAGGAAACGAGCGAAAGCGTCGGGATGGAACGGAGATCATTCGATACTGTTGCGCCGTAGACAGGGTGGTTCACGACATTCGGATCCATGCCGTAATCCGCGGGATAATTCCCCTGCCACACCGCGGGGTATCCAGGCTGCGTGCTGGATTGCTGGAGCACCTGGCTCAGAAAAATATACGAATGTGTTTCAGGCACGCTCGGCACATGACCCGCCAGAAAAGCCGCCGACCGCAGCAGGCGCGTTCCGGGAATCGCAACGGGACCGGTGTAGAGCGCGCCATTCGTTGGCGATGGAAGGGTTCCGTTGGTTGTCCAGTAAATCGACGCTGACGGGGTTGTGGATGTGATTGTAACGGTGAACGGGCTTGAATAGAAACCGCGGCCAAAACTGGATTGCGTTTCAGCCACGAGTCCGGCATAACCCACGCCATTGTTTGTGCCTGGCGTCGGCGGAACGAAGTAACGTTCGATAGGAGTTCCGCTGGCAAGGCCCTCCAATTCGATCGCTGCGAGGAAATCCGAATCAAACGCGTTTGCGTTCAGGCCGTGGATTGCCAGGACGTTCGCCCCTGCTTGAAGTAATCCGCCGAGTGGCACCACAACTACTTCCTCGATTAGCGCCTCGTCGTTCGCCATGGCAGCCGCCGAGTTCCATTGGGGAATTGCCGGAGCATTGCGAACAGCCACTTCCTGCCCATTGATGTACGCAATCATTCCGTCGTCGTAACGCATGCGAAGCCGCAAGCTGTGAAACGCGGCCGGATTCGCCACGTTGAACGGAACACGGATGTAGGCTGTGGCATTATTGCTCAGCATCAGATTGCCTACGGCATTCGTCGGCGCCTGCGGTGTGAGGCGTTCGGCGCGAAGCGCGTTCAGATACACTCCGAACGAAGAACTCACCGGATCCCGCCGGCCAGCAATGAACAGTGTTCCCGCCGGCGTTGCGGCTGCGTTGAACTGGAAACGATACTGTTGATTGTTTGTCGGAGCGGCGCTGGACGAGAAAGCGTAATTGCCTTTTACGAGATTGCCGTTGGCGAACCAGTCCGAGACTTTTGTTCCAAAACCCTGTCCGTCGAACGACCAAACCGTGACGCGATGCGGCAGGTTCCCGGCCAATCCTGAAAGTCGAATATCCAAACCGCCCGTGCCACTGTCGTCCTGTGAGCTGACATAATCGCGCAGGAGCAGTGATTCATTAAATGCCCCGCTGTTGCCCGGGCCATTGCGCAGCCGATCATCGTAGCCAAAGCCAGGCGTATTCGAGAGAGTGACAGTGACGCCTCCGAAGCTTCGAAACGTGGGCGCTGTCTGAATCGCGGTGCTGGAACCCGCCGAGTTGATAACGAACGACGAGAACCCGGCCTGTGTCAACGGACCCGCAGCAGACGAGCGATCATTCACATCCATTGCCAGAACCAGCGTCGCCGCGACCCCAACATTGTAGGCGGCTGGGCCGTTGATGGGCGTCCATGCAGTGTCGTTGAAGCCCGACGTTGTCCAGGAACTTCCCAAACTTCCGTCCACTGGGACAAACACCCGGGCGCTGGCACTTTCCGCAACGAGCAACGTTGGAATCATTGGGGTCTCGATTCCGTAAGAAACATTCTGACGCTGGCCTGGATAGGCCGGAGAATAGGCATGGGCCACCGTCCCATCGGGTTGCACCAATGCAAGATACTCGCCCGAGTTGCTGAGTTGAAAATTCGCATGAAGCGGCATTCCTGGCGTTGTACGATTTTTGCCCGATGTGAACACGATCAAGTGGCCGCCGGCAGGCAGGGTGACGGCAGGGAAGGTCCACTTGGACAGGTCGTCTTCGGCGTCCGTCAGGCGCCAGCCCTCGAGGTTCACAGGGGTTGCACCGCGATTCACTAATTCGATCCACCCTGGACTTTGCGAATCCTCGTCCCGTAATCCGCCTCCGTTGCTCGCGAGGAACTCATTGATGACGACGTCCGCAACAGATGTTGCGGGAACACCGAACAACATGAAAATAAAACAAGCGGCGGTGGCAAAGTGGTACAGCATTCGGCATTTCATATCTCGACAATTTGGTTAGTTGCGAGCACCCACAATCGGGTGCGTGCTGTGCCGCCGCGACGGCCCCTCATCTGTTCGGCAATCGACCGGCCCTGACTTCGTGACAAAGTATTTGTGCCGGCTGCGAATCCGCCTCAACGAAACAGCTTTTGGGCGAAATGAAAAAGGCTGTTCCGCCAATGAGTCGCGTCGTGGCCATGAGTGTCGACATGCCAGATGTGCGGAACGCTGTGCTGCTTCAGATAACGATGCATTCCCTGGCTGATATTCATGAGGCCATCCTGATTGCCGCAGGACAGAAAGAGCAGTTTGAGTTTCGCCTTTGCCAGGTCCGGATCGGGCAGAAGCTCGGAAGGCGGCCTGGTATTTGGGGCGGAAGAAAACCCGCCAACCCAGGCGAACTGATCCAGGTGTTTCAGGCCGAAGTTCAGTGACTGTCCGCCTCCCATGGAAAGGCCGGCCAGCGCCCGGTTTTCGCGATTTGTTAAGGTACTGTAGCGCGACTGAATCGCAGGAATCACATCCTCGAGCAGGTCCTTCTCAAAAACTCCAAACGCCGGGGCTGAAGCAAATACATCTCCCTCGGCACGATCGTTCTTCTGCGCGCGACCGTTCGGCATGACGACAATCATGGGCACCGCCTTGCCATCGGCAATCAGGTTGTCGAAAAGTACATCAGGCGTCGCAAACCGCTGCCATTCTGTCTCGTCGCCACCAATGCCGTGCAAAAGATACAGGACGGGATACTTCTTTTCGCCAGAGTAGCCAGGCGGCGTATAAACCTGCATCCGTCGCCGGGTGCCAACGGTTTTGGAATCATACTCGACCATCTCCATTTTGCCGCGGACGACATTTTCACGCCGGGCTACAATGGCGGATGAAGGCTCTTCGAAGGCCGGCTTGTCGTCCTCGTCCAGGACAATGGCTCGTCCTCGCCGCCGTGGCTCGCGCGGCTCGGACGCTGCTGCACGCGCCGCGGTGCCCGCCCTATTGGTGCCGCCCAGCAATTGCAGCATCGTTTCAGCGTAGCGCCTCCCCAATTCGCGGTAGCCCGCCGGAGAAAAATGAAGGTGATCGGAAAGCGCCTGACATCCCTTGGACGAGATGACATGCGCCGTTGAAATCGTCTTTGGCAACTCACCAATGATATCGTTCATGCTTGCGCACCTCCCGTTCTGGTCCGCACCAACGACTTCGCCGGCAAGCAGCGGCACTTCATTTGCCTTCAGCCCAAGATCATTCAGCAGATTCGAATACACGCCCTGGACCTTGCGCGGCCAGTCACGGTCGCCCGTATTGGATTCGCCCTGGTGCAGCAGGATGCCTTTGATCACGCCGTCCTTCTGAGCGAGCTTCGCCATCTCAACGAGACGTTGATAAGGATTGCCGCCGTACATCGCAATCACGTTTGTCATCCAATTCGGTGCGGCCGCCGCGTAGGACTCGAACGATTCCTTCTCAAACAATTCAATCTTGCATCCGCCGACCGAAACGTTGACGACGCCGACTTTGATATGCGGCGGAAGATTCGAAACAAGCGTCCGGCCGAAGTAGTCGGCAGGCCCGAGTCCTGCGGAAGGACGCGAGAGCGGCGGCACTGCGGAATACCAATTCCCTTTCTTCCTCTCCTGCCGGGGGAAGTCGACTGCCGCGAGCATCCGGAACCGGTCGTCGACTCCAAGCCGGTCTTGTTCCTCGAGTCCTGGAAAGCCCTCCATGTTCGATTGGCCGAAGCACAGGAAGACAAACAGGTTTGTGTCCTGAGCCGCGCACGGAAGAGCACCGAGCAGGGTGCCTGCAAGCAACAATGATTGGAATTTCATGGATCGTTTTGGATTACTGCACAGTCGGGTTTGCCTCGGCAGCCACCCGGATCACGCTGTCGAACGCCGGTTTTGGCCTGTTGCTTCCATCGAAAAGGAGCGGCTTGCCGTTCGCCCTCCAGGACACCGCGTCGTTTACACCCCAAAACGTAACCATCTTCACATGATCCCGATGCTTTATGAACAGCTTGAAGAGGTTCGCGTATTGCTCCGCCAGCCGGCGGTTTGCGTCGTCCACAAGCCCGCCCTGCGTGCGTCCGGCGCTCTCGGAGATGTCGGCGCTCGTACTCGCCTGGCCACCCTGCGCGCCGTTGACGTCCAGTTCGGTAATGTGAACCGGAAGGCCGAGGGACGCCAGTTCAGTAAGCGTCCGGTCCATGTCCTCATAACTCGGCCGCGATGCGGTAACATGCGTCTGCGAACCGATTGCATGGACAGGAACTCCCTGCGCCTGGAGGGATTTGATGAGACTGATCAACTTCTGGCGTTTGGCCGGATTCTCGAGTCCGTAATCATTGTAGCGAAGGATCGCCTTCGGATCAGCCTCGTGAGCATACTCGAATGCTTTTGCGATGAAATCCGGGCCAATGATCTCAAGCCACAGCGAGTTGCGAAGCACGTTTGTTCCGGCATCAGAAATAGCCTCATTCACGACGTCCCAGCATTGGATCTTGCCCTTGTAGCGGCCAACGACGGTGTGAATGTGTTCGCGCATCCGCGCCAGCAATTCCTCCCGCGACGCTCGTGGTCCGCTGTATCCGCGCGACCCTCCAAAACGCCGGCGAGGCAGTGTCGCCCCGGCCTGCGTGTTTGAACTCGATGCTGCATTCGCCAGCGCGGGCGGCGGATTGGTTCCCCGAAAGACCCAATCAGGCGTCTGCGAATGCCAGACCAGCGTGTGACCGGCAAGATACATCTGATGCCTCACCCCAAATTCCACGAAAGCGTCGGCAGGGCCGAACTCATAGCCGTTTGAGCCTTCCCTGGGATGAATCATTTCCCACTTCAGATCATTCTCCGGGGCCAGCTGATTGAATTGCTCCAGCACCACGCTTGTGTCCTGGCGCACCTGCTCGAGCGTGCGGTTTACATTGTTCGCGGGAGCATCATTGCCCATGGCCGTCGGCCGATTGATTGCGACGCCTACAAGGAAATGATTTTTGTAAGCCTCTTTCAGCGTTTGCTGGCCGGCCGCCTGAGCTGCCGCCCCTCCTGCATCCATCGCCACCGCGAACATCACCAGCCAGCCGCCAAAACACGATTGAATCTTCATAACATTCTATTTATCTGCCGCCGCGAACCTGCAAGTGGTGCCGAGTTGGACGCCTGGACGGTCTCATCGATTACATGGGAACCGTGCGGCCATCGCAAACTATCCAAAACGCACGCACCCCTGAATACGACGAGTGTCATATGCCGCGGGCGTTAAAACTGGAATTCACGCGACGTTCATGCGGGACGGGGAACAGCCCGCTTACTGAAGCGCGCGAAATACTCCAGGATCTGGTCCCGCCACTTTGCCGCATCCGTCACCTGGATCGTCAGGCGCTCAGCAACTTCCCTGTGGCGTTGAGCATCGACGTTTCCCCTGAGTGAATCCCAAGTCTGTTGCAAGACCGCTGCCTGACTCGCTCCCGCGTGATAGTGTGCGCACAGTTCGTCCCAAAGGGTTTTTCCTGAACGCATCCGATGCTCCCAACCGCATCGATGAAACCAGAGCAGGAACTTTTCCGGGCATCGCGCAACGTCATCGAACTCGTCGCAGACAGGCTGGAAGTATTGTTCCACCGCGCCGTTTCCTCGCCGGGTGCGATCGAATCCAATCCCCTGCTCCGACGCCTGATGGTAATAGGTTGCGGTCCAGTCCTCCCTCGGCGCGCGATTATTCCAGGGCATGGGAGCGTAATGATCGCCGCCTATTAAATGATGGAGTCCTAGTGGCATCGTGTAGTTCACAAAGGTCTCCCGCGACGACATCATCATGTCACGAATCACTGCAACCGTTTTCTCATCATTCGTGAACGTCATCCGCGTCCATTCCTCCGCCACTGCACCGGCCGCGAGTTTCGGATTCCATGCCAGACGTCCGGACGCATACCAGTTGGACTGGGAGAAGTGATGTCCGCACCAGTTGCGATCGAGCCCGGGATTTACAACGGAAACCATGCCCGTGATGCGGCTTGGCTCCGCCTTGCCCGAAAGCACACTGGCCACTGTGGAACCGCTGCCGTGCGCATGTGTGTCGGCGTCCAGGAACTCCTTCCACATCGTTCCCAGGTAAACGAGATGCCGTGCCTGGCCGAGGTATTCCTGCGTCGCCTGGATTTCGGCAATGACAGGCGTGTGCTTCATGGCGCCAAAAAGCGGGTGAAACGGTTCGCGCGGTTGAAAGTCGATGGCACCGTTCTTCACCTGGATGGCGACATTGGGGCGGAACTTTCCATCGAGACGCATAAACTCGATGTAGGCCCGTTTGGCGCGGTCGGGGTCCACGTCCTCGTCATAAACAAATGCCCGCCACATGACATTCCCCTTGTGAGGCGCGAGCGCGTCGGCAAGGACGTTCGCACCCTCGGCGTGGGTCCGCCCGTAAGTCTTCGGACCTGGCTGCCCCTCTGAGTTCGCCTTGACGAGGAAGCCACCGAAGTCCGGAATCAGCCCGTAGATTTCGTCGGCCTTGGCCTTCCACCAGGTGATCACGGCCGGGTCCAGTGGATCCGCTGTTGTCAAACCACCTACGCGCACGGGGGCCGCGAAGTTGGCGCTCACGTAGGTTCGAATTCCATACGGCCGCCACACATCCGCCAGGGCAGCCACTTTGCGAAGCCATTCTCCCGTCAGGATGCGCGGATCGGCGTTGACGTTGTTCACCACTGACCCGTTCATTCCAATCGAGGCACAGGCACGCGCGTAGTCCTTGTATCGCGAGCTTGGCGTCCGTGGCAGTTCATTCCACTGCCAGAGCGACCGGCCAGCGTAGCCGCGCTCAATAGTGCCGTTCGGATTATCCCAATGATTCATGAGACGCAGCTGAAGCGCTGGGCTCTCCTGGATGTTGAGATCACCCAGGCGCGATCCCGTTTGCATCAGGCGCAAGAAATGGAAGACCCCATAAAGCGCGCCGATGTCCTGATTGGCTGCAATCACAGTCACGTGGCGGTTGTTTGATCGAATGGAACGAATCAAAAACCCCTCAGCGCCGACGCCGGCCAATTCAGCATTCCAATTTAAATGGCGAACGAATGCCGAACCCGCGGGGGTTCCCACCACAATCGCACCCTGCCCAGGTGCTGATTTTATAACAGGAATGTTCTGTTCCAGCATCGATGACAGCGCCATGGCAAGTTCGTCGCGGATGACACCAGCCGTTGCAGAATTCCCATCGACCCGAATCTGCCGCACGACCTGGCGGTAATTTCGAAGCATCGGACGGAGCGGTTCATACCTCAGCCACAGCTTGTAGCCGTCCTCGTCCGGAAGCGCCGCAGCAGCGGCGCGGCCATCGCCATCTGTCGCGCATCCGCCAACATAGAGGCCCGCAACGCTGGCGAGACTCGCTGCAACAAACTCTCTTCGGGAAATATTCATGAACCGATGTGTCATCAGGCCGTTTTCACCAAATCCGAAACTCGCCGCCACAATGCAGCAACGCCATCATATACAACAGCCCTTCGTAGTAACGCTCCAACCCGTCAGGCGTTTCCGTGTTCCACAGTTCCTCAACAAACTTCTTCGCCCGCGGATGCGCGGCTGAAAGGCTTGCGACAGCGTTGATGGCCACCAATCCCTGTGCGTGACGTTCCTCGAGCCTCTTTCCATCCAGAGTGAACACGCATCCATAGTTGGTTCCCTGCGACTCAAAAAACGCCTGCAAGCGGTCGCTCAATTCCTTCTGGCGCGGGTCCTTGCCCCACCACGACCAGTCCATGGCCCAATTGCCTGCCGTGCGAAAGGCATCGTAGCTGAAGTTCGTGCTGTAACTGCCATGTGTTGGGACCAATGATCCGTCAAAGTTCGCGTAGCAGGGATTCAATCCCGTTTCCGGATGGGTGACTTTGACAAAATAATCCCTGCTGACAGCTGCCGCTTCCATCCAGAACTTTGAATCCTCGTTTGGCCCCCAGCGCGACCAGAGTTCATAAAACGCCGGCAAATGGTACGATGGATCGCTGAACCGGGATCGCTCATCGCTCGGCGTGAACAGCACCATCTTGTGTTCGCGATCGAACAAGGGCCCTCCCTTCACCGTCCGCGTGTTCCCGCGCCACGGGATCTGTCCCGCGATCACGGGCCGATGCAGAAGGCGCGACAGCAGTTCATCGGCCTGTGCCTTGTAGTCGTAGATGCCCTTTCCATTGCCCCATCGATGCGCGGCAAAGTACAGTGCCATCACATAGTATTCCTCTCCATCGGGCGCCACGAACTGGCTCATACGAACGCCGTTGGTCCGCGCCTGCCATGCGAAGAAGCCGTAAGACGGATGATTGGTTTCGCTGACATACAGGTAAGTCTTCGACCAATTCCAAATCGCATCGAACTCCGCTTTTTTATCGAGTTGAACGGATATCATCATGCCGTATGACAAGCCTTCCGACCGCACGTCGCGATGCTTGATGTCCGTGACAAATGCCAGCCTCCCGTTCTCGTTGGTTCCTGCCTCGTAATACACGGCTTGATTGGCGGGATCGCCATGGAACAGTTGCTGGAAAGCTGAATCAATCTTCCCCCGAATTTCCAGGGGCGATTTTCCGAGTTCCGCAAACAGGTTCCGATACTTTTTCGTCACATACGCGCCGTTGCCGTCGGCACTCTCCCCATTGTCCGCCGCCGCCGCATTCATCAACAAACCGACACATGCCAGGCCGCAAAACCAGCGGCAGGGCACCGAGAGAAAATGTGCATTCATGACGATGTATTCGGAATTGTTTCAACTAGGGCAGTCGCATCAGGAAAAATCTCGCCGTTTCGCTGGCGTCAAAAATATTCGTCACCCGAAATGTTCCTCCATGCCCGAGCTGATTCGTCGACAGGATCGTCCAGCTTTTCAGCGGCGTTTCCAGGTTTGTTGAGGTGAGAGTGTGAAATTCAGTTCCTGGTGCGTTCCCGTTCGCACCCTTCAATATGAGTTCGGTGCCGGAGATCTCGATATCGCTGATCAGCGGCTGCACGATTGGAGCGGCTCCCGCAAACGAAACGATGCTGTTCGGCGGCAGCGTGTAATGGAAGGACCCGTTCGTTACGCTGAATTCGGACAGCGCCGTGAGGGACTGGCTTGCCGAGGTAATCCAGGGTTTCAACATGACCGCCGCTGGAAAGTTCGTCAGCTGGAAATTTTGTTGGAGCGGCAAACCGTAGGTGTTAATTGCAATGATGGTGAACTGGTTGTTGGTGATGTTTCGGTACGCGCTCACCGCACCCGATCCGGAATTGGATTCACCTATTCGAACATGACCCGGCCTCACGAACCGGCTGAACTGCGCCATCACGTAGCCGCGCCGCTGCACGACGCCCGAAGCGCTCAACAGGCCATTCACGTTGCCAAGGCATTTCCACCAGATGTAGGCGCTCATTCTTCCGCCAGTCAGGCAGTCGTGAATTTGCTTTGCCGTCTGGATCGAGGTTTCCATCGTCTGGTCGTTGACGAGATATTCAGTCTGCCAGACCCGCTTCCCTTTATTCAGCGCGTTCGAATAGGGAACGATGTTTGGGAAACCGTACAGGTGGCCGCCGATCAGCGCGATGTTCGTGACAGCAATGGGATCGTTGAGCGACGGATCGGACAGCGCGAAGTTGAAACCCAGCGACTCCGGCATCATCACCGGGGCGCTTTTGATGACGCCCGCATTGGTGTGGAAAAAATTGCGCAACTGTGTTCCCGTCCAGACGCAACCCTCGTAATCGGGATCCCAATCTGGCTCGTTCTGGATTGAGATCGCACTTAGCGGCACGCCATTCGCAAGCATGTTGCTGGCATACTTTTCCAAGTACCGGCCGTAGCTGCGGTAGTGCTCCAGCTTTAGGGAACCTCCGACAATGTTGGTCGTCGTCTTCAATCCCGCGGGCGGCGTCCAGGGGGACGCGAGCACACCGGCGCCGCGCGCACGGGCAAGTTTCGCCTCATTAACACTGCCGTTCCAGGCACCCACGCTGTTCGACCAATTGTTGTTCGGCTCCACTCGCACCCGCAGCAGCGTGAGGCCGAGGCGATTCGGCGCATCCATTTTGAACAATGTGTCGGCATTCGCATTGTTGAGCATTGATCCGTCATTCAGGAACACCACGCCTCCTCCGAATCCGTCGATTTGCTGGCGGAGATCATTCCAGTTCAACTGTGCTGACGCTGGGGGCAGGAATCCGTCTGCCGCGGAATCCAGGTTTGCCACGGTGTATTGCACACCCGCCATCCCGAACACGAATTTGTCGATTTGAAGACCATCCTCGCGCGCGCCGATCTGGAAGCTCTGTGTCAGGTTGGTCGAACTCACCGGGAATCCATTTCGGCCAGTGAACTGCGAGAGGTTCACCCATTTCCAGACGTTGGCTCCCGCTTGGCCTCCGCCCGTCACGATGGAGGAACCGTCCGTGAAGCCTGCGGCTCCCAACCCATTCACCGTCACCCAATCAGCATCGCTCACCGGGGATTTTGCCCCAAAACTATTCCCGTAAAAAAGGCTGTCGTCATTTGGTGCATCCGGCCCGACACGCATTCGTGCGTAAAGCTCGTAAACCGCCGGGGCTGGAAACGTCACAGTATAGGTACCAACGCGAGAAGGGCTGCCGGGATTCCCAGGATTGATTCGATCCGTTGACGGATGGATGTAATGAACCTCGCCTGCCGTTTCTTGTGCGAGATCCGAACCCAACTGACCCGACTCGGCTTCGAACGTCACTGAGGAATCGGCGCCGTCGACTGACTGAATCGTCGCAGTCAGCAAAGCAGCACCGAGAAGCAAACGGCCTGCAATGCTTGGGAATGTAACTGCCGATGGAGTAAGATGAATCGCGGCTTTCGGCATGAATAGACGGGCGCAGCCAATACATTGAGTGTGTGCGCGAAAGCTACAGAAGGCATTCCACCGCTGATATACGACGAATGTCGTATGAAAACAGTATGTCCCGAGCCGTCTCGTTGGACCGCAGCGCGAGCGCGGCAACTTGCCTGCGATACGGACGCCGCGTGGCTGCCTGGCGTCAAGGTTGGATGACAACCCTGTAAAGCCGCATCGGATCGGAACCCGTGGAGTTGGTGAACGTGAGTTGATTGCCGGCACCCGACAAAGGCGCGCCGAGATTCATCCAGCTGCCTGTCGTCAGGTTGGTCCGATATTGAACCTGATACTGCGCGCCCGGAACTGCGCTCCAGTTCAACCGAATTACATTGTTCGACACTGTCGTGCTCGTGAATGCAGGTGCCGCGATCGTACTGCAGCAAACGAGGTTGGACGTCACAATGGTCACATTCCACCCCTGTATAAACCCGCCATCGACCTCGTATTGGTCGAGCACATGCAAGGCCCATGCCCCGTTCGGCGACTGCAGCAACGGGGCAAGGGTCGCGCCAAAAGGCTCGGGTGGATTCCCGGCGAAATTGTCCGGATGGTTGCCTGTATGATCCGTTGGCCGGTAGGTTCCCGAAAAAATCCGGCTCGTCTTGGGAAGAAGATCTCCTGTGTCGTGGAATACGAGATCGATTCCGTTGACTTCGAAACCGCCGCCCGAATCGGAGATGAGTTTAACGCTCTGTCCGCCGGGACCCACCAGCACAGCATCAATGTCCGACGGCCACGTATGCCAAAGGCCCAGCACGGAAACTGTCGCGTGGAATACTGAACCCTCAATGCCTGAAACCACGATGGTCGATGGATACGGACTACCCAGGCCATCGGCCAGAACGATTCCGTCCATGTTGCTGAATACGTTTGTCTGCAGAGTCAGCTGACCCAGCACAACCTGCTGTGTCACGACGCCGAGGCTCTGGGCTCCATCATTCACTGCGAATACGGCAGTAATGACGCCGCCGCACGCGCCGGCAGCAACAAAGGTGAACGAACGTGCCACACTTTCGCCGGGCGCCACCGTGCCATACGCTTGGACGCCGCTCAACGCCTGGATGCCGTTGGTTGTGAGCAATGACACGTTGAGATTCAGTGCCGGTCCGCCTCCAATGTTTTCGAGAACGAGCTCGGCAGTCACGGATTCAAACGCATCAATGGCTCCATTTGCCGGGACGCAGGATTCAACAGTTGGGTTCAGCGCAACAACGCTCATCACGGGCGTTTGTGGAATCACCGTAAAGTCACCCTCGGAAATATCGTAGAAAATGTTGCCCGCTGCCTCCACCTTGATGCGTGCTTGCGATGTCGAGACGTCAGGCAAGGATACCACGCATGCCCCTGTGTTCGGCACATTGGTTGCCAGCAGATAGGCAAACGTTTGTCCGCCATCGGTTGACAGCCGGATGTTGACGCCGCTCGCATTAATCGGGCTGTCGGCCGTGCCCGCCACGTCCCAGATCACCGTCTGTTCCCCCGTCCAGGCGACGGCGGCCTGCGGCGAAGTGACAACAAAGGGCCCTGCAAATCCGATCACGTTCACCTGCATATCCGCATCAGCAACGCCACCACCGCCCGCTCGATTGTCGCGCGCGGTGACTCGAAACGTGAGCGTTCGAGTCGTGCCAGGCAATCGCTCCTGGTTCCAATTCGTGTTGGCCAGCACGCTGCTCAATTTTGGAAAATAGCGGACGGGAACATTCGTCGGCGGCAGCGATCGGAACAACGGATTATACCCAAGGTCAGGATCGCTCAGGTTGTCGGAATATCCGCCCGCATCCAATTGTTCCCAGCAGAACGTCAACGCATCGCCGTTTGGATCGGATGCGGCCGCTTCGAGCACAAACGGTGTCTGCGCAGGAATCGAAAAGCTGCCGGGAGTGCTTACAACAGGTGCGCCATTCCCCGTGGCGGTGGTCGTGCCGCACGCAACCGACGAAAGGAACTGCCGGATCTGATCGAGGCTGCCAGCATGAAAGTAGGCGTCGCTCGCATTCTGCACATCGTTCGGATAACAAATTCCCGCATAGGCCATGATGGTCGAACCGCTGCCCGGCTCGAACGCTGCATTCGCCGCGCGCTGCCCGCCACATCCGTCGGTTTCCGCGTTGAACGTATGATCGGCTCCGAATTGATGTCCCATCTCGTGCGCCACGAAATCGATGTAAAAAGCGTCGCCTGTCGGGGTGGGCAATCCCGTAACTCCACGTGCCTTTATTGTCGATGTGCAAACGGAGCGCATCGTCGCAATCCCGCCCCCGCCCGTGCTGAAAACGTGGCCAATGTCGTAATTGGCCGCGCCAATCTCCGCAGTCAGATTGTTCTGGTTTTGCGCGAGCATCGCTGACCCGTTGTTGTTCGAATAAGGGTCAGAGGCTCCGCTCGTGTAAATGATCCGATGGTTGTTGGCAACCAGCACCAGCCGCACCGCGAACTCGCGTTCGAACAGCCCATTGATGCGATTGATTGCGGTGACGATTGCAGCCATCGCGTTGCTGACTGTTCCGCCGAAAAACTGCGTGTACTCCCCCGTGGCCGCGACTGCGAGCCGGAACGTCCTCAAATTTGCGCCGAACATCGTTCGTTGCGCATCTTCAGGCGAACCGCTGTCCGGTTCGGCCGCTTGAACATTCGGCTCCGAAATGCATTGCATCGGGAAGGGCATTGGGTAATCGCGTTTGTAGTAGCTGATGTGCAGGTCAGTATTGCCGCGATAAGCGGGATCCACGTAAACCGCGCCCCCTGCCGACAGCACCTGCGCATGCAAACCGAACGGCGACTGGTTCAATCGAACGGTCGCGGTCGGATCATCCACCCCCTGCCCTGCGTACGTCTTCAATTCAGGAAATCTCGCGGCAAGTTCAGGCTCCATCGTCGCAACTTCAACGACGGTGAATCGTTGCAGCGTGCCATCTGGCATCGGCAAAACCACCTCCGTACCAACCTCACCGGAGCCACCCGGCCCGGCGGCGCGCGCCTTTGCAGCCTCTGCGTTTGAGATGCCGGCGTTCCGGGAAAACAACGTGCCCTTTGCCGGGCTCACCCACCGTTCCGCCGTATTCGTGGATGCATCACCGCTCGCCCGGGTCCACACCGACTGCGCCTCTGCCTGTGCCACCGCGTCGGGGGTCAACCTGCCCAAACAAACGAGGGAAAACGCCAAAGCAAACCAGCGCGCTGCCTGGAAAAGTTCGCCTGGCCGCATTAAAAAAGGCGGTTTATGCATGTCGCATTCTATCGGCGTCCTCCACAAAAAAACGAGGGGAATTCAGGACGCAGAGCGCCCTTCAATGCCCGGCAATTGCCTCGACTGCATTCGCCAGGGGCTGCAGCAGGAGCGAGGGTGCGCAACCCAGGATCACAACGCCGAGGGCAAGGAGAATCAGCACGGTCTGGCGTAAAGGCGAGACGGGAAACGCGACCGCATCGGCACCAGGTTCCGCGACATAAATTTGCTTCAGCACCTGCAGATAGTAGTACAACGACACCGCGCTCATCGCGATGGCCAGCACCACGAGCCAGAGAAGTCCGAGGTTGGGATCGCTCTGCAGGACCGCGGCGAAGACGTAGAACTTGCCGAAGAATCCGGCCAGCGGTGGAATGCCGGCCAGGGACAACATGAAAATGAACATGCAGAATGAAGCGACGGGCGAACGGCGGCTCAACCCGGCGAAATTGACCAGCCGATCCGCACCTGTCCCCTGCTCCACCACTGCGACCACACCAAAGGCGCCCACGGTCGTTAATCCATAGGTCAGGACATAATAAATCAACGCAGGAACCCCGGCGCCGGGATCGCTCACGACTCCAAGGAGCGCGTAGCCTGCGTGCGCGATTGCCGAGTAGGCAATCAATCTGCGAACGCTCGTCTGCGCAATGGCAGCGAGGTTGCCCAGGATCATCGACAACGCCGCGAGGATCGCAATCAGAGGCGCCCAGCCGGTTACAAACTGCCGCCACGCGCCACTGCCCTCCACGGTTTCGAACCCAACCATCATTATTTTCGCGAGGACAAAGAAGCTTGCGACCTTCGATCCCGATGCGATGAAAGCCGCGCTGGGAACAG
Organism: Verrucomicrobiia bacterium; assembly: GCA_035629175.1. Lineage (NCBI taxonomy): Bacteria > Pseudomonadati > Verrucomicrobiota > Verrucomicrobiia > Verrucomicrobiia bacterium. Next base: position 172,209 of record DASPIL010000096.1, on the reverse strand, counting down.
GCGCACCTTCGTAGGCGTCCGGCGCCCAGAGGTGAAATGGGACAGCGGCGACTTTGAATGCAAAACCAACAACAACCATCACAATCGCAACCACCAAAAGCGGGTCTCCCCCCTTTCCAGCCAAACCGGATGCGATCACGGAAAGCGTCGTCGAGCCCGAGAAACCGTAGACCAAACTCAATCCGAACAGCGTGAACGCCGCTGCCATTCCGCCAAAAAGGAAATACTTCAACGCCGCCTCTGCAGACTTGATGTTGCGCTTGTTGAACGCGGTGAGGATGTAGAGCGAAAGACTCGTCAGTTCCAGCGCCACAAAAATCATCAGGATATCCTCGGAGCTGACCAGGAACATCATGCCCACGGTTGCGAGAAGGATAAGGGCGAAATACTCGCCGATATGCGGCGTGAAGCCGGTGTCAATCGATAACAAGATGGTGAATACCGTCAGGATGAGGATCCCGATCTTCACAATTCGCGTCAACGGATCGGCGATGAAAATCCCCTCCAAGACATTCGTCTGCCCAGTGCTGATCAACATCCACGCCATTGCGACGCCGCAGCCAACCGCCGCAATCATGGCTCCCAGCAACCGCCGTGATCGCGGCGCCAGGTCGCGCATCCAGAAATCTCCAAGCAACACCGCAAGCGCAGCTGCCGCCACGATCGTTTCTGGCAGCGCCAGTTTGAGCAGCTCAAAGTAGCTCATTGTGCGCCTCCCCTCTGAATCCATTGAAACAGCGGCGAATCAAAACTCGGAACAATCACGCGCAACAACACATGCGGATAAACGCCCACGATCAATGAAGCGCCAATCAACAACACTGCACCCAGGCGTTCCGGCACCGTGATGGGCTCCATCGGTTCGTGGACGACGGGCTTCCCCTGAGCGTCGTCGGAGTCTCCAAAGAACGCCTTCTGCATGGCGCGCAGCGTATAGGCCACGCCGATGAGAATGCCAATGCCGGTGATCAGCGCGAAAACCGGATACGCCTTCCACGCGCCGATCACAACCTGCAGTTCTGCGATGAATCCGCTGAAGCCAGGCAGCCCCATCGAAGCCATTCCCGCGATCACAAACGTAACAGCCGCAAACGGCATCGCGCGCGACAGGCGCATCACCTCGAGCAAGGGCAATTCGCGAGTGTGCGCGCGTTCATAAACCATCCTTCCGACAACAGCGAACAGCAGGCCCGCGATGACCCCGTGCGAAAACATCTGCAACACGGCACCGCTCAATCCGATCGTATTGAGCGTGACCAAACCCAGCAGCACGAAGCCCATGTGGCTGACGCTGGAATAGCCAATCACAAATTTGAAGTCCTTCTGCACGAGTGCAACCATTGCCCCATAAACAATTCCGATGACGGCAAGCAGGGCAAAGACATCGCGCCAGGATTGAAAGCCAAGGACGCTGAAATTCCATTGCGCCATGCCCTCCGGGAACAACGTCATGGCAACGCGGAGGCAGCCGTAAGCGCCCAGCTTCATCACCACGCCCGCGAGCAGCATCGAAGCCGCGGTCGGCGCGGCCACATGGCCTGTCGGCGCCCAGGTGTGAAACGGCCACATGCCGGCCAGGATTGCAAATCCGACGAAGACCAGCGGGAAGGCCCACATTTGGAAATTGCGCGGGAAAGGGTATTGCGCCAGTTCGATGAGGCTCATCGTGTGTGCGCCGGAAACCACATACGCGGCCACGAGTCCCACCAGCACCATCGCGCTGCCAATAAAGGAATACAGCGCCAGCTTCATCGCCCCGTATTCTCGCCGCGTCGATCCCCAAATCGCTATCAGGAAGTACTTGGGAATGATTGCAATCTCGTAGAACACAAACAGCAGGAAGAGATCGAAACTCAGAAACACTCCATACACCCCGCCAATCAGCGCGAGGTAGAATGCAAAGAACTCCTTGGCCCGATGCTCGATGTTCCACGAAAAGAGCATTCCCGCCACGGCCGCAAGCCCCGTCAACAACACCAGCGTAAGGCTGACACCATCCGCGGCGAGTTGGTATCGAATTCCAAGCGTTGGAATCCAGGCTGCGTCCGCCACGGTCGCGATGGTTCCCGTCTTGAACTGCGCGAACCCGAGCAGCGCAACCACGAATCCGGCCAGGGCCGCTGCAAACGCGACCCCGCGTGCCGCGCGCGCATTGCCCGCGGGCATGAGCATCAGGGCGAACACGCCGGCGAACGAAATGTAGATGGTCCAGGCTAGCATGGCTCAGAACGGCAGTTCATTCACAATCCGCACCACCGTTGAATTGAACATGCCGAGCAGCAGTTGTGGATAGATGCCCAGAACGAACATCAATCCGGTCGGCACCGCGAGCAGCACGCGCTCGCGGGTGGTCAGGTCCGGGAAACTCGACCACCGCGCGTTCAGCGGCCCATTGAATACCCGCTGCAGCAGCGTCAATATAAAGATCGCAGTCGCCAGCAATCCGATCACGGCGAAGGCGGCGGAACACATCGCCAACGGAAATACACCCTTGAAAATCAGAAACTCGCCAACGAAGCCGTTCAAGCCGGGCAATCCGACCGACGAAAACAGCGCGATGCCCATGAGTCCGCAGAACACCGGCGCCACTTTCCGCAACCCCCCAAAATCATCAACGCCGCGGACCCCGCCGCTCCGCTGTTCGATCAGGCTCACGAACCAGAACAAAGCCGCCGCTGTGAGGCCGTGATTAAAAATTTGCAGCAATGCTCCGTTCAATGCGGCGGCCTTTTGCAACGGAGGATGGGGCACGCCGGATCCGGCCGTTGCCACTGCAAACACCGCGAGCATGCAGTATCCCAGGTGATTGATCGATGAATACGCAAGCATTCGCTTGATATCGCGCTGCACGAACGCAGCACTTGCTGAAAAAACGATCGTGATGACTGCCAGCACCAGGAGTGGCGTGCGCCATTGCTCCAGTTGCTGCGGAAAAATGGGGAGCAGGATTCGGAGGAATCCATACATGCCCATCTTCGACATCACTCCAGTCAGCAGCATCGTGATGGGCGATGGCGCTTCGCTGTAGGTGGCCGGAAGCCACGTGTGAAACGGCATCAGCGGCACCTTGACCGCAAACCCAAGCAACGCGCCGGCAAAAATCAGGGCCGCAACCGTCCCAGCGTCGAGCCCCGCCCAGTTCAGGCTCGCGGCGACAGACGGCAGCAACTCTCCACTGCGCGCCAGGGCAGCCAGCGCTGTGAAATCCGAGACATGGCCGGTGCCGAGGAACAGCGCAAGGAATGCGAGGAGCAATCCAATGCTGCCTACGATGGTGTAAACAAAGAACTGCGCAGCCGCCGCGACGCGCTGCGATCCGCCCCACAGCCGCACAAGGAAGAAAGCCGGGATCAGGCTCAGCTCCCAAAAGACAAACCAGTGAAAGAAATTCAGCGCCGTGAACGTTCCGATCAACCCCGCCTGCAGGAATAACAGGAGCCCAAAGTAAAGCTGCGGACGATCCGTCACTCCACGTGATGCGACCATCGACATCAGGGTCACAATGGATGTCAGCAGGAGCATCATCATTCCCAATCCATCCACGGCGAGCCGGTACTCAATCCCAAGCGTGGGAATCCAAAGATGCTTCTCCTCGAACTGGAATGCGCCGGATTCCGAATTGAACGCGCTCAACAACAGGAGCGTGAATGCCAGCACGGCAGCGCTGATCCCGATGCTGAACGGCCGGGCGGCCTTCCGGTTCTCGGATCCGATGGCCATGACGAGCACACCGCCAACCAGCGGCAGCAGCGTGAGCAAGGTGAGCAGAGGCATTCCCGTCATGAGCCCCGGCCCCCCCAAAGCAGCCAGACCACCAGCACCACCAATGCGGCGCCGATGACCCGAAGATAGGTTTGAACGCGGCCGCCCTGCAGCCGCGACAAAAGCCGTCCGCCCAAGCCAACCCGGCGACAGCCCTCATCGAATCCAAGGTTCACCACGTATTCGTCAAAAACACGGCTCACCCACGACAAGCCCACAATGCCATATGACAGCAATTGCACGACGCCGCTGAAGACCCAGCGGTCCAGGAAATCACAGAACCGCGACCACCACGCGTTAAACGCGATGACCGAATGTTCATACAGTTCGTCGATCCAATACTTGTTCTCGAGCACCTTGTGGAAATCAGGCCTCAGTTTTTCGAGAACGTCAGGCTGGTCTGCGGTCCGCAGGGTCTTGCGTCCATAAAACCACCAGCCGAGGCCAATGCCGATGAAAACAACCACCGAAGATACCACCATGAGGGTAACCACGTCGGACGTGAACCCGGATCCAGTGTGCGCGCCCGTCAGGAACGTTTGAAACCACGGCCAGGCGGGAGTGCCTAAGAAGCCGAGCACGATTGCGCACACTGCCAGAATCACCAGCGGCATGGTCATGACGGCCGGACTTTCATGGGGCGCCGCATGGCTCGCGTGGAGGCCTTTCGCGTGACTGCCCTTGGGTTCAACTGCATGGCGGCTGCCCCCGCGGTTCGTGCCGAAGAACACCAGGGCAACCTGGCGCGTCATGTAGAACGCCGTCATCAAGGCACCCGCAATCCCCAGGTAAAACGGAATGTGCGACACTTGCCAGCCATGCGCGGCGTGCAGGATTTCGTCCTTGCTCCAGAAGCCTGAGAACAAAAGTGGCACGCCTGCCAGAGCCATCATCCCAATCGCATACGTCACAAAAGTCACAGGCATGAATTGTCGAAGGCCTCCCATTCGCCGAATGTCCTGTTCATCGTGACAGCCATGGATGACTGATCCAGCTCCCATGAACAGCAGCGCCTTGAAGAATGCGTGGGTGATCAGGTGAAACATTCCGACAGCGACTCCGCCCACTCCAAGTCCCATCATCATGTAACCCAGCTGTGAAACCGTTGAGTAAGCGAGGATGCGCTTGATATCGTTCTGCGCCACCGCGATCGATGCCGCAAACACGGCGGTGATGGCGCCGATCCACGTGACCACCTGCAACGAAGCGGGCACGGCGGTGCTCCCCTCCGGAACCACGCTCATCAGCGGGTAAACGCGCGCCACGAGAAACACTCCGGCCGCAACCATTGTGGCCGCATGAATCAAGGCACTGACAGGCGTCGGGCCTTCCATCGCATCCGGCAGCCACACGTGAAGCGGCACCTGCCCGGACTTGCCGACCGCTCCAAAAAAGATCAGCAACCCGATCGCGGTCGAAACCGCCATTCCAATTGCGGTAGTCTGGGAAACGAGCGCGCCCAGCGCTGTGTGCTCCATGCAGCCCGTCCCGTTATCCGTGTAAAACTGCAACGTGCCTGTTGCCGAGTAGAGCCAGACCATTCCCAGCAGAAACGCCACGTCGCCAATGCGGGTTGTAATAAACGCCTTCTTGGCCGCCGCCGCCGCGCTCGGCTTGTGATACCAGAATCCGATCAACAGGTACGACGTCAGGCCGACGAGCTCCCAGCAGATGAACAGCAGCAACAGGCTGTTCGCGATCACCACTCCGAGCATCGCGCCTGCAAACAATGCGAGGAACGTAAAGAACCGTGTGAAGTTCTGGTCGTGCGCCATGTAGCCAACGCTGTAAATGAAGATCAATGTTCCAACAAACGTGACCATCACCAGCATGACCGCCGTGAGCGGATCCAGCACCCAGCCCAACTGCAGGACGCCGCTCTGACCAGATGCGAATTGCAACCAGGGGAAATGGAACACCTCGCGCGCCGCGCCGGCAGGCTGGTCCATGGCGCGCAAAAATGCACACAAGGACAGCAGAAACGACCCCGCCATTGAACCGATGGCGAGCGACGCGGACAGCTTCTTCGCTCGCTGCGGCGCAAGCGCGCTGATCGCTGCGGCGAGAACCGGAAGCGCGGGAATCAACCAGAGGTTTTTGACAATCCAGCTCATCCCTTCAAACTCGAAACATCATCCACGTTCACGCTCCGGTAATGCCGGTAAATGGAAATGATCAGCGCCAGCCCCACTGCAGCCTCGGCCGCGGCTATGCCGATGGAAAACACCGCGAACATCACGCCGCCAAGCGCTTCCGGATTCGGGCCAAATCGCCAGAAGGCTATGAAATTCAGGTTGGCGGCGTTCAACATCAGCTCAATGCCTATCAACACGAGGATCGAATTCCGGCGCGTAAGGGCACCCGCCAGACCAATCGCGAAGAGAAATGACGAAAGCAGCAGATAACCCGCGAGCTCACTCATGTCCTGCCTCCTTTTCGTGCATCGCAATGATCACAGCTCCGATGAGCGCCGCGGTCAGGAGAAGTCCAATCACTTCGAGCGGCAAAACATAACGATGCATCAATGCTTCGCCAATTTGACGCACAGTGACTGTCGGCGCGACCGTGCCGGCAGTCCTCGTCAACTCGCTGCGACTGACGGCCCAAACCAGCACACCCGCCACTCCGATGACGACTCCCACACCTGCCACCCAGCTTGTGGAGAACACCTTCTCCTCGCGATTCTCTCCACTGCGAGTCAGCAGAATGGCAAACACCACAAGAATCGAGACAGCGCCCACATACACAAGCAACTGCGCAAAGCCCACGAACTGCGCGTGCAGTTGCAGGTAGACAGCCGCCAATCCCGCAAACGCAACCACGAGCGCGAGCGAGCAATGAATCAAATGCCGCAGCGTCATCGCCGCAACTGCGGATCCGATGATCAATGCTGCTATGATGGCAAAGCCGAGTGTCATGGTTTCACTTCAACGTCATTCCGCAAAACGATACGTGCGCGGCCCAACCCGGCCGCGATCGACAAGCCCCCGGCCCAGCAACACGTAGGATCCAATCACTAACAGAGAACATGCGACCCAGCGTGTGATGCCCGGCAGCGGCTGCATGAAATGCCAGATCGCCGCAACCAGGATGTTCAACAGCGTCATGGGGAGCATGAACTTCCATGCAAAATTCATGAGCTGATCCTGTCGCAGGCGCGGCAGCGTCCCGCGAACCCAGATGAACACGGCGATCAGGACCACGAGCTTTAGGAAAAACCAAGCCCACGATGGGATGAACTGCAGGAACGCGAGCGGAGCGTGATAGCCCCCGAGAAAGAGAGTGATGCCCAGCCCGCTCACCGCGAATAAACCGAGGTATTCACCCAGGAAAAACAGGGCAAACTTGAATCCCGAGTATTCGATGTAATAGCCCGCGATGATTTCCGACTCGCCTTCCGGCAGGTCGAACGGCGAGCGATTCGATTCAGCGGTTGCTGCGATCATGAACAGGATGAACCCGGCGAAACCCCATGGAGTGAACACATGCCACTGCGCGAGCCCGTTCGTTAATCCACCCTGCGCATTGACGATTTGCGTCAACGAAAGCGAGCCAACCATCATGATGACCGTGACGCTGGAAAGGATCAGCGGAATTTCGTAACTGATCATCTGCGCAATCGCGCGCATCGCGCCAAGCAGCGAGTACTTGTTGCGGCTCGACCATCCCGCCATGAACACCGAAAGCTCCATCGACGCCGCCACCGCAAAGAAGAACAGCACGCCGGCATCGAAATCAACAAGGGTCATGTTCCGTCCCACCGGCAACAAGGCGAGGACCAGGAATGGCGGAAGCACCAGGAAAAGGGGCGCAAGGAAATGCACCACCTTGTCCGCGGAACGCGGAACGAGGTCTTCCTTGATCAAGGCCTTGATGCCGTCGGCCGCAGGCTGCAGGAAACCAAACGGTCCAACGCGATTTGGGCCAAGCCGATTCTGAATCCGGCCAAGGCCTTTGCGCTCGAGGATTGTGGTAATGGCGAACAGCGAAGCGAACACGCCCATCAGCGCCGCGATGGAGATGAGCACGGCGAGGTACGGCTGCCACGGCTCGGGCGCGAAGCCAACGAGCCAATGTTTCAGCGTGACAAAAATCTGGTCGATCGTCTCAGCCATGTTCACCAATCCATCCGCCAAAAGGGTCCATCCTGGCGCAGATGGGAATCAGCACACTCAAGCCGCATGGAATTGCCGCGCAGCCGGGCCGCTGCGGACCGCGGAAAATAAACAGAGCGTGCGAGAACGCCAGAAGAAAAAATCCAGCCTTGCCCGATGCTATTGGAACCGTGCGAACTCATCGCGCGGCGGGAGCCGAAGCGGGTTTGGGCTCGGTACCCACGGGCGCATTCGGGGCGGCAGCCGCGGCTTTGGCCTTCGCTTCAGCAGCAGCCTTCGCTTTCGCCTCAGCGTCTGCCTTCGCCTTCGCCACGGCCTTGGCTTTCTCCGCCGCCATATTCGCATCCGACTCAGCCGCGTCAGTCGGGTGTATCTGATGATAATGCTCGTTCGACATGGCCAGCTGATGCTTGTTAACGAGCAACCCGCCAAAGCGGTCGCTGTTGCTCAGCTCGAATTCGGTGTCCATCTTGATGGACTCAAACGGACAAACCTCCACGCAGATCTGGCAGCTCATGCACACGGAAAGATCTATGTCGAAGACCGCCGGGTAAAACTGTGGCTGCCCCTTGTAATCCACCCGCTTGTCCTTGCTCTTGACGATGTAAATGCACTTGGGCGGACATTCTTTCTCGCAAATCTGGCACGCCACGCAGCGCAACCCCTTCTTGGGATCCTCGCCATCGTAAACAAGGAATGGAAACTGCCGCGAAGCCTCCGGAAGTTTCTGCCGTTCGTCCGGATACTCGATCGTCGGCAGCCGCTCCGCCGAGACATAACTTCCGAAGAAGTTTCTGGCGGTGACCGCCATGCCTTTGATGATTGCTTCGCCTAACATACTTCAGACTTCAAAGTTCAACGTTGCACGTCGAGGGGAACACGGTTTCACCGATCCACCTCGCCCAGTACAATATCCACGCTTCCTAAAATGATGATGATGTCGCCGACATTGTGCCCGAGACACATGTCCTCAAGAATCGTCAGGTTGATGAAACTCGGCGGGCGCACGCGGTATCGATAGGGATTGGGCGAGCCATCGCTCACGAGGTAAAAACCAAGCTCTCCCTTCGGCGCTTCAATGCGGCCGTACACTTCGCCGGGCTTTGTCCGGAATCCACGCAGCTTCGATTTGGGATCCATGATCGGGCCGCCCGGAATCGCCTTCAAAGCCTGCTGCAGAATCTTGATCGATTCATGCATCTCCAGCACACGCATCATGTAACGATCGTACACATCGCCATGTTCGCCCAGCGGCACGCGGAACTCGAATCGATCGTAGATGCCGTACTGGTCCACCTTGCGAATGTCATAATTGACGCCGCTGGCCCGGAGCATCGGGCCGGTGATGCTTGCACTGATTGCAAGATTCGCGGGCAGGACACCCACGCCCTGAGTGCGGGCCATGATGATCTCGTTCTCGCTCAGGAGCGTTTCGAATTCCTCCAGGAAACGCGGAAAGGCATCGACGATGTTCTGCGCCTCGCGCAGCCACGCTTCCGAGGCGTCCGTACGCAGCCCGCCAAAGCGCATGAAATTGCACATCATTCGCGCGCCGCTGATGGACTCAAAAAGATCGAGAATCTTCTCGCGTTCGCGGAACGCATACATGAGCGGCGTTCCCATCGCTCCCATGTCCTGCAGGAGAAAGCCGCACAACGAGGCGTGATTCTGGAGCCGCGTCAGCTCGGCGAGAATGACGCGCAGGTACTCCGCGCGTTCGGGCACCTGGAATCCCGCAAGTTTCTCGACGGACATGCAATACGCCCAGTTGTTCGTCATCGAGCAAAAGTAATCGAGCCTGTCGGTATATGGGATGGATGCCAGATAGCTTGTACCCTCCCCGATCTTCTCGTGGTTGCGATGCAGATACCCGAAGACGGGTTTCAGCTTCACCACGCGCTCGCCATCAAGCACGACGTCCATGCGAAACACGCCGTGGGTCGAGGGATGCTGCGGACCCATCGATATCTCGAGCAAGTCGCCATCAACAGCGCTGCCGCTGCGCTTCGGCATCAGGGTGTAGTTTTGCGCCGGAATGCCGGGAATCTCAACCGAAGGCGTGTTCACGGCGCTCCCTCCCTTGCCTGGTGTGCCTTGGCGCGTTCGAGGACTTCGTCGTGCGGAGTTGGCTCGTATTCGAAATCGTCAGGCTCCACGTAGTCCTTTCGCATCGGATGATCCTTGAACTCGTCCCACATCAAAATGCGCCGGAGGTCGGGATGGCCCTCAAAGACAATTCCGTACAGATCGTAGATCTCGCGTTCCTGGAATTCCGCGCCGCGCCAGAGCGGCGTAAGGGAAGGCAGCGTGACATCGGTGCGGTTGGGCGTGCGCATGCGAAGCACCAGCGGGCCGTGCTTGAGGGAAATGGAATACAGGTGATAGACGGCCTCGAGGCAGCCCGGCCGGAAGGTCTTCTTTACCTCCTCAACCTCCTTTTCCACGCCATCGACGACCTTCTTCACCTTGATCTTCTCGGCCAGCTCGGCGTCGAGGAAATCCAATCCGGTTGCGTTCGACAGGTAATCCAGCCTGAGAGCGGAATCATCCCGAAGGAACCTGGCCACGGCAAATCCGTGCTCACGATCGACAAGCAGGGAACGCTGGCCCGAGGGGCTGTCGTTCGGAACGATCTCCAAACGCGCGCCCGCAACTGACAGTTCTACCCGTGTTTTTATCTGCTCGAGAGTTTCCACAATTTGTTTGAAGCCGGCTCCCGGCAGGAGCCGTGCGGTTCAAGTCCGAACCATTCCGGGCGGTTGCCAAATCTCGGTGTTCTTGGAAGGCACCAGGTCGTGTTCGCCGAATTGAGGCACCGGAAATTCGCTCGGCGCGCCAGCGTGCAAATGCCGTGGCCGATCCGCACCCGTGAGCTTCTGCTCATCGATCTTCTGCTGCAGTGTCATGAAGGCATGCAGCAGGGCCTCGGGCCGAGGCGGACATCCAGGGATGTGCACGTCAACCGGCAGAAACCGGTCGATCCCTTTCAGCACATTGTAACCCTGCTTGAACGGACCGCCGGAAATCGCGCAGGCGCCCATCGCGATCACATATTTTGGCTCGGACATCTGGTTGTAGAGCCGCACCACCTGGGGCGCCATTTTCTTGGTCACGGTCCCCGCCACAATCATCAGGTCTGCCTGGCGCGGCGAAGGCCGGAACACCTCAGCCCCGAAACGGGCGAGGTCCCAGCGTGACATCGAAGCCGCAATCATTTCAATTGCGCAGCAGGCCAGCCCGAAGCCCAGCGGCCACAGCGAGTTCTTGCGACCCCAGTTATAGAGGTCCTCCAGCGTCGTCACAAAGACGCCCTGCTTCTGCAATTCACTTTTTAAACTCTCATCCATGGTCGTGTCATCTCCAGTTCAGCACACCTTTCTTCCACGCCCACACCAAACCTTCGACCAACAGCAGCAGAAAGATCATCATGGCAATGAAGGCTCCGGCTGACAGGCCGGTGAATGCCACGGCAAAGGGAAGCAGAAAGATGGTTTCAACGTCGAAGATCAGGAAAATGATCGCGTAGAGATAGTACTCAGCTTTGAACTGAACCCAGGCGTCACCCTTCGATTCCAGGCCGCATTCGTAGGTGGCGTTTTTGTCAGGTCCGGGTTTCTGCGGAGAGAATTTCCGTGCCCACAACCAGGCCAGCGCCAACGGCGTCAAAGCAAATCCAATCGCGGCCACAATGAGCACCAGGATCGGCAGGTAAGGATTTTCCGCAAACGGCATATGAAACGATTTGCTTAAACGTTGCCGCACCGTAACCAACGCCACCCTGCCCCGTCAAGAAATGGGCAAGAATTGTGCAGGAATGGCCAAGCAACGGCACATCGCGCGCGTCCGTCCCGTGCTCCCGGAAAAACGTTCCGAGGTTATTCCTGCCCTTCAGGCGGACGAAGTCCGACTGAATGCGCGATCTCCTCAAATTCATCACGGCTGACATCCTCAAGACGCTTGCCTTTCGCGGCCAGCCTTTCGTTGATCTTGATGGCCTTCTCGGTCATGACCTCGTGCGTTTCAGCAGACCCGCCCACAAGCGCAAAGTTTGGCCCCGTTGTCACGCGCTTGTGTCCGTCCGAATCAAGTCCAATGCCCAGCAGCACAGCCTTCTTACGCAATCGTTTTTTTGGAGTCGCCACGCACCGCAAGCTAGGGGCGCTATCCAATGAGGTCAAGTGATGTCGCCCCGCAGACGCCGGAGGGTCGTGACTAAAGGCCCGTTAAATCTGATCACCCGCTTTAATCACGCGGCGATCGTCGGATGCATCCGTTGAAATAAAAGGCGGGGAGATCATCGCTGATCTCCCCGCCACGAATGGTTGGATTGTGCCTGCGGCGATTACGGCTGACGCAGCCGATAGAACACCGCTGGATCAAGGGAGTTGATGTTCAAGACAGCCTGCGTACTCGAAGCGCTTCCGGCGATGTCGTGCCAGTTGATCGATAATCCAGTACTGAGGGCATTTGTCTGTGATTGCAACACCCAGCCCAGATGTGTGGATGGCCAGGACAGCGTCAGAGTGTTTCCACTGCGTGAGGCCGTGATGTTCGTCGGCCCGGTTGGAGCCGCTGTCACGACTGTCACCGTCCCGTTTGCGGGGTTGAAGCTGAATCCCAATCCGGGGCCGGCAGAGCCCAGGACGGCGGCAAAATTCCCGGCGCCGGCGCCACTGCTAAACAGTGTGAAGGTGTCGCCGAGCACGAGAGGTGTTCCATCAGACGTCGCATTGCTGATCGTCAGGAAGCCGCCATATTGGGCCGATCCGATCCCGACAATCTGATCGCTTATCGGAGAGCCGCCGTCCTTGCTGACGCGGAAGCCAGCATTTCCGTGCAACGTGAGCGTGGATCCATTGAGGGTGAGCACGCCCATGCTCAACGTCCCATCGCCCGCGGCGATCGTTCCCGAAGCGCCCACCGTCACGGGCCCTGCAATCGATCCGCTGCCTGCAAGCGTGCCGTTTGCCACGTGAGTGAGCCCGCTGTAGCTGTTGGGACCGTTCATGTAAACCGTGCCGGATCCCGTTTTGGTGAGCCCCCCGCCCATCGATGTCGCGTCTTCCGTGAAACCCGCGAGGATGCTGATTGCGAAACTCTGCGAATCGAGGGTCAGTCCACCGCTGCGAATCACAGGGACGACAGGAGCCTGGATGAAGTCGGTGCTCGCAGCCGAGGCCTGGAGAGTCCCGCCGTTGAAGTACGCCGTTTGGTTAACACCCGCAGTGCCGTTGTGGCGAAGTTGTGCCGCCTGAAGCAGTCCGCCGTTCAGATGCAGTTCCGCATCCGCCGTCGCATTCTCACCCAGCCACAACTGGCTCGGGTTCAGCACCTGCCCGCCATTGATCACCAATCGGCCTTTCGCTCCCAGTGAAGCGATGACGAATGATCCCGAGGTTGTGGTTTTGCTGAAGTTGCCGCCATTGATTGTCAGGGTGCCGTCGGCAGCCACGTTGTTGCGGCCAATCACGACCCAGTTCGAGACCTTCACGACACCGTTGTTAACCGTCATCGAACCCGCGTTTGCTCCTTCAGCGATCCACAGATCACCGCCCGTGATGTTGAGCTCGGAGTTCGTGCTGACGATCACGCTGCCGCCATTGACCTGGTTGTTCGCACCGTTCAACCGGTTTGTGGCCGTCAACGTCAGCGTGCCCGTTCCCACCTTGATGAGGCGAAGTCCGCCAGCGGTCCAATCCATCGTGCCGTCCCATGTCGAACTTGCGTTCGCGCCGCCGACGGTAAGGATCGGGGTGCCGGTGAAGTTGTTCACTTTGCCCGCCCCAGACAGGCCGTTGATGGTTTCGCCAAAACCTGCGAGCTCCAGCACGGCATTGGTGTTGACGACGACGTTTCCCGCGCCAATGCCATCGGGAACTGCGGTGGCACTGCCCAATTGAAGCGTGCCTTCGCTGATCACGGTGTTCCCTTGGTAATCATTCCCGGCCAATGCGTTCGTGACAGTTCCAGTCCCTCGTTTGCCAAAGCCGGCGACGCCGGAGATTCGGCCGCTGCCGGCAATGGAATAACCCACCGACTGGTTGCTGACCATCACGCTCGAGGGGCTGACAACATTGCTGAGCAATACGAGGCCGCTGCCGAGATCGTTGAAAACGACAGAGTCGCCAGGAACGACAGGTTCCTGGTATTTGACGGGGGTCGAACCTGCAAGCCAGTTGACGGTCGAATCGATGTCCCAGCGATTCGCAAGGCCAGGTGCGGCGTTGGTTCCGGTCCAGACAAGGCCCGTGCCGGCGTTCAGAACCACCGCGTAAAGCGTGCTGCCCGCCACGTGATTGGAAAGGATCCCAGAGAAGCCCTGCTGGCTGCTTGCCACTGTCGCGTTGAACGATCCGCTGAGCGCACCCGTGTACTTCACAATCGGGAACGTTCCTGCGGTGAACGTGCCGCCGAGGCGGACCGTGCTTATGCCGTTGATCGTAATGACTCCTGCTTCAAGTACTGCAGCGGCAGGGTTCGTCGCGCCGGTCAGCACGATGCTCAACGTTGTCGCGCCGCCGCTGCCCAGCGTAAGATTGCCGATCTTCGCAGCGGAATCCCCAGCCACACCGAACGTCGCGCCATCGGCCACGGATACAGCGCCCGCAGGAATTTGATGCAACGGTGTGACGAGCAGCGTCCCGGCAGTGACTGTCGTGAGGCCGCTGTAGGTGTTTGCGCCTTTCAACAGGAGCGTGCCCGATCCGAGTTTCGTCAGGCCACCGTTGCCGCCGGCGTTCAGGAGCGCCTGAGCAATCGTGATATTGTTCGTTGACGAATCGATCCTTGCACCGCCCGCCAGGACATTCGCGATGTTCAATCCCTGCATGAAGGTTGCGCTGGGTCCGCTGGCCATCAATGTTCCGCCATCGAAGTTGAACGTCGATGTGCCGAGGGCCGAGCCCATCCGCACCTGAGGCGTGATCAATAATCCGCCCGTTGCCAGGTGCACGGTTCCGGTTCCAGGTGTTCCAAAGCCGCCGACATTCAACGCGCCTGCAAGCGTTGCAACGCCAGTGCCGCCAACCTGGAATGTGCCAGTGCCGTTCTCGCCCACGATCACCACATTGCCGCTCCCGAGCTGGTTGAACTGGCCGCCTGTAACCGCGACCGTTCCGCGACTGCCGGGGAATCGGCCGATCACCACCGACGCATTGTTGTTGAACTGACCGCCACTGACGAGCAATTCGCCGATCCCGTACGCGCCGACCTGAAGCAGGCGCCGGAAATCCGCACGTCCGCCGGAGATCTGGTATCGCCCAAAGGTATCCACCTGATCCGCAGCATTGCCTCCGATACGCAGATCTGCATTTGGCCCGTAGTGGTTCGTCCAGACACCGCCGGTCTGGTACACCATGCCCGTCGCGTTCAAGCCTTTGCCAATCCACAGGTTTCGGAAACGCAGGATCGCGTTGTCCTGGATGTCCAAACGCCCGTTGTCGCCACCGCCGGCGAGCGTTGAATCCGACACATTGAAATCATTGTTGCCCGTGTCGAAGGTCGCATTGCCGCGTAACACGAGGCTCGCGCTGACCGATTCATAATCGCTGTTGTAATAAGGAGCGATCGCAGTCCAGGTGGTGTTCGTGTAGCGCGCATCGCCTTCGAGGACCAGCGAACCATTCTTGATATGAACCAGGACGTTGCCGCGATTGGTGAGGATCTTCGTGCCGGCGCCGTCGAAGTTGAGCCGGCTGTTGCCGCTGATGACGCCGCCGTACTGCACCGTGCGTCCGGCATCCACGAAGAATGCCGACTCCGCGGCCATCGTGATCGGTCGCAGGCTCGTCGCGTTCTCCGTGAAGCGCAGCGAACCACCGCCGAGGGTGATGCCGCCTGAGGCTGATCCGAGGGCTGCGTCGGAATTCACCACGAGCGCGCCGCCCCGAATAAAGGTGCCGCCCGTGTAGCTGTTTACAGTGTTCAACGTGAGCGAACCTGTGTTTGATTTGATGATCGAAGCCGCCCCGGCAATTCCGCCCGAGCCGAAAATGCGATACGGGTGCGTGCTGTCCGCAACCACTGTGAAGGGCCGGACTGTTGTGGCCAGCGCGATGTTTGTGCGAGGAGGATTGACGAAATCATTAAACAACGTGTCGTCAAAACGGACGGGATCGCCAATTGATCCATACTCCAGATAGCGCGCGGTGGTGCTGAAGCCGTCGAACCAGTTCGCACTGGCATTGATATCCCAGTTCCCGTTCACCGAACCGTACCACGAAAGGTTCTGTCCCGTGGCCGTCACATTGAGATCAATCGTTCCGCTGCCGGTGTTGTTCACGAGGCTTGCGGTCACTCCGGGAGGAACCGAGCCAAGGGTGATATTCGCGAGATTCGGCAGGGGCGCGCCATTGTGGGAGATGAGCGGGAACTGGCCGATCTGCAGGCCGACGCCCGTGATGTTGATTTTGATTCCTGTGCCGGGCGCTGAAATGCCGCCCGCAACTGACAATGCCGGAATGGCCGGATTTCCAGTCACCGTGCCATAACCAATCTGCAGGACGGCGTTGTTCTGAAGCGTAAGGCTGTTTGCCGAGTAGGAAGCCGATCCGCCCGATGCGTCGATCTGCAACGTTGCATTGCTGACCGTCACCGCAGTCGCCGTATAGAAGGTCAATGCGGGGCTGACACTCAGTGTTCCGGCCGTGACGACAGTGGGGCCGCTGTAAGTGGCGCCGCTGTTCAGGGCCAGCGTTCCGGTTCCGATTTTTCGCAATCCGCCCCCGGGAGACGCTCCGTCTTCCTGCAGCGAAATCGATGCGATCGTCACGTCGAAACCGTTGTTGTCAAACACCAGCCCGCCGGTCTGGATATACGGCGTGGTCGAGACAATGAAATCCGCGCTGGATCCGCTCGCCTGAAGTGTGCCGCCGTTGAAATAGGCCACAGACGTTGCAAACGCGCCATTCGGGCGAATCTGGTTCGCCTGGACCAAACCGCCATTCAATCGAAGGGTGGCGTTCGCAGTGGCCCCTTCGCCGAGCCAGAGGTTTGCGTTGTTCAGCACGGTTCCGCCATTGACGATCAGCTCGCCGGTCGCCCCCAAAGAACCGACAACGAAATTGCCATTGCCGCCCTTGACCACGAGGCCGCTGTTCACCGTCAGTTTTCCGTTCGCTGCAGAACTGTTGCGTCCCACCACGAACCAATTGTTTGAAGCCGCGATCGTTCCGCCATTGAGCGTGACGCTTGCCGTCACGGGTCCTTCGGCGATCCAGAATTCTCCCGCAGGCATGAGCAGCGATCCCGTAATGGTGGCGATGCCACCGTTGATCTGGTTCGCCGCGGTGCCGTTCAGGCGGTTGATTCCGCTGATCGTTGATTGGTTCGTTCCCGCTTTGATCAATGCAACATGGCCGGCGGTTGTGTCCGCGATGCTGCCCGCCCAATTCAGGGCGGCGCCACTATTTCCAACGGTCAACACCGCGGAGTTGGTGCTCGAGTTGGTGATCACTCCCGCGCCTGACAAACCATTGATTGTGTCAGCAAAGCCGGCCAGATCGAGAACGCCCCCGGCGGCAATCGTCACGTTGCCTGCGCCAAGACCGTCCGGAATTGCACTGGCGATTCCCGCCTGCAACCGCCCGCCATTAATCATGGTGTTGCCTGAATACGAATTGGTGGTTCCCAGAACCAGTGCTCCTGCGCTTTCAATGGTCAACGATCCGTTGCCGCCTATGCTTCCCCCGCTCAGGGAATAATTGCCAGCCGAGACAACCATCGATCCAGGCGTGCGGGTGCCTTCCACCGAAATCGCGGACTGAACCGTGCCGAGCGTGCCAAATGTGACATGATCCGTGTCCACGTAGGAGATGAGATTCGCTCCGCTGTTGGTGGTCCAGCTCGCCGAGGAGGTATTCCACACGTTGCCCACGCCCGCCCATTGGACGTTCCGCGGCAAGTGAATCGAAAGCGTCGCCACACTGCTGGTTCGCGAGCTGCCGCTGTTGGAGATCACCACGTCATAGCTGCCGACGTGCTGCGCTCCAACGGAATTGATGGTGTAACCCTCGCTGTTGGCTCCGCTGATGTTCGTGCCATTGAGCCGCCATTGATACGCCGGGTTCTGGCCGCCGGCTTCGATCGCAAAACTCGCCGGTGATCCCAGGGCCACTGTCTGGCTGGCCGGCACCGGGCCGCTGATCACATACACATTCGTCGGCGCAAAAAGAAACTGGCTCGGCTTCAACGCTGAGTCGCTGATCCGCACCTCATCGATTCCGCCAAACCAGCGGTCCACGTGATTGTCGGACTGAAGATCGCTCGTGCCGTATCGGCCGCGGCCGATCGTCCATCCCCACTGCGCGTCGCCTGCAGTAGTCGATCCCGCATCGTCATACGCAAGACGCGTGTCGCCAGGGGTGAGGATCATGTTGCCGACCAATTGATATCCCGCGCCGGAATCCTTGTACAACTTGACTCGCGTGCCATCGCTCACCACCGCGACGTTGTACCACGTGTCGAGCGCGAGTGTTCCCGTTGAATCGGAAACGGTGTAGAAATTGCCGGCTTCGTCTGCGAACTCAACGCGCAGGGTTCCGTCAAAGTGCTTGAAATACAAAGGCGCAGCGCTCCCTCCGGCACTCACGCCGTTTCCATCGCGCCCGACAAATGTTCGATGGCCTGTGTTGTCTGTCGATCGGATGGAAGCTTCAATCGTCCACTGCAGCGGCTTGATGGTTTCCAGGTCCACGCTTGGCGCGCTTTGAGCCGACCATGTGAACAACGCAGGAAAACTTCCCGCGTTCATCGTGCTGAAATTATTTGGAGAACCTGTCAGCGGGATCGTCGCGGCGGGCACCGTCGACGCATACGTTGCGCCCGCGAAGTCATGCTGCCAGGCCCACACGGTATTGCCATTGCCAGAGACATCCACAACCCTGATGCCAACGCCCGTTGCCGTCGTGGTGCGTTCGTCCGTATCCTCCACCTGCGTCACGCCCGCGACAGGCGTGTTCACGCCATCACCTTCGAAACGCCAGTAGGCGACCGTTCCCGCGCTCGCGGAAAAAACCTGCGTAAAAGCTGCCACGGCAGCCAGGGAACTGAGTAATTTGCGACCAGGACGCGGACACGGATATTCCGGAATACATTTCATAGGGAAGACTTTTCATTGATTCTCTTCAGACGGCGCAGAGTCTTCGCGGGTGCAGTCACAAATGTAAAGCGGGCGCGATAACACTTTTGGGTGATATGCCGGTATTTACGGATTGCATGTCAACGCCGCCAAACCGAATCAGATCATCAATCATCGTCGTGGCTCGCGGCTGCTTCGGTCAGCTCCATTGCCAGCAGCTGCCAACGACTCGAGCGCGGAATGCTGTGTCGGGTCATATGCTGACGATTAACTTGACCTGTCTGTCTCCCGGCCCCTAATGTTTGCCGTCGTCAGGCAAATGCATGTTTGCACAAGTTAAAACCCTGTTTTCCAATGACATTGGGATCGACCTCGGAACAGCCAACTCTCTCGTGTACGTCCGGGATCGGGGCATAGTTCTCCGAGAACCCTCTGTTGTCGCAATCCAGGCCGGCACCACCAACGTCCTCGCAGTCGGCGACGAAGCCAAGCGCATGCTCGGCCGCACACCCGGCAACATCGTGGCCATCCGTCCCATGAAGGACGGCGTGATCGCGGATTTTGAAATCACGGAGGCGATGCTCCGCCACTTCATCCAAAAGGTGCATCATCGCAAGCTGATCGCACCGCGCGTCGTGGTCGCCGTTCCTTCCGGAATCACGGAAGTCGAAAAACGCGCCGTGAAGGATTCCGCAACGCATGCCGGTGCGCGCGAGGTCTATCTCATCGAACAACCCATGGCATCAGCCATTGGTGTCGGCCTGCCCGTTCATGAGCCCGCGGGAAACATGATTGTCGACATCGGCGGCGGCACCTGTGAAATCGCGATCATTTCGCTGGCCGGGATTGTTTTCAGCCGCAGCCTGCGCGTGGGCGGCGATGAATTTGACGAGACGATCGTGGCGCACATGAAGCGCGCCTACAACCTGATGATTGGCGAACGGACTGCCGAAGAAATCAAAATCCGCATCGGGTCCGCGTTTCCGCTCGATGGGGAATTGACGATGGAGGTCAAGGGGCGCGACCTCAGCGCCGGCCTGCCGAAAACGCTGACGATCCGATCCGAGGAAATTCGCGAAGCTCTCCAGGAACCGCTTTCCCAGATTCTTGAATCGGTCCGCATCACGCTCGAACGGTGTCCGCCGGAACTTTCTGCTGATCTTGTGGATCGCGGCATCGTGATGGCAGGCGGCGGCGCACTGCTGCGAGGCATCGATCGCCTGGTGGCAGAAGAGACAGGCCTGCCGGTTCACATTGCAGATGACCCGTTGAGCGCGGTTGCAGAAGGCACGGGACGCGTGCTGCAGGAGCTTCAGTTCCTCAAGCGGGTTTCATCAAACTCAAAATAGTCTGGGTCAGGCTGCGGCGGCCGGGGTTTGACGGCATTCAGCTCCTCATTTCAAAAGGGAATCCATTTGCGTTCACTCCTTCGATCGTTCGTTGTCCTGCTCATGCTGGCGCGGATGGAACAGGTTCCCGCTGCCCCCCTCTCCTTTCATCCCGAACGCATCCTCATCCTGCCGCGCGCTGCTGCAGACAGGGAATTGCAAAGACTGCACGCCGAGCATGGCTGCCGGGCTTCGCAGTGTTCGAGCACTGTCCAACTGGTCACGCTTGCACAAGGCGACTCTGTCGAAGAAGCCGTGGCTCGATATCAATCCAGCGGCCTCGTGCATTTTGCCGAGCCTGATTACGTCGTGTCGGCCGCAGGCACCTTTCCGAACGATCCGCGGCTTGCTGACGGCACACAGTGGTGGCTCAACAACTTTGGACAGGACGGCGGAACTGCGGGAGCGGACATCGACGCGAAGCTCGCGTGGGACGTTGTGCGCACTGCCAGCAATGTCGTCATTGCCATTGTCGATTCAAGAGTACGTCATACGCACGCAGACCTGTTGGAAAATATCTGGCGCAATCCCGCGGACGGAACACCAGGATTCAACGCTCTCACAGGCGGGCACGATCCGTGGGACAACTACGGCCACGGCACGCACCTCGCTGGAATCATCGGAGGCGTGGCAGACAATGCAGAGGGAATTTCCGGTGTTGCATGGCGCACCTCCATCATGGCCTGCAAGTTTCTGAACGCCTTCGGCAACGGATTCAATTCACATGCTGTTGCCTGCATCGAGTTCGCCCGAACAAATGGCGCCCGTGTGATCAACCTCAGCTGGGGCGGTTCAACATTCTCAGCCGCCGTTTCAAACGCGATCTGGCTGGCGCGCCTTGATGGAATTGTGGTGGCCGCGGCTGCGGGGAACAATGCCACCAACGTCGACAACGCCCCATTTTACCCGGCCTGCATCCGGCTGGATAATATCGTGTCTGTGGCGGCCTCCACGCGCTTCGACACGCCCTGGAATTTCTCGAACCATGGACCAACGAACGTTCACCTGTTCGCCCCAGGGTCGGAGATGTTTTCAACTGGCATCAACAGTGACACCGATTACAGCACGCGCGAAGGCACCTCAGCGGCGTCGGCCGTCGTCGTGGGTGCGCTCGCCTTGATGTCGCCATCCGCCTCAGGGTTGAACCCTCAACAACTCATAAACCGCCTTCTCTCCGCAACAGACACTATCAACACGTTCACAAACCTGTGCGTCAGCGGCGGCCGGCTGAACCTCAGGCGAGCCCTGGATCATCCCGCCCTGTCCATCGTTTCGCACAGCCTTCCGTTGACCCTCCATGTCGCCGGCCCCCCAGGCCACGTTTACTGCATGGCCACGTCGAGCAACCTGCTGGACTGGCTTCCGCTTCAAACCAACACAGTCGGTTCCGACGGAGCCTGGACATTCGCAGACCCGGCATCGAGCCCCGCGCCCGCCCGTTATTATCGGGTCGAACCAGGCCGCTGAACGTCCGGTCGCCGCCGATGGCCGCAGCTGTTTTCAACGTCCAAAACATTTTGTTGACATATCAACAGTTGATCTATAGACATAAAGCCATGACCTCCCCGAACACCTCTCCCCGCTATCAGGCCTTGCTCCAGGTGCTTCGGACCGCCGACACGCTGTGGAACGCCAGCCGCGTATTCTTTGCGCGCTGGGATATCAGCCCAAGCCAGTTCAATGTTTTGAATTTGCTGTCAGGCCGGCCGGAAGGACTTTCCCAAACCGAACTCGGACGGTTTCTGCTCACCCATCGTTCGAACGTGACCGGGCTTGTCGACCGCCTTGAAAAGCGCGGGTTGCTGGGCCGTCATGAGAACAGTGGAGACAGGCGCGCATACCGCGTCGTTCTCACGGCCGCTGGCAAAAAGTTGCTGGAGGCCATTGTGCCCGAATTTCATTCATTGGCAGAGGGCGTCTGGAAGGGCACATCGGCCCGGCGGCTGCGCGAACTCCAGGCCGATCTTGCCGGGCTGGCTCGCAGCGCTGAACGACTCACAGAGGAGGATGCATGAATGCCATCAAAAACGCGGTTGCGACCATCCCGCCTATTTCAGCTGCCGCTTCCGCCCTTGTTTCGATCGCCTGCTTCCATATCGCCTACGCCGCCCCACCCGCTCCCGTTCTTCACCTCGCCGCCTTCTTCTACTTCGTATTCCTTTTCCAACTCACGCGTCTGCCAACGGGCCGGCAGGCATTCTATAGCGGTCTCGCAACAGCCCTCGCCTGCATCGCGCCCCAGCTCGCGTTCTTCTGGAAAATCTTTGGAGCCGCCGCAATCACGTTGTGGCTGGTGCTCGCGCTTTGGATTGCACTCTTCGTGTGCATCACGCGCGCAATCCTCCGCCGGTTCGGAACACGGTGGACCCTGGTGCTCGCTCCCTGCTTCTGGATCGCACTCGAATATACGCGAAGCGAACTCTACTACTTGAAGTTTTCGTGGGCGAATATCGGCTGCGTCCTTGGCGGAGTCGCAGAAATCCCAACGTCCGTTCTTGGAATATATGGGATCTCGTTCCTGGGCGCCTTTTGTGGGGCGGCCGTTCTCACGCTGCGGTGGCGCGCGCATTTCGCATTGTGTTTCGCCATCGTCCTCTGCGTTTTCGTCCTGGGCCATCCGGATCGAGCCGATGTTCCGGTTTCATCCGTGCGAATCGCCGGTGTGCAGCTGGAATTCCCGCTGGAATGCAGCCTCCCGGGCGCGCTGGACTCGCTGATCACCAAGCATCCCGAAGCGCAACTTCTTGTTCTCAGTGAATACACCTTGAACGGCACCGTGCCCGATTCTCTCAAAAAATGGTGCCGCGACAACAAACGCCACCTCATCGTTGGCGGCAAGGAGGCGTCACCTTCAGGCGGCTTCTTTAACACGGCATTCGTGGTCGGCCCGGATGGAACGATCGTGTTTAAACAGGCAAAGAGCGTGCCGATCCAATTTTTCAAGGATGGCCACCCTGCCCTTGGACAAGCGATCTGGAACTCGCCCTGGGGCAGAATCGGAATCGCAATCTGCTACGACCTCAGTTACACCCGCGTCATGGATCGGCTTGTGTGTGCGGGCGCCCAATTGCTGGTCGTTCCCACAATGGACGTGGCCGACTGGGGCCTGCGGCAGCACGAACTGCATGCGCTCGTCGGCCCCGTGCGGGCGCGCGAATATGGGCTTCCCGTTTTCCGCCTCGCGAGTTCAGGGATCTCGCAGGCAATCGATCGCGATGGTTCCGTTCAGACGACGGCGGGATTTCCCGGAGAGAACGCAACCATATACGCTGAGCTGCAACTGCCGCGTTCCGGCTCGCTTCCAATCGATCGCTGGCTGGCGCTGTTGAGCATTGGAATCTCGGTCGCCGCGCTGATCGCATTCGCTTTGCCGGCCCGCTCACTTCCCAATGCAAAA
This sequence comes from Verrucomicrobiia bacterium, assembly GCA_035629175.1. Classification (NCBI taxonomy): domain Bacteria; kingdom Pseudomonadati; phylum Verrucomicrobiota; class Verrucomicrobiia; species Verrucomicrobiia bacterium. The sequence continues at coordinate 148,470 of DASPIL010000096.1, read as the reverse complement.
CTGGCTGAAGATCATGTCCAACAAATCTTCGGTCGTGGTCTTCCCGACAATTTCCCCAATGGCATTGACCGCGATCCTTAAATCCATCGCCGCGAGCTCAAGCGTATCACCTGCACTCAGGGCTTCGATCGTTCTGCACAGGGCAGAGCGCGACCGCGCCAGGGCGTCCTGATGCCGCGAGTTGATCATCACCTGCGACATCTCGCCGCCCACTCCGCCTGACCACACGAGCCGCGTCATCGCGTCCTTCAATTGCTCCACGCCTTTGCCGCTGACACTGCACACGCTGATGGCCTCAGCCTCGATCAGCCCGGGCAATTGCAGTTGCGCGGGCAGGTCCGTCTTGTTCCGCACCACCACGCGCTTCTTTCCCGCGAAATCCGCCAGCAACGCTCGATCCGACTCCGTCAATGGCTCCGATTGATCGATGACGTGAAGGACAAGGTCTGCAACATCCGCCATGTGCCGGCTGCGGCGGATTCCTTCCACTTCGATCTGGTCCCGCGCCTCGCGAAGGCCGGCAGTGTCGACAAAGATCACCGGCAATCCCCGGATATTGGCGGTCTCCTCGATCGTGTCGCGTGTTGTTCCGGGAATCGGCGACACGATGGCACGCTCGTGTCCCAGCAACTGGTTCAGCAAGCTCGACTTGCCTGCATTCGGCCGGCCGATGATCGCGGCGCGGATGCCGCGCCGCAAAATCTGGCCTTCGTCCGCAGTCTTCAGCAGTTCGTCAATGAACTCCACGCCCCGGCTGAGGCGGCTCAACAACTGGTCACGCGTCTCCGGTGCAATATCCTCCTCGGGAAAATCAATGTGCGCTTCCACATGCGCGAGTGTCTTTACCAGGTCATCGCGCAACATGTTGATGCGGCCGGACAGCTTCCCCGCGAGCTGTTCATTGGCAGCCCTTAATGCCAGATCAGTGCGAGCATGAATTATGTCCGCGACGGCTTCTGCCTGCGCCAGGTCAATGCGCCCATTCAAGAAGGCGCGACGCGTGAATTCGCCTGGGTGGGCCAGCCGCGCACCCGCCTGCAGGACGGTGTCGAGAACCGCCTTCGCCGGCACAACACCGCCATGGCACGTGATCTCAACAACATCCTCACACGTGAATGTTCGCGGCGCGCGCATGACGGCCGCCAGCACTTCGTCCACAACTTCTCCGCTGCGGCTGATCCGCCCGTAATGCAGGGTGTGGGTGGCGGCCGATGAAAGTTTTCCGGAACCCTTTCCGACCGGCGTGAAGCAGCTCTCGGCGACCGCAATCGCGTTGTTGCCCGAAATGCGAATCACCGCAAGGCCGCCTTCGCCGAGTGGGGTGGCGATCGCCGCTATGGTGTCGTTGATGGCAATCATTGAACCCGGGAGAGAATCGCAGGCGTGCTGTTGGGGAAACCTGGACTGAACGCCTTTGCAGGGTCCAGGCTAGTCGCTCCGGCAGCCGCCGCGCAGGATTTGATCGCGGCGATCTTCCAGCCACAACCGCGCCTTCTCATAACTGCGTTTCCTGAGGAAATGCAACAACTCGGGACTCGCCTCCGCCGGCAATTGAGCCGTCAATGTGTCGATCCGTGAAAACAGCGGCAGCAGGTTCGGGCGGGGTTGCGCGGTTTTCATCGCGGCGACCCCCGCCTCGAGATCGCCGAGCGCGGCCAGGAGTTCCTGCTCCGTTGTCGTCATGTTGCAGACTTGATCAGGTTCGAAATGGCGTCATCGAGCTTCACGAACTTCCCGCGCAAATACCACACCGTGAGGAAGCAAATCAATCCCGTGACGATCGTGAGCATGAGCGAGCTCATCAGATAAAGGCCGAACGCGTGCGGCGGATCCGGCTTCATAATGACGGGCAGCCCGTGATACAGGACAGCGAGCGACAGAACCAGCCCGATCACCCACGTCAGCCACGGTGACACCCCCGGAAACATGTTGAAGATGCGCACGACGAACAGCGGGCTCAGCGAATACGCCGCCAGCGTGAACACCTGGTGGATTGAATGCCGGCCGTGAAACGTTTCGCCAAGGGCCTTGATCAACTTCGCCAGGATGAGCACGATGGCGATCGAGCTGAGGATGCGTCCCACCCCGAAAACCGTGGCTTGCGCGACCGTAAACCGGGTGACGTGTTCCACCTGTCCGCGCGGTTTTCCCCAATGCACGAGCCCGTAACATTCAGCGAACGTTGTGATGAGCAGGAGCGGCAGCAGATACGTGAGAAACAGAACGAATGCTTTCCTCTGCACGCCTGCGATGTGTTCCCATGTCGGTTGCGGCAAAAAGATCAGTAGCAACGCCTTTATCATGTCGCGACATAGATATAGGCGAACCCCCCGGCGTTCAACAAAACAAACCGCTGAGCGCCCGATCGCGCCCGCTCGTTCCCATCGCAGCCATTACAATTCCCGGATTGCACGCCAGAGCGGCTCGAGATCGTGGTCCGAAAGCGCGGTTTCCTTGACCTGTCCCTCATCTCCCAGCTGCATCGCCCGCCGCAACAGGTCCCGCGCCGTTTCCAGGTTTCCCAGCCTGCATGCGTAGCAGGCGCGATTGTAAGCGATCGTGCAGTCGCCCGGAAACTGCGGGGCAACACGCGAAAGGTTTTCCCACGCCTCCCGCGTGCGTCCCATTTCATGAAGAGTGTAGGAAAGATGAATCCAGCCGACTGGCGATTCCGGGACAAGCCGGCTGATCACGCCCGCGATCACCAGCCCGTTCCGCCAATCCTTCTTGCGTGCCAGGATCTGCCACCGAACGTTCAACACCTCAGGATGAAGGCGCAATTCCGGCGCGATCTGCTGAATCTCGTCCGCCGCCTCAACCGGTACATCGAGCTCGAGCCACCCTTCGGCGGCGTCGAGATGATGGTTGTCGGGCCACGGCAACGGATTCATTGCTGAACTACAGTAGCGCGAGCCGCGGCAATTGTCATCCGCGCAGGCCGGTTCCAGGTGCAGAGCCTTGTGTGTGTTTTGCAGAAGTTTCATTTTCCATTCCGGAACGGGTTTGCTAAGTATTCGCCCGCACTTTTTGAAGAATCTTAATTAAACCAGACCTATGGCCGCTGATAATTCTGTCGTCGCAAAAGTCGAAGCGCCCGCCCTAAAGCCCCTCGCCCTCAAATCCCGGCTCGCGGCAACGCCCCCAAACCCGCCCAAGTATTCCGTGAAGGTGAAGAACCTGGCCGGTGAAGACACCGTCGTCGCAGACCCGCGCGCCACCCGCGCACTGCTCGCCTTGATGGACATTCACGCGGTGATCGGCGGCGCGGCCTGCCACTGGGGCGGCCCCGCGGCGTTCGCCGAAGTGAACGCGGCCGTGCATGCCATCATGTTCAGCGTCACAGGGCGTCAATGGCATGAAGCTTTCAATTTCGTCAATGACGCCGGGCATGCCGAGAACGGCATCTACGCTTTGCGCGCCAACTATGGATTCGACAATCTCACCTTCGACGACCTCAAGGGATTTCGCAGCATCGAGAGCAAACTCACGGGCCATGGCGAATCGCACCTGAATCCTGAGGGCGTGCTGCTCAGCAACGGCCCCCTATCGTCTGCCCTGCCCCAGGCCCAGGGATTGGCGATTGGCGACAAGCTCATTGGCAACGATCGCGTCACGATCTGCGTCGTTTCCGACGGCGCCAGCATGGAGGGCGAAGCGAAGGAAGCATTCGCCGCGATTCCCGGGCTGGCGGCGAAGGATCGGGTGAATCCGTTCGTCATGATCATTTCGGACAACGACACCAAGCTTTCAGGCCGCATCACCAAGGACGCGTTTTCGATGCAGCGGAGTTTCCAGGCGTTGGGCACCCTCGGATGGAATGTTATCTCGGTTCCGAATGGACATGATCTTCCCGCTGTTTACCAGGCCGTCGAAAAGGGAATTCAACAAGCCCGCACCAATCCGAATTTCCCTGTCTGCCTCTGGGTCAAGACGATCAAGGGCTACGGCATCAAGTCCACGCAGGAGAACGCCGCGGGCGGTCACGGATTTCCCCTGGCCAACGGCGAAAAAGTTCTCGAATGGCTGAACGAAATCTACGGAGGCGATCCTGTTCCCGACGACCTCATGACGTGGGGCAAAAAGTTGCGCGCGGACTGGGAGCAGAAGGAAGGAGAGAAGAAGGTGAAGGCCGCAATGAATCCCACCGCCCCAACTCCCGCAGCCCCTGCGGTGAAGAAGGACAAGGTCCAGGCAGGCCTCGCTGCGGGTGCCATACGGGCCGCGAAAGACGGCTACCCTGTTTTCTCCGTCAGCTGTGATGTCCAGGGATCAACCGGCATCAGCACTTTTCAGAAAGCCACGGAACGTTACATCGATGTCGGCATCGCTGAAGCCAACATGGTCAGCGTCGGGGCGGGGCTCAGCAAAGCCGGATTCGTCAGCATCGTGGACACGTTCGGACAGTTCGGCGTCACCAAGGGCAATCTGCCGTTGACCATGGCAGCGTTGTCCCAGGCGCCCGTGATCGCGATGTTTTCACACGTCGGATTCCAGGACGCCGCCGACGGCGCAAGCCATCAGGCAACGACATATTTCGCCGCCGTCAGCGCCATTCCCCACACCGTAGTCATCGCCCCGAGCTGCGCGAATGAAGCGGAAGCGTTGATGTATGAAGCGATCCGGCGACAGGCGGAAGATCGCAAGGCGGGCAAGGACGGCGAAAGCTATGTGTTCTTTGTGGGCCGCGAAAACTACCCGATCTACTGGCTCGAAAATGCCCAGTATCCGTGGGGCAAGGCGCAGGTCACCCAGACCGGAAACGATGTTGTCCTGATTGGTTGCGGCACCTTGTTTAGCAAAGCTGCCGAGGCCGGAAAGATTCTTGCGGCGAAAGGAATCAAGGCCACGGTGATCAACAATCCATTCGTAAACCGCGTCGATCTCGAGACCATCGGCTCCGCCGTGAAGGCGTGCGGCAAAGTCGTGACCATTGAAGATCACCAGGTGGTCTGCGGCATGGGCGCCCAGATCAGCCATGCGTTGTCCACCAACGGAATCGCGCATGTAATGAAGTCACTCGGCATACGCGACGAATTCGGCCAGAGCGCTTACGTCGCCGAACACCTTTACGAAAAGCACGGCATGACCGGCGCGAAAATGGCGGAAGCGGCATTGGCGTTGCTCGGCAAGTAAGCAGGCCTGTGGCTTGCGCGGGTTCATCTGGGTGGACCCGCGCGTCTCCGTTCCACTGTCGCCTGGAAAACCCCGAGTTCGGACGCTCAACCGCCGAACAGATTCTTCAACCGTTCAGTGAGCGTTAACCGGGGATTCCAGCTTTCCGCAAATTCAGGTTCGAACAACACAGCCCCGCTGAGATGCCGCAGCATCCGGGTACTTGGCAGGCGCCCCGGATCCGCTGCGAGCAGATACCACGTCTGGCGCGGGTGATACCATGGTATCGGCGTTGCATATAAACCTGCATCTTTGGCAAAACGCACCACGCTGGACCTTCGAAACTTCACACAGCCAGGATAAATCCACCCCTGCTCCGGCGAGTCCTTCTTGCCTTCGATGAAGGTTGCCGCCACCAAACCTTTTGGGTGGAGCGCGGCCTTGAAATTCCGGAGAGCGCCGGCAAGCAGATCCGCGCCAGTGTGAGAAAAGATGGACTGCGCGATGATGAAATCGAACGCCCGTGAAAACACATTCGTTCGAAACTCACTGTTGAAATCAAAACGCGGCTTTTTCAGGTCTACAAGATCCTGTCCCAGCTGGTTTGCGACCGCTTCCTTGATCAGCCATTCGTTCGGCTCAATCCCGCAATAGCGGCCTGGGTCGAGATACGTGATCAGGAAACGCCCGGCTCGCAGCGAACCGCACCCGACGTCGAGAACCGAATGCCCCGCGCGCAAGCCGAGCGTGCACAGCAGCCGAAACTGCGTTGCGCCCATGAAGTCGTACTGCGCGGGCGGCCCCACATACGCCATGTAGTGTTCGTCTCCTGCCTTCAGTTTCGAAATGTCCATAGTCTGAATCCATCGCTGCTACAGGGCTGCGATGATGTAGAATGCGGATCGCGATGCGAAAGGATTTTTGCAGTTGTTTCGCCTCGGGGCACGCTGCATAGTATGCCGCGCGTCCGAGCAATCGGCCGCAATGGTTCGGGGCGTAGCGTAGCCTGGCTAGCGCGCTTGCTTGGGGTGCAAGAGGTCGGGAGTTCAAATCTCCCCGCCCCGACCATTCTATAAATCGGCGTTTTCTCCACTCCGTCCGTCTGCCATTCTCTCTTCCGCACCTGCCTTCGTTGCGCAACCACAGGCACGTTTATGCATACTTTGGGTGTCATTCGCGCGTTCTAAGCAATTGGGGCTTACCTCTTTAACGCAATGCCCGATGTCTAGGACGATTGAAAAGCTCCGGGTGCAAAATGGAAGATTTAAACCAACCTGAACCAGCAAGCCCGATCGCAGCAAGGCCGCGGGTTCTGGTGGTCGACGACGATGACGCCGTGCGCATGTCTCTGCGCTGGATGCTCAAGGAATCCGATTACTCGGTGTTCGATGCGGCCGATGGCGTCCAAGCGCTGAAGCACCTCGAGCAGCAACAGACGGACGTCGTCGTGCTCGACCTGCTGATGCCCAACAAGGACGGCATTGAGACGCTCGGCGAAATCAAACGGCGCTGGCCGGCGGTAAAGGTGATTTCGATTTCGGGCGGCAGCTTCTACAGCCATCCCGAAATCAATTTGAGCATGAGCCTTCAACTCGGCGCAGTGTGCGCTTTGGAGAAACCATTTTCGCCCGAAGTGTTTGAAACTGCCGTGAACAACGCTCTGCTCGGTTAAGCCCGGCATGTTCGGCGCGAAGAGTGGAAAAAAAAATCGCTCGCTTTTGGCGGTCTTCTGAACTGAACTCACGTAACCAGCCTCTGGCGTTCCCCGTCAGAGCTGCTGCAACTCGTTACCTATGAGCGAAGCTTCCTCCAACGACGGCTTTTCCGTAACACGCCGATCATTTCTCAAATCGTTCGGCGCAACAGCGGCGGTAGCTGCCACGGCGCAAGTCCAGGCAGTCGCGGCCGAACTCGAAAGGGTGAATGCGGAAAAGGTCATCGGACCCGACGCCGTTCCGATCACGCTTCAACTGAATGGCAAGCCTGTGAACCTTCAGGTGCAGCCGCGCGTGACGCTGCTTGAAGCGTTGCGCAACCTCACCCCGCTCACCGGCGCCAAGGAGGTATGTGATCGCGCCAGCTGCGGTGCGTGCACGATCCTCGTCGATGACAAACCCGTTTATTCCTGCTCAATGCTGGCGATCGAGGCGCAAGGCAAAGCGATCACGACAATTGAAGGCATTGCTGCTGACGGCAAGCTGAGCCGCGTGCAGGAAGCGTTCATCAGCCAGGACGCCTTGATGTGCGGCTACTGCACACCCGGGTTTGTGATGAGCGTCACCGCGTTGTTGAAAAAGAATTCCAAGCCGACAGCCGCGGACGTGAAGCACGCCTGCTCGGGCAATTTGTGCCGCTGCGGCACCCAACCCCGCATACTCGAAGCCGCGCTCAAAGCTGCCGGCGTCCAGGTAAGCAGCAAAACCGAGGTGATTTCCTATGCCAAGCTGGCCTGAAAACAGAACGCACATCGGGAGCAGCGCCAGGCGCATTGATGCCCCGGACAAAGTCACAGGCGCCGCGAAGTACCCTTCAGATGTCCAGCCGGAAGGCTGGCTTTACGGGATGATCCTTCGTTCCAAATGGCCCGCTGCAAAGATCACTGCAATCAACCTCGAAAAAGCCCGCCAGGTTCCTGGCATCAAGGCTGCAATCCTCCGCGATAACCGCGCCGACAGAATCGTCCGCTACTACGGCGAAGAAATCGCCGCCGTCGCCGGGACAAGCAAGCAGGCCTGCATCGATGCGTTGCGCCTGATTGAAGTTCAGGCTGAACCCCTGCCTTTCGTCGTAAAGGAAGCCGAGGCAATGAAGGAAACCGCCCCGCGCGTTTGGCCGGAGGGCCTGAACACCACCCGCCCGCGTGTCAACGAACGCGGCGATGTCGAAAAGGGTTTCGCGGATTCAACCGTCATCGTGGAGGGAAGTTTCTCGACTCCGGTGCAACTGCATCATCCGCTCGAGACGCATGGCAACACAATTTCTGTGAAGGACGACGAGGTCACCTGCTGGGCATCGACGCAGGGAATTGGCGGCGTCCGCAATGACCTTGCCAGTTACCTCGGACTGCAGCAGAGCAAAGTCCGCGTGCTCACGGAATTCATGGGCGGCGGTTTCGGAGCCAAGATGGGCCTGGGCGTGGAAGGTGGAATGGCGGCGCGCCTCTCACAGGAAGCCAAAGCGCCGGTCAAACTGATGCTGACCCGCTTTGACCAATCGCTCGCAGTAGGAAATCGTCCTTCCACTTTTCAAAAACTCCGGATGGGCGCCAACGCAGATGGAGACCTGCTCGCATTCGAAATGGAAAACTTCGGCACCCCGGGTTTCGCATCGGGTGGCGCAAGCGCTGCGGGCAGCGGCGACGTTTCGATCCCCGCGCCGTATCTGTACCACGTTCCGAACATCCGCGTTCGCCAGACCTCCGTAGCAACGAACGCAGGTTCGGCCCGCGCGTTCCGCGCTCCCGGCCATCCACCCGCTTCGTTTGGAATCGAGTCGATGCTCGACGACATCGCGGCGCGCATTGGAATGGATCCCGTTGAATTGCGCATCAAGAACGATCGGTCGAACAGCCGCGAAATCCGCGCGCGCCAGTTTCGACTGGGCGCTGAACGATTCGGCTGGAAGGACAAATACAAGAAGCCCGGCAGTTCCAACGGACCCATCAAAACCGGGGTTGGCTGCGCCGCGGCAACCTGGGGCGGCGGCGGACGCGGAACCCAGGCGGAAGCACAGGTGAATCCCGATGGGAGCGTCGAGGTGCGTTGCGGTACGCAGGACCTGGGAACGGGGACCAAGACTCTCATCGCAGTGATCGCGGCGGACATATTTGGATTAAAGCCGGAACAAATTGATGTGCGCGTCGGCAACAGCACGTTCCCGCCATCGGGCGCAAGCGGCGGCAGCACGACCGCGGCTTCCGTGTCGCCCGCCATTTTCGATACCTGCACCAGGGCGCTGCAGCAACTGCAGGAACGCAGTGGAGTCGCGGACGCCCGCGGCGAACAATGGATTGGCGCGTGCCGCAAGCTCGGCATGAACCCCGTAACGGTTCAGGGACGATGGCAGGAAGGTCTCTCGTCAAGCGGCGCCGCCGGCGTGCAGTTCGCCGAGGTCGAAGTTGATACAGAAACAGGCTTCACCCGCGTGAAGAAAATCACCTGCGTGCAGGATGGCGGATTGATCGTCAGCAAGCTCACCTGTGAAAGCCAGGTCAACGGCGGCATCATCATGGGCATCGGCTACGCGCTCTACGAGGAGCGCATCATGGATGAGCTTTCCGGCGTGGTCCTGAATCCAAATTTCGAAACCTACAAGCTGCCCGGAATCGCCGACATGCCTGAAATCGATGTCGTGCTCCTCGACATGCCTGAGCGCGGCGTCATTGGCATCGGAGAACCGGTCACAATACCCACCGCATCCGCGATCGCCAACGCCGTCGCCAACGCAATCGGCGTGCGCGTCGGCAGCCTGCCGATCACGCCTCAGAAAATCTTGAACGCATTGAACAAGGATAAAGCACCCGTCGTATGAACGCATTTCAGTACGCCAGCGCCACGTCGCCTGCCAGCGCCCGGGAATTATTGGGCGATAACGGCGCCTACCTCGGCGGCGGGAACGACGTGTTGAACCGGATGAAGGATTATCTGGTCGAACCGAAAACGCTCGTCAACGTCAAGACACTCGGCTTGAATCGCATCGAACCAGGCCCGACCGCCTGGAAGCTTGGAGCCACGGTTACGGTCGCTGAGTTGGAGGATCATTCAGAACTCAAACGCGTCTTCCCAGGTCTGCAGCAGGCCGCCGCCGAGGTGGGTTCCCGGCAGATTCGCAACGTTGCAACGATTGCGGGAAATCTGTCGCAGCATTCCCGATGCTGGTATTACCGGCATCGCGACACGGTATGCCTGAAGAAGAAGGGCGATCTTTGCTATGCCCGCCATGGCGAAAACAAATATCACAGCCTCTTCAGCGGCAACACGTGCATCAGCCCCGTCGTTTCGAATCTCTCGATCGCCCTGGCAGTGCTCGATGCCACGGTCGTGGTGTTCAGTGGCGGGCAGGAAAAGCGAATGACGATCCCTGAGTTCTACGCCAAGGCATGGGAAAACCCCCTGGCGCATAATTCCCTGAATGCCGGCGACCTCGTCGTCCGGGTTGAAGTCCCCGTTCAGCCCTCGCAGAAAAGCGCCTACCAGCAGATCAGCGAAAAAGCATCGTTCGATTGGGCGCTTGTGAGCTGCTCGGTATCCGCAACCGTGAATGGCAGGCAGCTGAGCAGCGTCCGCATTGCGCTCGGTGCCATCTCCCCAGTGCCCCACATGGTGAAGGCGGCGAATGATTTCCTCCAGGGCAAGACCCTGGACGAGGCCACAGCCGATGAAGCCGCGCGCCTGCTGCTCGCGCGGGCGGAACCCATGGAACACAATGGATACAAGGTGCCGATGGCCCGCGCGCTGGTCCGCCGCACCTTGATGCAACTGATCGCATGATATGAAGCCTGACCAATGCTGCCGCCACCTGCGGTCCAAGAAGCTTTACATCCCGGAACAAGAGGACGAAGTCTTCGCCACCAGCGGAAATGAACTGACCCACCGCGGGCATTGCTGGTGCAACAAAACACTCGCGGAAGTCGGATTCGACGACTGCCAGGTCAGCGTTCAACTCTGTAATCCGTCCCGTCCCTGCTTTGAGAGCTGACCTTGGATTGCAATTCGGGAACAGCAAAACGCAAATCGGGGTTAGTCGCGCACTGCCTCCTCCCCCCATTGTATACCCCGTGAGCAACGATGCGAAGATACCTGCCGGCGAAATCCGTTGCGAACCTTGCCCGCTTAGCCGCGTGAAGGCCGGCGTCGCCGTTCGCATCAAGCAGCTCTGCGCCTCCCCGGAAGTTCAAAATCGATTGCGGGAAATCGGACTGGGCGAGGAACAGGTGGTAAAACTCATCACCAGCCAGAACAATTTCATCTGCCAGGTCTGCAATGCGCGCCTTGCCCTCAGCGAGCAACTGGCACATGCAATCATGGTCGAGCCTCTCTTCGTGCCCGCACGGGCCACCTGACCTCGGTTACTTCTCGCCGGCAAAGCGGTTTACCATTCCCGCCAGCGCCTCAATCCAAAGCGGGTGTTCATTGAGACACGGAATCTGGAAGAACTCCCCTCCCCCAGCCTGAACGAATGACTCCTTCCCGCGCATCCCGATCTCCTCGATCGTCTCAAGGCAATCCGAAACAAACGCGGGGCAGATCACCAGCAGGCGTTTTAGTTTCCGCTGGCCCAGCCGTTCCAGTTCCTTGTCCGTGAAGGGAGTCAGCCATGGATCTTTTCCAAGGCGCGACTGGAATGAAACCGACCACTTTCCGGCAGGCACGCCCGCCACCTTGCTAAATTCGTCCGCGGTTCGAAAACATTGATGCCGATAACAAAACTTGTGCGCCTCGCTCGGCACCCGGCAGCAATCCTGCACCTGCAGGCAATGACGCCCCGTCGGATCAGATTTGCGGATCTGCCGCTCCGGGACGCCATGGAAGCTGAACAACAGAAAATCAAAATCCTTCTGCAGGTACGGCTCCGCACTGGCCACAAGCGCATTGATGTAATCAGGAGCGTCCCCATACGGACCCTGGACTGTGACGCGCATGCCAGGCGCGATCTTCGCCGCAACCTCCTGCACTCGCACGACCGCGGTTTCGAAGCTGGACATCGCGTAATGCGGAAATAGCGGAATCAGGAGGAGTTCCGTGACGCCTCGCTGCGCCAGCTTGCGCACCACATCCCGAATGCTGGGGTTCTGATACCGCATTGCAAGTTCGACAGGCATCGATACGCGCTGCTGCAACAACTTTTGCACGTTGCGGCTCGTGACAATCAGGGGCGAGCCCTCCTTGGTCCAAACGGTTTGATAAGCATGAGCCGACTCCTTCGGCCGGTTCAATAGAATCATGCTTACGATGAATCGCCGCGCCACCCACGGAGTATCGATGACGCGAGCGTCCATCAGGAACTCGTTGAGGTAACGGCGCACATCCGGAACGGATGGTGAGTCGGGCGAACCCAAATTAACCAATAAAACTGCTTTGCTCATTTGAATTTCGAGATCAATTCGCGAACGCCCGGCAAACGCGGGTCACGCGCCACCAGGTTGAATCCGTTCCGCCACATTGCAGCCGGAAAGTATGGAATCGCTGAGCGAGACGCCATCCCGATAATGCCCCGCCAAATAGAGCCCCGGCGCCTTCTGCTCGATCCGCCCCATCAACTCCCGAAACGTCCCGTAGCCGACGTTGTATTGCGGAATCGCCCGCGGATACACCACAGCATTGCGGAACACAGGCTCGCCCCGCACTCCCAGGAGCACTCGCAGATCCGCCAGGGCCAGAGCATACAGTTGATCGCGTGGAAGCGCCGCCAGTTCCGGATAACGCTCGCCGCCGATGTAACTCGTCAGCGTCAAATGGCCGGCTGGAGCCCGATTGGGAAAAAGGGCCGACGAGAAAATGGTGCCGAGCAATTTGAATCCCTCGACCCTCGGGATCAACATGCCAAACCCGCTGGCTGGATGTGCGACGTCCTCGCGCCTGAACCCAAAGACCACACTCGCGACTGGCGGATAACGGATTTCGGCCAGCCTCGGAAGGTCGAGTGGAACGGGAGTGTTCACCCGCAGCTCGGCCAGTTTGTGGGCCGTCCCGCAATAGACAACCGCATCGTGGTCAAACTGCCCCGCGTTTGTTTCGACCCGCCATCCCGCATCCGTGCGGGTCAACTCCGTGACCGGGCAGTTCAGGCGGACCGCATCGCCCAATTGCTTCGCCAACTCATCGGGCAACACCTGCAGGCCTTCGTCGAAAGAGAATTTTGGAGCCCGATCCTTGGCAACCTCGCCGCGCTTCTTTCGTTCACGCGCGCCAAGGATCTGTCCCTTGATCATCGACCCGTAGTTATCCTCGAGCGCTTTGAGTTTGGGAAAGGCGTGAGTCACCGAAAGCTTGTAGGGATCGCCCGCGTAAATCCCCGCGACCAGAGCATCGATCACATGATCAAGAAATTCCTGGTTGAACCGCCGAATGACAAACTGCGCAATGCTCTCTTCCACCCCGTCGCGGCGCGCAGGAATGAATGGTTCGCGCAGCACGGCGAGTTTTGCCTTCCACGAAAAAAGCTCCGACGTGAGAAACCCGGGAGGCGATGCGGGAGCTTCGACTGGCCGCCGATAGCGCACTACGTAACGCGCTTCAGCGCGGGGATCGGGATCCAGGCGGCGTGATTGCAGCCCTGCATCGATCACCAATTGCCGAACTTTCGGCGACGTTTCAAGGATTGTGTTTGGGCCAAACTCTGCAAGGAAACCGTCCCGCCGTTCCGACTGAATAACGCCGCCCACCCGGTTTGCGCTCTCATACACTGCGACAGCGAGTCCTCTGCGCCTCAGGTAAAAAGCAGCAGTCAACCCCGTGATTCCCGCTCCGATGATCGCAACCGATTTCATGGTTCAGACACGCGACACGATGCGAAATCCCCGCTGCCGGACAATGTTGAAGGAGCGCAAACATTCACAATGTCGTGGCAACGCAACGGTCAAATGGTCTTCGAATGCCGCCGTTCGCCTGCAGGCGCCAGTGTATTGTCGAAGCTCATCGCGATGTTTCGGATGAACAAGCGCCCCGCATCGGTCACCTCAAGACCGCCTGGAATCTGCCTCACCAACCCGTCCGCCTCAAACGGCGCCAGCGCCGCCAGCTCGCTTGCAAAGTGTTCCTCAAAATCGATGCCGAGCTTTTGGGACATCGCTGCGAAATCGAGCGACAAATCGCACATCACGCGCATAATGGTTTCACGGCGGCGATTGTCCTCCTCCGTCACGAAGTAGGCACGATGCAATGGCACGCGTCCCGCGTCGACCGCTTCCTGATATTTCGGCAGCTCCTTTTCGTTCTGCCAGTACGCATCCGGAATCTGCGAGATGCTCGACATGCCAAAGGCGTAGATGTCCGATCCCGCGCGTGTGCTGTATCCCTGGAAATTGCGTTGAAGCTCCTTGTTCCGCTGCGCGACGGCCAGTTCATCCTCCGGTTTGGCAAAATGATCCATCCCGATGTACACGTACTGATCATTCGCGGTCAGCCGCTCAATCACGAGTTTCAGAACCTCGAGCTTTGATTCAGGCGTCGGCAGCACTTTTTCCTGGAGAATTTTCTGCGCGGGCTTGATCCATGGAACATGCGCGTAACTGAACACTGCCAGCCGGTCGGGTTTCATCTCGAGCACTGTATCCAGGGTCTCATTGAACGTCGCGGGAGTCTGGTTCGGCAGGCCGTAGATCAAGTCGAGATTGATCGACTTGTAACCCAGCTCACGCATCCAGTCGATCGCCTGCTGCGTCATCTCGCGCGGTTGAATGCGGTGTATCGCCTTCTGCACCTCGGGATTGAAATCCTGCACGCCCATCGAAGCGCGGTTGAATCCAATCTCCCGCAACGCTGCAAGGTGATCTCGCGTGAGCCGCCGCGGATCGACCTCCACGCTGGCCTCAATGTCGGGCGCAAACGTAAAGTGCCTGTGAATGATCGCACCGAGCCGGCGGATTTCTTCTGGCCGGAGAAACGTCGGTGATCCTCCGCCAAAGTGCAGTTGCACGACTTTCCGTTCGCTATTCAGCTGCGGAGCCATGCGCGCCACCTCACGCTCGAGGTAGTCCACATACGCCTTGCCCTTGTCGTGATTGAGCGTGATGACTGTCGTGCAGCCGCAGAACCAGCAGAGCGTCTCGCAAAACGGAATGTGAAAGTAAATGGAAAGGTCGCGGGTGGAACGATTGTTCGCCTCGATCCGTTCCGACAACTGCTCCCAGCTCACCGCATCGGTGAACTTCGTCGCGGGCGGATAACTCGTGTAGCGGGGGCCAGCCACATTGTATTTCCGCACCAGATCGAGATCTACGTTCAACGTCTTCATCGAAACTTCCGCACAGTGTCCACGACTGCCTGAATATTCTCCAGCGTAGCCCCTGGGGTCAAACCGTGGCCCAGGTTGAAAATGTGTCCGTTCCGCCCGCGCATCGCCTCGAGCACAGCCTGGGTCTCGCGTGTGACCACATCCGGCGCCGCCTCGACAAGCAATGCCGGCGCCAAATTTCCCTGCAACGCAATCCGCTCTGGAACGATCTTCCGCACGTCGGCAAGCGATGTCTGCCAATCCACTCCCAGCACGTTCGCGCCGGTCGCCATCAAATCGTGCCAGCTGCCATGCGTTCCGAGTGAAAAAACAATCACAGGCGGCGTAGCCTTGACATGCTTCCTGCGCAACTCGGCAATGATCTCGCGCATCCAGCGGCCCGAAACGTCATCGAACTCCGCCACGCTCAGATGCCCCCCGTGGCTGTCAAACAATTGAAGGGCGTCAACGCCTGCGGCAATCTGCATCTTCAGGTATTCGGCCACCGCCATCGTCAATTTCTCCGCAAGCGCGTAATAGGTCCTGGGATCCTCCCGCAACACAGCCAGCGCCCGGCTGTAACGCGGAACGCTCCCGCCCTCAATCATGAACGTCGCGAGCGTCCACGGTGAACCGGAGAAACCAATCAACGCCGTGTCGTCGCCGAGCTCCGTGCGCAGCCGCCGCAGCGCCTTGTCCACATAACTCAATCGCCCGCACACCTGTTCGACAGAAAGCTTGTCCACGTCAGCCTTGTTCCGCACCGCAAAGTCCATCACCACCCCGCCCGTTTCCCGAAAACGATACGCCTGCCCCATTGCCTCGGGTATCACAAGGATGTCGCTGAAGAGAATTGCCGCATCAAAGCCAAATCTGCGGATCGGCTGCAGTGTCACCTCCGTCGCCAGATCCGGATCCTGCACGAGTTCCACGAACGTGTGGGTCTCCTTGAGCTTGCGGTATTCGGGCAACGCTCGTCCCGCCTGCCGCATCAGCCACATCGGCGGACGATCCACAGGTTCGCAGCGGCAAGCGCGCGCAAACCGCTGCCGGGAAGTCAATGTCCCGCCGGCCGTGTCCGTTGATTCCACTGCATTATTACTCATCATTCAGGTGCGCGTCGTCGTTTTGGCCTTCGGCCATCACGCTATTGGAAATTCACCGGCAGGCTGCACGCGAATTGCCGAGAAATCCACCGATTTTAACGCTCCCGAACGCTGGGCAGGTTTCCAAACCTGCCGTATCGCCAGCTTCCAAGCCCGGCATGCGTCCAAAGCGCCCACGGATTGAGATCCGCCAATGGCATCCGTCCGCCAAGCCCGCATTACGTCGGTTGCCCCTTTTCCCTCGCGCTCTTTCCCCCATCCGCCAGCAGGCGCTCCTGCGGCTGCGCGGCCGCCGGGCGTTCACGCGCGGGAACCGCGAAACCGTATTCCGCCATGAAAGCCTCGGAAGGAGCGCGAATGTGAATCCGCTGCCGATTGAAGGGGTCGTTGAACGCCAGCTCAACCGCACGCAACCCAAGACCCTTCCTTGGATTGCGATCCGTTCCATACATAGCGTCGCCCACAATGGGCAGGCCGGCTTCGAGGAGATGTAGGCGAATCTGATGCGTCCGGCCGGTGTAGGGACGCGCCTCCACCAGCGACCAGTTGCCGACAGTTTGAAGCAATCGAAACGCTGTTTCTGATTCCTTCCCTCCACGCGCATCCACTTTCATCCTGCCGTGCTGTTCCGGGTCGGGAGCGATCTTCGCCCGGCAAATCCATTCAGGCTGGGCCGGCACGCCCTCGACAACGGCGAGATACACCTTCTCCATTTTCCGTCCCTCAAAAAGATTCCCGTACGTGTCGACCGCCCCGAGGCTTTTCGCCAGCAACAGAATTCCCGTCGTCTCCGCGTCCAACCGATGCACGAACCGGATGAACTTCAGGTTCCGCGATCGCGCCCAAAAATCCTTGGCGGCTATCGATGACGTGAGCGCCGCCTGCAGATTGCGGTCGGTTTTTTGCCACGAGAAGGGCACGAGCATCCAGCCGCGCGGCTTGTCGATGGCCATGACCGCCCGATCCTCATAAAGGATCGCAATGCGTTCGCCCGTCGCCAGCTCGATGTAATTCGGTTTCGCCACGTGCAGAAGCTACTGCAAGCCAGCGACACGCGATAGCCGGAACCACGCTCTGACCTGTGGGAAGACATTTCGCAACAAGCAAATGAATCACTGCTGAGGCATTGCCGCCTGTGCGCGCGCGGAATGAACCGATTCGATTTCGCCAATCAGCTCGTTGCGAAGCGCGGCCAGGCGCCTTGCGGCAAAGGGCGCGCGGAACAGCACCCACGTCGTTCTCAGGGCAGCCTTGAGGCGCCGCAGTTCGCGCGAATGATAAAACGCAAGCAGAGATGCGGGCGGCAATGACAGCAAATACCAGAAGCTTGCCGGCAGGCCAGCAACGGCGTGGACAAGCGAGGCATAAAAAAGAAAGAAAGCCGAGTAGACCAGGATTCCTCCGAGGATCTTCGTCGTGGAAGTTTGTGCCTTGCGCTTGTCAGAACTGGCGAAACGCTGCACTGCCCATTCGATGATCAAATGGGGCACGATCCGATGCAGCCAGCCATAAAGCGCGATGGGCGTTCCCAGGATTGCAACACAGCTCCAGAAGGCGCTGCGCGCAATCAGACGGTCGCGGTTTGGGAACAACGCCAGTGTCTCATCCGAAATCCTCAAGCGCACCAGCCAGCGTTCGTAGAATGCCAGCCGCGCAGCAAAGCGCGCCGCGCGCCCTGGTTGAAGTCGGAACACCTCGTCCACTGCAGATGTGATGCGCTGCGAGAGAAGCAATTCCTCGCTCCGCGGCGATATCGCCTCCTCCCGAATCTGGTTCCCGAGCTGCAGCCGTTCAAAGTAAAGGCGCTTCACGCCTTCGACAACGCGCGTCTGTTCCAGTTGTGGAATGTGCAGGATCAACGCCTGAATCTGCCTCTCGATTTCCCCAGTCAACCGATTGATGCATTCCTTCCGGCGTTCTGCATACCCCTCGAGAAACGGCCCGATCAGGATGGCTTCGCCGAAGTGTGCGAGGACATCGCTGCGATACAGCTCTTTGGCAGAATAGGTCAGGCCCACGGGAACAATCTTCAGGCCCAACTTCCCGCCGTGGCGATGTTCCAATTCCAGCGCCATCCTGGCCGCGCCGCTTTTGACTTCGCGCAGGCGGGAGTCGTCATAAGTCACGCCCTCCGGAAAAATTCCCACGGCCTCCCCGCGTTCCAGCACCCGATAGCACGATTCAAACGTGTCGGTCACGCTGCGCATTCCCCGCGGATCGTCCTTTGCCCGGTTGATCGGGATCACGCCGCAGCGCAACAGAAACCACTTCACGGCCTTGAAGCGAAATAACTGAACCGTCGCGACAAAATTCACCTTTCTCGCGACAGTGGCGCCAATGATCCAGGAATCGGTGAGGGAATTCGGATGGTTCGACGTGAACAGAACCGGGCCCTTTTCCGGCACGCGCTGGGGATGAAACCGCTCGATGCGGCGAAAGTAAAAACCTAGTGCCACGCTCAGCACTCCACGCATCACGCGATAAAGAAGCGAATAGCTCATTTTTGCAGCGTGGGGAGCGCCTGCTTCCAGCAACTCAGCCGCCGGGCTGCACGCGGGTTATCCGTGTTTTTGAAAACCATTCCCCAAATTTCCGGCGCCCGTTCCACGAGTTTGAAGCAGGCGTCCGAATGAATCTTTCGGTGAAGCGGGGAAAAGAAGCGCCGCATGTCCACCCGCTCCACCTGATCCCCGGGTCGAAATGAGGCCCAGGCTTCCTCCAGTGCGGCCGCAGCCGCCAGATGTCCTCCTCCCGCAGTGACAGTGGCGATCAGGATTCTCATGGCCGCGTCACGATGCCGGACCGCCGAAACGTTGAGAAGCAAAAAGCCAGCACGACTGCGGGAACATGGCTTCGCGACGCCGGCACTCCTGCTGAGTTCCCTCCATTTCGCCGTCAGCAGGCCGTTGTATGTTGTTGATGTATGGCGCTGCCATTGAAGATTCCGTTCGCCCCGATGGAGGCGCTGTCGGTCGACGTCATTCCGGAAGGCGATGACTGGCAATACGAACCGAAATGGGATGGCTTTCGCTGCCTGGTCTTTCGCGACGGCGACGACGTTTATCTGCAATCGAAGTCCGGCCAGCCGCTCGCGCGCTACTTTCCTGAACTGGTTGACATCTTCAGCCGCCTGCCAGCACGCACGTTCATCCTGGATGGCGAAATAGCCGTCCCTGTTGAGGGACGATTCTCCTTCGATGCGCTGCTCCAAAGAATTCACCCCGCGGAAAGCCGCATCCGCAAACTGGCCGCCATAACGCCAGCGTTGTTCGTCGCCTTCGACCTCCTCGCGGAAAACAGCACCCGATCAATGGCCGCCGAACCGCTCCGCGTGCGGCGCGCCGCGCTCGAATCGTTCGTGGCGCGCCACTTCAAACAGGAGTCACTGCACCTCTCACCCGCAACCACGCGAATCGCACAAGCGCGGCGATGGCTTGAAAAGGCTGGAGGAGATCTGGATGGAATCATCGCAAAACGTCTCGACCTCGAATACCGCTCCGGCGACCGCTCGGGAATGCAGAAGGTGAAAAATCATCGCTCGGCTGACTGCGTTATCGGCGGGTTCCGATACGCCGAGAAAACCGTCGGCGGCACGCGCGTCGTCGGATCGTTGCTTCTCGGCCTCTACGATGACGATGACCTCTTGCATCACGTCGGATTCTGTTCCGGGTTGAAAGCGAACGAACGGATGGAATTGACTGAACGCCTGGAAAAACTGATCGAAGCGCCGGGATTTACGGGACAGGCGCCGGGCGGCCCCAGTCGTTGGAGCACGAAGCGATCGTCGGAATGGCAGCCGTTGAAACCCAGGCTCGTTGTGGAGGTCAGCTATGATCACTTCACGGGCGGGCGCTTTCGCCATGGCACCAGCCTCTTGCGCTGGCGGCCGGACAAGAAACCGGCGCAGTGCAGGATGGAACAAATTCAACAGGCGGGAAGCGCGCCACTGAAGCTGTTGCGAGGCAAGCTCGCGGCGTGATGCGCTAAAAGAACCTTTCGAATGCGCCCAGGATTCTGCACGCTGCTTGCGTGAATTTTGTCGGTGTTGTTCGTGCCTGGATTTTCTGGCAAGCGCTGGTTGCGGTCAGCTTCGCTGGAACGTTTACCAATCCCATCATCACGCCAGGAGCTGATCCCTGGGTGATCCAGCATGGTGACACTTACTACCTGAGCCAAAGCCGTGGCGGCCGCGGAATTTTCATCACAAGCGCCAGCACGCCCGCTGCTTTGGGCACGCAGCCATGGTCTCGCGTCTGGTCCCCTCCCCCAGGCACGAATTATTCCAAGGAACTCTGGGCTCCGGAACTTCATTATCTTGACGGCTCCTGGTTCGTGTACTTCGCCGCGGACGATGGCGACAATGCGAATCATCGCATGTTCGTGCTGGAAGGAACGTCGCAGAACCCGCTCGAATCATTCCGTTTTAGGGGCGAACTGAAACTGCCGGGTAATCGCTGGGCGATTGACGGAACTGTTCTCACCATCAGCAATCAAATGTATTTTGTCTGGTCCGGTTGGGAGGGAACCGAGAATGTCGAGCAACGCCTCTACATCGCATTCATGTCCGATCCCTGCCAGGTGACAGGCAATCGCGTTTGCATTTCGCGCCCGGAACACGATTGGGAGCGGCGCGGAAATCCGTGGGTGAACGAAGGCCCGCAAGCGCTCTGGAACAGCAACCGCCTTTTCATCATTTATTCCGCCAGCGGCAGTTGGGGTGACGACTATTGCCTCGGACAATTGACGTTCACAGGCGGCGATCCAATGCGGGCGGAATCGTGGATCAAAAAACCCGTTCCCGTGTTTTCGCGAACGGACAAGGTCTTCGGCCCGGGCCACGCTTCTTTTGTGAAATCGCCGGACGGTTCAGAAGACTGGATCGCCTACCATGCCGCGCAGGAACGCGGATCCGGATGGCGTCGCAACATTCGGATCCAGCCCTTTCAATGGCATGCAGATGGGGCGCCGGATTTTGGCGAACCCATCGCACCCGGCGTTCCCCTCGCCCAACCTGGCAACGCCTTCGAATTGCAGTCCTTGACGCCATCTACCGATCGTGTGCTCGTGGAACAGTAACGCTTCTCAATCGAGTTGCGGCATTGTCAACGCTGCCTGATCCCGATGCCGCCGCGCGAGTTCTGCATTGCCAATTCGCGTGTAGTACTCGGCAAGGTTCAGATGCGCGACAAAATTACCTTCATCGATCGCTAGCGTGCGTTGCATCAAAGTTTCCGTGTTGCGCCAGTATTGCAGCTGATGCCGCGTCGCGACCGATAAGGCCATCAACACGCAGCAGGCCGCGACGGCAACCGCGGCGCGCGTTGATTTCAATCCGCTTCCACGCCTGAGCAAATGCGCCGCGCCCCAGACGAGCGCAATCATCAACCCGATCGCGGGCAGGTAAGTGTAACGGTCAGCCATGTAGAGGTCGCCGAGCGGTACGACTCCGCTGACAGGGATCAGCATCCCAATAAACCAGAACCAGCCCATGGTGGCGAACGGCGCTGACTTCCGCCTCCATGTGACCGCGGCCGTTATCGCGATCAATAAACCCACCGCGAGCAGTGTCGCCATCGGCGCAATGCCTTCGGGCCGGAGATAAATGACGGAAAGGTTCGCCGGCCAGATCGTCTTCGCCAGGTATCCCTGGTACGCCGCCAGGAGATTGACGCATCGTTCACCCATCTCCAGCGTCCGAATGGCTCCGCCGGCACGCTGCGCCAGAACCGTGGCAAGGCAAAACAAAATCGAAGTCGCAAAGAACGGAATCTTTTCGAGCAGCACGTGCCGGGACAAACCGCGGAACGCGGGCACAGTACCCGATGCGCGGAGCCGGTTCAATGGCCACGCATCGAGCAGGAGCAACACCGCGGGCAGCGTCACAAGCATCGCCTTGGATAAAAGGCCAAACACGAACAGAATCAGGGCCAGCCAATAGCTCTTGTCGCGCAAAAAATTCCCGCGGTCATTTGATGTCGTGTCAGCGGTGCGACGGCCGCAGTAGCGCGAATAGGCGAGCAGTGTCAGGAGAAAGAAGAACCCGCTCAACACATCCTTGCGTTCAGAGATCCACGCGACCGATTCCACGCGCAAGGGATGCATTGCAAACAGAGCCGCCACGAGCGCGCTGCGCCACAACGAACCCGTGAGCGAACGCAGCACAAGAAAGACAAGGACTGCATTGATCGCGTGCAACACGAAGCTGACAAGATGATGTCCCCCGGCGTCGGTCCCAAACCACTCGCAATCGAGCATGTGCGAGAGCCACGTGATCGGATGATAATTGGAAACATGAAAATCAACGAACGCCCAGATGAAGCCCCACGATGTCAGTCCCTGCAATACGGTCTCGTTTTCAAACACGTATTCGTTGTCGTCGTAATCTACAAAATCGAAGGTGAGCGCCGGCCAGTAAATAGCAATGACCCACGATGCCAGAACAAATCCGATTGCCGCGACTCGGCCATGTTGAATACGCCAACCCATTCCGCGGCGCATTCTCTCCAAAGCGTCCGCATTTCCAAGGGATTAATCGCGGCTCGGTGCGAAGCGCAGGTTTCTCGGGACCGTATCACCGGCTTCCAATCCGGCAGCGCACGGGACCTCGCATTACGCGTGAAATGCTTCACCCGCCGGGTTTGGAGCGCGGCGCAGGTTTGGAAACACGCGATACGGCCGACGTGGAAATCTGCGCTACGCGATGAGAAGCTCGGTGTTACTCCGTCTGCAGGGTCTTGACGAATTCATCCGCCTTCGCGATTGCAGCGTTCATCTGGGCGATCAGCTTGGAAATATCCGTTTGAATGCTCATTGCCTCGCCCTTCAATGACGCAATTGCCTGGGCATTGAGGTTGTGTTTGAGATACAGAACGTGATCGCGGAACTGGGTAAGGACCGGCGGCATGCTCGATTCCGCCGCCTTCAACGCGTCATGCAGGCTTTCGTAGCGCGTCCGCGTCGCCTGAAGCTGTCTGCGACTGCCACTCTGCAAGGCTGGTGTTGAGATCTGTTGAATCTCCCTTTCCCACTCGGCGAACAGGTCTTCGGCGACCGTTTCCACTTCGCGAACGCGTTCCCGGACAGTCTCCGCCTGGGCGGCGCAATCGTCATACTCGGCCTGCAGCGCCCGATACGTCTTCTCGAGGTTGCCGCCGCTGAATCCATACATCTCCTGCAGCCGCGTCAGCGCATCCTTGAATTGCTCGCTCGCCTCCTTCTGGTCATCGCGCGCCGCGATGACATTCTTCTTCAGCAGGTCGCGTTTATGGACGCCAAACTTTTCATAGGCCGCGTAGTAGGTGGAGCGGCAGCCGGTCGAGAGCATCGCTGAAACCAAAAGTCCCATCGCAAGGAAAGCGCGTGCTGAGTTCATGTGAATGGCCGACGGTGGCACGCGGACCGCCATTGCGCAAGGGAATGGAAACCTACTTTGCTACGAGCCACGATAACGAGAATGCGGCAAGCTGTTAAAGGATCTTGTGAGAAGGAGACGAAACCTGAAGCAGCCTATGCTACGAGGCTTTTGCGCCCCTTTCAAAGTGGTGCCAGAGGCAGGAATCGAACCTGCGACCAAAGGCTTATGAGTCCTCTGCTCTACCCCTGAGCTACTCTGGCAAAACTACGAGAATAATGGGGTTTCCAATATTTCCGTAAATACTTTCTGTTGACGTTGTGCTACGATTTGTGCTAGTGTCAGCCCCAGCATGAATAACGAGTCTACCACCGACACCAAAGGCAGCATCGAGCCCGAAATCGCCAACGTCAGCGCGGAGAAATACCGGTTCCGGAAGGTCAAAGACGGTCGCGGCAGGGATTTGGAGGGTATCTGGGAACGGAACGGAAGGTATTACGCCCAGCTTTGCCTGCCGGGCAAAAACACGCCGCGCCGCGTCCCGCTCTTCACAGACGAGAACCTGCCCGCCAAGAACGTGACCCAAGCCAAGGAGGCTTACGCCGCCCTGCTCTCCAACCGTCGCCAAGGGATACTTCCAGGTCCCCGGATCACGCCGTTTTTCTCCGACTACTATTTGCATTATCTCTCGTTCATGGAAGAGACCGAAGCCAAGGGTCCGCTGACGATCAAAAAGGAGCGCAGCTCACTCAAGGCATGGGCCAGGTTTTTGGGCCAGACCCGTCTCAACCAAATCGAACGCCGACAAATTAACGAGTTCGTCCTTTTGCGCAAGAAAGAAGGCGTCACCAACACCGTAATCAACAAGGACGTGATCGCACTCAAAAACCTCTGCAAGTTTGCCGCGGGCGAAAACTACCTGAAGCACGGGCTGCCCACTGACGGTTGGAAGGAGTTGGAATATAAGGCCCCCATCCGTCCGCTCTGGCCCGCGGAAGTCATTGACGCGCTCTGCAACGAGGCGCTGCGCAAACACAAGAAAGGCTTCCTCATCCACCGCAACGGCCAGGCGTTCGTCGATTGGATTCGACTAATGCAGTGGACCGGCGCGCGACACACAGCCGCCATCACCTGCCGCTGGTCACAGGTCGACTTCGACAAGCGGACGATCACGCTGCACACGAAATTCGACAAAACGGTGACGGTCGACTTCAACCCGGAAATGGAAAAGCACCTGCTCGACATGAAGGCGCGCAAAGACCCAAACGACGACTGCCTTTTTCCAGCAAGCCGCAACGATGGCGACCGGGATCACATGACCCATATGTATAAGACGCTCAACAGCGTGAAAAAAGCGGTGGCCGCCAGCAAGGAATTCAAGGACCACACTCCGAACGTTGGAGAGTTTACTCCGCACGATCTCCGGCATTTTTTTACGAGCTGGGCCGTCATGAGTGGGATCGATTATCGCACTATTGCAGAATGGCGGGGCGATGCGGATAACGGCGTAATGATTTCCTCGATCTATTCACACCTCGACCCCCGGCACCGAAAGGCGGCGGCGGACAAGTTGAAGTTCAATATCCCGGGAGCTCAACCGGTGCAGCCGGTGGCGATTCCGGTTCCAGACAAGACCGCCGTGGAAAACCTAAGTGCCGCCGAGCTGCTCAAGCTGCTTCAAGAGAAGCTTGGACAGGCGGCGGCGTAGGATCGGCGGCAGCAACATCCCGGCAGATGCGCAAAAACGTGTCTGCCGGGATTTTCATTTTCATGCGCGCGACCGTGGAATCGATCCACCGTGGGGGGCCTGGGTGGTAGTCGAGCGAAGCCTGCGAAATTTTGAGTTCACGACCCGTCAGCGCGCACCGGCGACCTTGCTTGAGGAAAAGGTCCCAGGCAGCGGCAGCGTCGACGGGCACCTTGATCCCACGCTTGCGCGCACCGGCCAGAATCGAAGCCCAACGTCGGGCCGTAATTTCTCCAGCGCCCTGCACTCTCTTTTCAAACGTCGGCTTGCTGCCACAGCCGCAGTGCTTCGGGCCGTTAATGAGATGCCACCGCGATTTCGTGAACGTCTTGCCACAGTCGCAGCGGCACTGCCAGAGGGTTTCTCCGAGACGGTTGGTCTCTTCAGTCGCGTGCTCGACCAAAATCGCGCCGTAGCGGTTCCTGGCGATGTTGCGCTGCCGCCCCAGGTCGACGATGAGCCTGCCGCGTGACTCAGCAACCGGCAAAACCCCGTTCTTTCGCAACCGCCATTCGGTGGTGCGGGAGAGACCGGTCTTTTGCCTGAAGGTCGCGAGCTTCACTCAATTTCGAGGGGCAGCTTTTTGCGTTCGCAGAAGGCAATGGTTTGAGCGGTGATATTCTGCACCGCCAGGGCGAGCAGCTCTTCGCCATAGTCCTCATGCATGACCAGGCGCGCGTGCCGGGCGAACCCGAAGGCTGCGTGCAGGGCCTCGTGCGCGATTGTGGAGACCGTCAGATACTTGTGGCAGAAGTGAAGCTCGGCCAATACTTCTGGCTTCCGCTTCTCGCTGGGTTTGGGGAAGTGGCAAAACGCGGCCGTAAAATCTGGCGCGGTCCCATCGAACTTGGTCCATGCTCGATACAGCGTCTTCTCAGTCGGGTGGACGACCACGCTGATTTTCAGGTCAGAGTAGTCGGCCAGCGAGAATTCAGTTCGTGCGAGTCGACTCATTCAATCGGGAACTGCTGCGGCAATTGATAGGGGGCGTCAGCACCCACGTCGGCAAACTTGAGTGACAGCTTGTATTGAGCGGTCTTCCCGAATTTCGGGTGAACAAAAAACAGGGTTTGAGTCGGATCAATCGGGTTGAAGTTTTCGGTCAACGAATACCCGTCGAGACCCGGGAAGCCGCCGTTAATAGTGACGTCGCCGAGCGCGTGCGGCAGTTGAATGTCCCGGTGCAGGTGCCCGCAGATGTAGTAATGCGGTGCCTGTCGCCCGTGCTTGGTGAACAACTGCGCCTTGGTCGACAACTCACGACCAATCGCGTGGTTCGGGATACCGAGTGCTTTGTCGCCGCCGCGGAGGTGATCGCCGTGCGCTGCGTGGAACGTGTAACCCTGCACCTGGAAAATTGCAAAGGGTTGGGGGTTAAGGTCCCAATCAATGTTTTTGATGTCGCGGGTCAGCGCTTCAACGAGCGCGTAGAAAAACATGTCAAGGTTCGAGAACCGATTCTCGGTCGGCATTTTCTTTTGGTTCTGCCAGCGCGTATGGTTGCCTACGACCGTCTTAATACGAATCTTAGGCACGTGAGCGGATAACACCCGGAGAAACTGAGCCGTGGCGTGGCCTGCGAGATAGAACTGCGAAAACAAAGTGCTCCGTTGCCCCGCCTCGGACCCATGCGCAAGCGCTCCGTCGAGGTGATCTCCGAGCATGGCTACGACCAGCTCGTCAACGTGCATGGTTGTGTGGTTCCCAAGAATCGATATGACCGACTCCTCCAAATATTTCAACCGCGCCAGGAACATCGGGAAATCGTAGCGGCCAAATCCGAGAGTCTGGTCCGGGCGAACGACTTTGCCGACGTGCGTGTCGGAGAAAAGGAGGACCGCGCTCTGGGGTGTTGACTTCGACTTCGGGCGGACCTTCACCACTGGTGGCAGGGGTGAGTAGGACCGCGGAGCCGCCTCCATGATGTTCTGCACGAGTTGGTCGACGACTGAGTTCTCAGCCAGCGCCTGGTCATACTTTTTTCGCAGGTCGTCGTGCTGACGCTTCCAAAACTCGGCGTTGGCTCGGCCCTTGTCGTCCGTGTAGGTCGACGTTGCGGTGGTTGTTTGGGCGGCTGTGGCAACCGCAGCGGTAGCGGCGGCTTCGGGCCGGGG
Organism: Verrucomicrobiia bacterium; assembly: GCA_035629175.1. Lineage (NCBI taxonomy): Bacteria > Pseudomonadati > Verrucomicrobiota > Verrucomicrobiia > Verrucomicrobiia bacterium. The sequence continues at coordinate 121,107 of DASPIL010000096.1, read as the reverse complement.
CTCCGAGCGACGCAGCCGCACGGCATGGTAACTTCGGCCCGTCTTCGCAGCGATTTCCCGATTACTCAACGGGGAGTCGAAAAGGGCCAGTTCCTCAGGTTTCCAGAATTTGTTCATTACTTCTTCTTGCGGGGGGTGGTTTTGGGTTGAGCCGACGCCGGTTCAGACGTCGTGATTTTCCCGAGCGCCAACTGCTTCTGCAGCTCAAGACGGAAAAGCTGTTGTTCGATCAGCCCGTCCCGCAGGGCGATGCTGTGCGATAGAACGGCGTGGCCGTCAGTCTTCGGAAGCGCCCACTTGTCGGCGTCGTCCAGGATTGCATCGAGCCGGTTGCAAATCCGGATGGCGGTGCCTTCCAGGGAGGTCTTCACGTGCTCGTCGTGCGATTGCTCGTCCGAGCTCCGACGCATGACGTTGTTCACCGTCGCGAGAGCATTCAGCAGCGTGTCGATTTGATCTCCGATAATGTCAGCGTGCGATTTCAGCATGGGTAGTGATTTTGAGTTCGTTGAGGGCGAAGTTCAGCAGATGGATGGCGTCACATTCGTTGTCGTCGACGGGTTCCATCTTGTAACCGGGGCTTTTGTAGAGGGTGAGCTTTCCCCGTCCGTTGACTTCCTGGACGTAACCCGGCATCTTCGCCAAGGCTGCGGCCATATGTTCCTTTTTTGCGTTGCCGAAACCGGTCGCAAATTTTTTGAGCGTTCCGACCGGCACCGCACGGATCGCGCAGGCCGGGTAATACAGGATGACGCTCGCCCGAAGGCTCGCCCAGAGCTGTGCCTGTAACTGCGTGCTGAGAAACTGGACGTCCTCAAAGTAAATCGCGTTGGGCTTATCGAAGGTTCCAATGAACGTGTAGAGCCTCTCGACTCGCATATCACAGCATCGGTCCAGCCCATTCTTCTTCTGCGCCTCCAACTCTTTGGTGGTGGCGGTCAAAAATGTGCCCGACTTGACCGCTGAGCCGTCAAAAAAGGCCCAGCCGGTCTTGGTTCCCAAGTCTAGAGACAACACCCTCATGCCGCGAGGGAGTCGAGGTGCTTCTGAAGAGCTTCCTGACGGGACCGAACGGAGCCCAGCATCTGGTTGAGGCGCAACTGTTCGTCGCCCTGGCCGGGTTTCAAATGGTGCAGGGCGCTTTTGAGACCCGCGACCCGATGGTCCAGGTGACGCGCCTTGACGCCGAGTTGACGAAGAGACGGGCGCATGATGCGGACTCGGCGGGCTTTGCCGCCTTTGGCTCGGAGGGTAATGTGACGGGCATCTTTGTGGGTTATCATAGGGGTCAGTTAGTTGAGTTGTGATTGGACTGGATTGAGGCGAAACCGCAGCTTCTGAAGCCCTCGGGCGTGGGCCTTGCGTGCCGCTTCGCGCGACACGTTGCGCTCACGTCCGACATCAGCGTAGTTACCTCCCTGGAGGTCCACACGCCGCACGGCGTAACCCTCCAAGGCAGGTAACTGGTCGATAGCGTCTTCGAGCGAAGTTTCTCTCACTGTAATGATCTGTTGTTCGTCGCTGGATTGGTCAACCAGATTCGAAAATTCAGGACGATTTTTGTCGGCATCCTCATTTCCTGCGGCGGTGCCTGTAACAACGGCGTCGGGCGGGAGAGATGGTTGGTGAAATTCAGGGCGGACAACGGTGCGCTGCCGAATCTGCTTCAGCACTTCACCCTTCACATAGGAACGAATGTAAGTGCCAAACCGGGAACCGCGCGCGGGGTCGAACTTTTTGCATTCGAGGGCCTGCATCAGTGCGAAGTTGCCTGCGGAAATTGCGTCCTCGTCCAAGATTGCGCCCCGTGCGAATCGCAGGGAAAGCTTTGCCACAAGTTTGAGATGGACTCGAACGAGCTCGTCCCGTGCGGCAAGATCGTTATTGCCGTGATACCGCGCAATCAGCGCGTGCTCTTCAGCCAATGTTAGGGGTATGAACGAGAGGTCGTCTTGAGTGGAGTAGTATGACATAAAGCGATTATTTGATGAGGTGTTTAGGGCGATGAATTTTCCAAATTCGGGTAGTCGAGTGGGGCACGATTTCCAGGCCATCAAACCCTTTGCCTTTAAGCTGGGAGAGGGAGCGGTTGATCGTGTCGACCGAATAATCTCGCAAGGCCGCCGGGGCGGCGGGGTCGTAGTTAATCAGCTCCTTGTGGAGCTGGTAACTGGTTCCTTGCCAGAACGCGGCTTTCGTTTCCCGCGTCGTGAAGTGGATAAACATCCAATCTTCCAGAATATCGGAGAACCCTGCGGTGCGGCTGGACTGGCGCGAGATTTCGACGAGGCTTTCGTCCGCAAAAGCTCGAACTCCGTAGCGGCTGTCGCCACGAAGCTCCTCGGGGATGTCGGTATCCAGAGCCCATCGAGCCAGCCAGGGAAGCTCACGTTCCAAGATTGCCACCAGTTCAGCGCGAGGAGGGAACTTGATTTGTTGCACCTCAATCGTGCGCAGGAGCAGCAGCTTGTCTTTGATCGACTGGTCGAGGTCAGGAACCTGGCGGGCGCTCTCCTCATCTGCATTGCAGGTCACCATCAGGCAACTGTTGCACTCAGTCATTGACGCCTTGCGGAACTTCTCATTGCAGCGGAACGAGGGGTTGGCGGCCACGCGTTTCATCTGCATCCAGAAAATGCGAAGGGTGCGGGGGTTTGCATTCGCCGTCGCGTCGTCGACCGACCAAAAAGGCTTCTCGAAAAGCTCGGAATTGAAATTGTCGTTGCCGAGCAGCCAATCAGTGGCTTCGCCGAATCCCCCCAGCAGCGGGCCGAGGATGCCGCGATTAAGCAGCGTTTTTCCGACGCCCGGAGGCCCCGCAATGAAGAGGATAAGGCTGCTTCGCGGGTCGAAGTAATACGCGCAGCGGTAAGCGTGAATGATCCACGCCTTGAGATAGGCGACCTGCAGGGGCGTGGGGTGAAAAGTATCGATGAAGTGGCACAGCCAAGGAAACTGCCCGTTCGGTCCCCACACAGCCTCGCCAGGTTTTCCCGCGGGGGCAATTGGACGCGAGGAGTAAGTGTTGAGATATGTGTCGTTATTGAAGCGGTAAGGGCCTGGCCGACGATTAACGAACGGGGCAGCGCCCTTCACCCGGGCATTTTCCTCGATATAGAGCAGCGCTCTTTCGACGTCCGAGACACCGGCCTTATCGGGCTTCGGAGACACGCTGCGCTCGATCTTCAACTTGCGATTGAGCTGCGGCCCCTCCATTGGAATCCACATCCCGGAAGGAAGTGCCGTCCAGTATTGCTTGCCATCGTAGTAAATCCCCTCGACCGCGCGGCCCAGAGACTCAGCTTCGTATTGCTTCACGAACTGAGCGCCGAGCAAATCGACCCAGGGATAAAACGCCTTGGCAGCGTTGGCCGAGAAGGTCTGAATACCGGTCTCGCGCACAATCGCGGACTTGGGCGACTGCGATGCGTCGATCCAGAACGTTGGACCTTGAGAGTTGAGCGCGAAATCGCCGGGCCATTGAGAGAACTTCGGAAAGTGCTTCGCCAGCTCCTTGGCGACGACGTCGAGCGGAATCGTGGTGCCAAATTCCTTGCCCTTGAAGTTGAACTTCTGGCTGGCCTTGACGAGCCAACCGCGGGAGACGTTTGCCGAGATTTTTTCGTCGTGAATTTTCCGCCAGTCGCAGCCGTTGGTCCACATGCGCTCGGGCGCTTCCCAGGCGGGCTTGTCAAAACCAACCATGCAGCGGCCCATGTCGAACCCAAAGTCCGCGAAGGTTTTCAGGAAGTGACGGGCAAACGTGTCGGACGGAAAAACGATTGCTTCTTCGAGGAGCCAAACGAAGCGCCAGTTGCCGGACAGGGTTTTCTCGATCCAGTTGGGCTTGATTGGGCACTCGTTGACGAGGCGCACCACCACGTCGTCGGGCTGCGCGCTGTCGAAGTCAGCGACCAGCGCGTGGCACTTGAGGACCGGGTTACCTTCGCCGTCCTTCCGTTCGCGTGACGGGCGCACGCTGCCGTTCACACCCTCGTAGAACGTGTAGACATGGTGCCGGGTGGCCGGGTTGTTGATCCAGGCGTCGCGAGCCGTTTTGTCGGATCGGACTTCCGCCGGGATGGCATCTGTTTTGAAGTCCCAAGGAGCAATCCCGGTGGAAACATTCTGCGAGCTGAGATTAGGGAGAAAAAACATCGTCTCAGTCTTGATATGAGAAGTTGAGGGGGGCTTTGCCAACCGCGGCGCGCATTTTTCCTCAGTTATTTCAGGTAATGGGCCGCTTCCTGCGCTTCGCAGCTCACTGGACAACCTTCCAGCCAGTCAGGCGTGCGGCTCATTACGTGTTCCACGTCCTTGACCGTGACGTCCTGGTCGACCTCGGTAATCGCTTCGTCGTGGACGTGAAAAATCACGTCGCCGACCTGGTCTTCCAGGGCGAGTAAGTGCTGGCCGAAGACGTCGCGGGCCGTTGCTTGAACCAGATTTTCCGTGAGGAGCCCGCCGTAGAGTGTTTTGCGCTTGTCTCCAACCAGGGCCGTAAATGCCCAGTCCGCCCTCCATTTCCCGGTTTCCTTGTCCTTCTTGCTGCGGACGACACGAGAGACACCCCGGTAAGTCATCGTCCGCCCAGACGGTAAAGCCATCTCGAAATCGCTGTGGATGGATTGCTTGAACGCATCATCCAAAGTGCGCCACAGACCGGTTGTGAGGGGGTTCTGTGCGCGGAAGCTGGTAACCAATTCCTGACTCTTCTCGGGTGTCAACAACACGCCGTAACTCGCGGCAATCGCGACGAACTTTTCCCATCCGCAGCCATACCCCAATCCCAGCACCTGAATTTTGGCGAGCGCGTAGAGGTCCGGATTCTCCTTCTTGAGGTTCCCACCCGTCCAACCCATCGACACGCGTGCGAATGCCTCGTAAATACTCATGCCGGTGCGGAGCATTTCGAGGAGCTGAAAATTCCCCGTCAGCCACGCCAGGACGCGAGGCTCGATCTGCGATAAGTCAGCTAGGATGAACTTCTTGCCAGGGCGCGCCCGGAAGAGCCGCCGAATGTCCATGGCGTAGTCAGTGCAGTTGGCAACCCAATCCTTGGCGTCTTTGACGGAGAGTGATCCTGGAGGTGATACCAGGTTCCGGTCCTTGAGATACAGGGGCACCTTACGAAGGTTCTGCATGTTCAGACCCGACCCGCCGCCGGACCAGCGTCCGGTGTGAGCGCCGAAGTAAAGAAGCGAGAAGTCAATGGTATTATCCGGACGCAGGCGCTCGCGAATCGTTTGGAGAGATGACAGAAGCTTATTGAGCTGCCGGTATTGGCTGACTCCGAGCACCCACGGGAACTGCGGCCCGTAGGCAATCTCCCAAGCCTCGAACTGTTCCTCGCCGTCGTCGAAATGACTCTTGACCGGCGGTGCAGGGATGCCGACCACGCGGCACTGTTCTGCAATTGCTTTTGGGCTCGTGGGAGCTGCGCCTCGGTCAGTCCAGGGAAGCGATTTTTCGAGGTTGAAAATCACCTCCTGCAAAACGGTGATGTATTCGTGAAGTAACTCGGCATCGATAGAAACCCCGCGAGCGCATTGCCGCATGGTGAGTTCGGAGAGCCCACGCTCATGAGAGGGCCAACGAGGGCTGTATTTTGTCCAGAGGCCGTGGCACTCGCGCACGTCACCGACTCCGTATCGCGCCAACTCGTCTGCCTTTCCGGCGTCGACCGCGTCCTGCCACGTCTTTCCGCTCATCCAATCGCGGATGTCCTTTGACATGGGCTGGCCTTCCAGGACTGCCAGGGCTTTGGCCAAAGCACGGTTACCGCAAAGGTAAGACGTCATATTGGCCGTGCATTGCCACTGATTTTGAAGCATCCGCACTGGCGCAATGCCGTCCTCGACCAACCGCCCGACGATTGCTCGCTCAAACGCGGCGTTGTGGGCCAGCAGCAGGGCGTCTTCGAGCGCGTCCCAGTTAAAGTCCCGGGGGTTGCCCGCCCAGGAATTCGCGCCATCGAACACCGTCATGAGATAGGGGTCGAAGCGTTCGTCGTGGACATAACGCCAGTTGCCTAAATCCCTGACGGAATATTCGTTTTTCTTATAAAATGTTTCAAAATCGACTGCTATAGTGTCCATATCTGGGCAGAGTTCTTGCGTTGGGCCTAACTCGCGTCCTTCGAGTTGGCGGAAGTTATTAAGTCCGAGAGTCCGCTATTTGGAGCGGATGCGAGTGCGTCCTGGTTTGCGCTTCACGTCATGTGAGCGGCCCCAGTTGATCGCGTCGTAGTTCTTCTTGAAGTTGCCGCCCACATTGCGAGGCCGGTCACCTTTTCCAGCGTTGCGTCCAATCGGGTCCCGATCAGAGCGAGAAAAAGGATCGACGTCGTTGTGGGCGGTCTTGCGGCAGACAATGTTCATGCGTTTCCGAGGTTGCGTATCGAGAAATTATTCTTCGCCAGAGTCGTCGGTTTCTTCCGGCAGTTCAAAGTGAAGTGCGCCGTGGCCCTGGATGGGGCAGCGGGGTGCGGCGACATCCAGCCATTTTTTCGTCGTTCGGACGGTGTATCCGCAGCTAGGGCACTCGCATTTTACCATGCGGGTCCCCTGCTTTTTCCGGCCGGACTTCAGGAGGTCGAGCTTCGAGTGAGGATACTCGCCGAGTTCCTCGGAAACGCTCGCGATGATTTCCAAGAGCTCGGGTCCTGCAACAGTGGAAGTCATCGGGCCGGTGAGACCGACCGCCTGCGCGCAACGTTTAAACACTGGTCCGTGCGCCGCTTTACTTCCGACCACGGCGTGGACGACTTCATGGATGAGGATTGAGAGAACTCCCTGTGGACCGGTCACGTCGTTTAAACAGGGGCTGATAAAAATCTGGTTCACGCCGTCCTCACTCGCAGCGTTATCCCAGCATTCGGCGAGGCGGCGGGACTTGGCTGACACCGCCTTGGTATGGGGCCACCCGGTGCTGACGCGGACAGGAGGAACTTTGTATTCTTTCTTCTCGAACAGAGGCTTGAACGCTTCTACTGCGGCGAGGAGGAACGCTTCGCGGGTCGGATACTTCTTCTGCAACGGCTTCTTCTTTCCGGGGTCAACACCCCATTGTTTTTGCTGACGAACGCACTTTGCGCAATGGCAATATTTTCGTCAATACTTTTGTAAACTTGAGGTAAATTTACGGACCTTTTTAGTCTTACAAAGAGGGTCGGACAAACACCGTCCGACCCTCAATTGCCTGTGGACTAACCGTATCTTGTCCTAGAAGCCCAGGACTGCCTTCAGTTCGTCGCGGAATGTCTGTGTTGTGGACTCCAACGCCCTCGGCACCGGAACGAATGCATAATTGTTGCCGAACTTTTTAAGTTCGCTGCGGATTTCAAAAAAAGCTCCGCGGTAACCGTTCTGGCGCAGCACTCCAATCTTGCGCTGAGTCTTGATGGGCTTCGCTCCGTAGGTGTAAGCGCTGCCCTTCATGAGGTAGAGGGCCAGTGCGTAATTCTTCCCAGCGATGTTGATCGGGAACTCGTTGTCAGTGAGACCTGACACCTGCTCGACGAGGATCAGTGCCGTTGCGCGCCGCTGATACCAGGGCTTCTTGGTCTGCTGCGCCTCGGTGTAGTCGAGCGTGCCGCCCTTTGCGACGACTTCAGCTTCCGTCTTGCAGAGGTTTCCGCGTAGGCCCGGCTGATAGTCGACCTTCTCTTCGAACAGAGTCGGCTCAAACCCGCAAATGAGAATTCGCACGGGTTCACTCTTTTCGCCGAGCTTGCTTTTCCCCTCGCGAAGAACCAGAGAGCCGTTGAGAAGCAACGAGCCGTGTGGAAAATTATTGGACAGTTCGCCCACTTTTTGGACGATCTTGAAGTGCGGCAGCACCATGTCCTTGGCGTCGATGCTGTCATCGTCGTAAGGCGCGGGGGGCGCAGCCACAGCGGTGCTGGTGCCGGTGATCGTTGCCGGGACCTGGGACGACGGCTCACTGTTTGCCGTTTGGGTCTGCGGGTTGGGTGTGAGGACCTTCGCCTCGGTCGGGACGTCTTTGACCAAGGATTCAGTGCCGGGTTTGTTGAACTCAATACGAGCCATATTACTGCTTTTTTGTCTGGACTTTTTTGTTGTGTTCTCCGTTCAACTCAATTGATGAACGGAAATTGATTGCTCGTTCAGCTCTTCAGCCGTTCGAGGAAAATTGCGCCCTGGCTCTCCTCCAGGATTCCCTTCTCAAGGCAGTCGGCGCGGAAAGCGTCCGCAGCGGCCTTCTTACTTCCACGGGGTGACGCGTCTTGAATCGCCTTATTGATGGGTGTCATGCGGATTGCCAGGGCCGCGCGGATAGCGCTTGCCGGAACACCGGCTTTGCGTGCAGCCCTGATGTAGCCCGCGAAGTTTTTGATCTCGTTGTCGGTTCTCGACCGCAACACGTAGCCCTCAGGCATCCACTCGTCTTCTTCGATTGCTCTGGCGGTGATCTGGCCTCGTGTGGCTTTGCCCCAGGCTTCCATGAGCTGCGCGATCTCCATGGACAGCTTTGCTTGCTTGGCGTCGCGCAGAAGAGAGGGGGTCACGGTCTCCGGGATTTGAGCCGGAGCGTATTTCTTCCCGAGCTTTATAGCGAACGCAGCGAGCGCGGGACACTTTCCCTTATTGCCGCAAAACAGACAGGCGCTGACGGTGACCTGAGCCTTAGAAAAATCTCCTGTTTCTTGTGCGAGCTTGGCTCGGGCAACCACCGTTTTGACCCGCAACAGCAGGCCGTCGAATTGGCTCCGTTGGAACGTGTGGAAGTCGCCTTCTCCGCGATGGGGCATCACGAAATGGACGGTGACCTGTTGCAGGGATGGGAAGCGGTAGTAGAGCCCAAGCAGGTAAGCAATACCCTGCAGGTTGTTCTCTGTGGGTTCAACGGACCACTGGCCAAACTTCCAGTCGCAGATTTCAGCGATCGTTTTTTCAGCATTGATGACCCCCACGTCCAGATAGCCCCCCGTGGTGCCTTTAAACTTATTGCCCTGGGAATCGACCAAGACAACGTCGTCAATGTTGAGATACTCTTCCTTGATAACTGTCCCGCCCGGATACTTGGCGACGATCTTGTCGCGGTATTCCTTGCAGAGCGCGACCGCGTCAGCTTCGTGGTCGGCCAGACGAGGGTCATCAATGTCAATTCCCTCTTCCGCGGCGTCGTGCTGCCGGGTGCCCGCTTCCGACGCCTCGTTGCGGCTTGACTCTTCACCGGTGAAGAGGGGGCAAGCTTCAAGCACTTGCAGTTTCGACGGCGAGAAAGGGTGGTGGAGGCGTTCGGCACTCATCTTCAATTCAATCACTAAAATATTTTGGTCTTTACCTGATATGGTTTTGGCAACCGACCGCGCCAACCACTTTTTACGAAAGTTGAAAATTTCTTGGTTCGAGGTCGCCGTCCTGGAGCGCGTCGAGGTTGTTGCACTTGCGAGAGACTGCTGCGTGGACGGTTTCTTCGATTGTGCCGCGCGCGAAAATAAGGCGCTGCAGGCTCTTGGAAAGCCCGCCAGCGCGCCACACACGTCCGAGGACCTGCTTCAGCGTCTTGGCGTTGTAACCCGGAGAAATGAGGGCCAGACGCGGATGGCGGCCGGTTATGTCGTGGAGGTCGAGTCCAAGGCCGCCCGCCTCAGCAATGCAAACGATGATGCGCGACCGGTCGGACTGAAAAGCAAGCCGGTTGGCCTCCCGCTGCAACGAGCCCTGCGGACCTATCTGGGAACCGTCAATGAAGCAATCAGTGCCCAACCGTCTGCATATCTCCTGCAACGTGAGCCGGAAATTGACAAAGATTGCGACGGACATCCTCTGGGCAATTGCGTCCTGGGCCAGGTCGACGAAAGCAGGCACCTTGAGCAGCTCGACCTTTTGGCGCTCCGCCATTGCAAATTCGTCCGTGAAGTATCGGTCAGTCCGCTTTTTTAGCTCCGCCAGCGCCTCGGCCATTTCGGCGTAGATTGCATCGACCTTTTCCGGATTGTCGATTTCGCACAGCTCCGCGGTGATCTGCGTCTCCGGGAAAAGGTCGCCCAGGTCTTTAATCCGAACCCGAACCCCCTTGTGCGGGTAGAGTTGTGCGTGGATGCGCGCCATTTCTACCGGGCCGCCGATAAACTCCGGGCCGGTGCTGGTCATCCGCACGCCGTAGTCGCGAGCCCAATCGAGAAAATGCGTTGGGTGCGGGTTGCGCAGGGTTGGCTTGCTGTCGCTATCGTGGAGGCGAAGCAGATAGCCGAGCGCGTCCATTTCCAGCGGCGTGTCGGCGAGCGTGGCGGACATCGCCAGGGCCGGAATACGCTGCCGCCGTGCGGCCCTCATCAATTCCGCGTTGCGCGGCGGCTGTATGACTCCGTTCACCCGCTTGTTGCCAGAGGCTTTGCAGCGGTGCGCTTCGTCGATGACGAGAAACTTGATTCCCGGGTTCCAGCCGAACCATTCCGTTGGATGTCGGGAGTCACGAGGATACCAGCCTCCGTAGGGTGTATTGCCTGCACGCAGCTTCTCGATGTTGAGAACGTCCAGGTCGATGCCTTGAGCGGCGGCAGTGCGCTGCCATGCGGGAATGACGACTTTGGGGCAAATCACCAGGGTCGGTGGATTACCCAAACGTTTGACTGTCTCGACCGCGACGAGCGTTTTGCCGGTGCCGGTATCCGATCCATCAACTGCCGCGCCTTCGCGCGGAATAACCTGCAACAGGTGCTGAATCGATTTCTCTTGCCAGGAGTGAGGAATTAAAGGTCCCACATCATGACATGAAAAAACCCGACCAGTTTGTCAACCAGTCGGGTTATTTCTTTTTCCTTGGCGTGAACCGACTTATAAGCCGGTCAAAAAAGGTGCGGACACTGGGTCTGCCGGGTCGTGGGGCTCCGGCATGTTCAACTCCTGGAACCCGCGCTTCACGAATTCCTGACGGGCTCTTGCCAGCGCTTTGCTTTCAAGCTGCTCGATGGCCTGCCTGCTGCAGCCGCACCATGCGGCGATCTCGGCAGCGTCGTAGCGCACACCAGGTTCTGCTATCGCAGTTAGGAGCTTCAGACCGAATTCGATGTCGTCGGACTTCTGGCGGCTCTTCACAGGCCGCACAGCTCCCGCATCTTGTCGTGGAGGTCCGCCGCGGTGCCGTCGTTCTCGACGACCGTGTGGACAAAGCGTTTCATTCGAAGGTAAACTAACTGCTCCCGCTCCCATTTCGTGGCTGGGCCAACTCCAGGGCGTCGGATTTCGACAATGAGACCGCCCTGGCGGACCCACTCCTCGGCTTCCTTGACCCGGACGAGGCGAGTGTTAACGCAGCGGTCCGGCAGATTGGCGAAGAACTCGCGGAAGATATTGTCGTAGTTGTCCTCACCCCAGGACTCCAGGGTGCGGCGGATAAGGGGCTTCAGGGAACGGTCTTCAGTAAAAGCGGAAAAGCCGAGGTGCTTTTTCACCAGGTCGTCGACCTGGGCCTTGATCGAATCGCCGAAACATCGGCGTTCGAATCCGGCTTCAATCAGGGGTTTTGCAGCTTCGTCTTTTCCAGCTCCGGCGTAACCAGCGAGGGCGATCAATTTCTTCACGCCCATGATATGGTGGGCGTGTCAACCGCGGCGCTGAACTGCGTTCACCTTCTCGAAATGATGTCCGGTCTCAGCACCAAACCACTCTGCGAAAAATCCGCCCGCGAACAGGTGGAGTTTGACAACACCTGCAGCTCGCGGTCTTTGATGCGGTATCTCATTCTCGCCCTTGGCCTAACACCTCGCCCTGCATGAATGCCCCGATGACAGTCAATCCCGCTCCAATTTCCTTGTTAGACAGGACGGCGTCCACCTGCTCGTCTACGTGTTGCTCCGTTAAAGTCCCATATCCAAACTCACGAAGTTGCTTGGTTTTAGCCTTAACATAGGCTTCCCGCGACACTTCTATCGCAGGTCGGTCCTCGATTTTTACGCGAAGTGTCTTCACTTTTTGGTCACTCATAAATCTCAATTGCGGGCGCTTCGACCTTACAGCTCGGCCAACCGAATGGCGAGAGCACTTGCACCGTCAACCCACGCGGCACGACCGGCGCAGTAATCGCGACGGCGCGCTCACGCATGCCGCGGGCGATCTCGACTACGTCGCGCGGGTCGGTGCGGAACCGGTAGGCGTGGCACAGGCCGCATTTACCTGCGCCAGCCGGGAGCATGCTCTGGCACTGGTCACAGACTTTGAACTTCTCAGGGTGCGCTATGAACTCGGCACAGCGAGCACGGCGTTGTGTCAAAAGGGTTTGTTGGAGCTCGGGATTCATTGAACAGTTGTTTCAGTATTTGAAAAGTCTTCACCAGCGCCAGCAACGACAGGCAAAAGCACAGCGTGGATATTGCCCAGGTCATCACAGGAGGTTGCGCAAGTTGTAGAGCAGATTGTGGCTCACGAGCGGATGACCGTCCTTGACGTTGTTTACTCTCTCTAACTCGCGGACTGCCGCGCCGAGTCCGGTCTTGAGCGCGCGGATTGCAGCGCCCGCACTCTGGTTGTAATCGATCCCCAGCTCGCGGTGGACTTCGTCGAGCTCGGCCATCAGCGCGGTCAGGTTTGCGCACTGGTTAATCAGCGTCGCTGCATGGTTGCGCAGGGCGATCAAAAAGACGCGGTCAGACGGGCGGCAGGACTCCAGCACGACTGCGCCGCCGTAAAACTTGTCACACTCCTCGCCATAGGGGCCGGGATTGTGGCCCGGTGTAACTACCGCGCCAGTTCCGCTATGCCCCTCCAGCCACGGGGCAGGCGTCGCCGCTGCTTCCAGGCGCTTCAGCTCCTGGAACGCTTTGTCCGTCGCCTCCAGGTGCAACTTGTCCAGGGCTTGGTGTGTCGATTCGTTCGTCATGTGTTCTTGGTTTTCGTCCTGCATTTAAAAATCCTTTGTCATGGTCGAGCACTTTGCGCAGCGACCGGTAGCTGAGTTTTTCCAAAACGAGGTTGGCTGCTCGCACCGCCAGCGGTCGCGAAGGGGCGACCGCAATCGTCAGCCCGGTTCGCTCGTCCACGATGAACACCACCGGGCCATCTCGGTAGGTAAACAGCGACAGCTTCAACCAGCCGGGCACGTTTAAACGCAGTCCCCGCACAGGCCACCAGCGCAGCGGAGACTCGGGCGTCTCGCGCCGCAGGGCGTAATAGACTTTGTGCGAGGGCGCGCGCATATCAGCAGAACGGAGCGACGGTCTCGTTCACCGTTGTCATTTAGCATCTCCTTTCAGCAATCCGAGACCCGCAAGCGCCTCCATGGTAGACTTGCGATTGCAGTTCACGTAACCAACTCCATCCCACCGCTGGATAACCCCGCATCTTTGGCACTCGCGCCACACGATAATCCCAAACGGTCTGTCACCAATCCTTGCGATTGTTTTGCGCCGATGAGCGCCAATCGCGCAAAGCAATTTCCCGAACCACGAAAGCGCGCCGTTCTTGCTCACCGTTGCGCTCATAGCGTTTTCCCCACTCGCACGTCGTTGCTCTTCCGATGAATCTCCCGAGCCACCCAGCGGTTGAACGCCTCGAAAAGACGCTCCTTCCCCTGCCCCGTCAAAAAGCTCTCGCCCGCGTCGGGTTCTACCTGGCCCAGCGGCGCATTAATGACCGGCGCTTCCAGGCTGCGCAGCTTGGCTTCGATCTGCGCCTCAATGTTCTCAAGAAACTCGGTGCTCACCCGCTCGAACTTCCCGTTACGAGCTTCCCGGCTGACCTTCAGGGCGTGGCGTTTGATGGCCGCTCGATTGAAGCGGCCATTGTTTCGTGTCAGAGTGTCTGGACTTTCATTCATATTTGAAAAATACCGGAAGCAGTGTTTCTGTCAATACTGAAATATTTACGGCGCGAAAGCCGTATAGCGCATTAGGAAGAGGCGTTTGGCGCTGCTCGCACCCAGCGGCCTGATTGTGCCGGGGTCCGGTGGATAGTCGCGCAAGCGGCCCCAATCGTGGCCAGTCGACCGAAGTAAATCCCGGCGCTCCGTCATTAGCGCGATGTTGTCCGCCCGCTTTACTTCTGCAGGAATCTCCAACGGCAGACAGAATTTTTCTGCGATCACCTCCCACAGCCGCTGCTCGGCTTCGAGGTAGACGCCGAGCTGATACTTGAGGGGCCGTATCACGTCACCTAGGTAGGCTTCCGTGGCGTCGTGCATGAGTGCGCAGAACGCATGCTGCGGGCAGAGCCTGCTGACGTGGACCGAATGTTGAGCGACGCTGTAGGGCACCACGGTCGCGCCGCCGAAACGGTTTATTCCGGCCAGGTGGTGCGCAATGTCCTCAATGCAGATGTCGTCGGGCCGGGGGTCCAATGGCCAGAACTGACGGCCCGAGTAGGTTTGGAACCAGTCCCCGCGGCGGCTCTTCGTAGGTCTCACATATACGATGTGAAAATTCGAGCAGCATTCGCCAACCAGTTTTTTAAAAAACGACAAAAAAACCGCCAGAGGTTGGCTCTGGCGGTTCAGGTCACCTGCAGTCAGTGCTCTGATCTCAGTCGGGAATCACGAAATACTTGGCCTTCTTGATTGCGAGCTTGCGACAGTCCTCGGCGTCCGGCGACTGCACGAGCCATTCGACCAGGTGCCCTTTGCTGACTCCGGCTTTCTTCGCCAGCACGGCCCAAGGTCCCGGCTCGCCCTTCTCGCCAAGGGTCGACGGGCGAACGCTGATTGTTGTATGGACCTTTTTGTTGTCCTTCTTCGGACGACCCGGGTTGTCCAACCGGCGATCTCGTTTCATTCGTTGTTTAGTGGGTTTGCTGCGCTTGCGCGCACGAACACGAGTTCGCGGCATTCGTGCCGCAGGTTCAAGCAGAATATTCGAATCCTTCATAGATTTTTGACTTTCCCCGGCTTATGGACGCGAGTAGCCTCACTTTTCTAGGCTGCTTTTTCGTCAATACTTCCTGTAATATTTCCCTACAGCGCGACACTAAGCACGTCCTGATTTTGCGTCAATATCAAAAAATACGGGTGACGGGTCCGGCCTTACCGAAACCGAGGCTCCGGAAATCTGCCTACGCAGTTCAGACTTCCAGGCATGCTCCTGGGCGCGGGAAAGAGGCTTCCCGCCGATCTGCACGCGCCGCCTGCTGAGCATGAAGACGCAATGGCCTATTGGGCAGCGGCGCATACCTTCCCGTCTTCCACGACGAACACGCCGACGTTGACTGGCACCGTTGCAGGGCATTCACCTACAATGGTCGCCAGGATGGTTTTCTTCTCGCGCTCTGCGCGCTGCACGAACCCGAAGATGCTCTTACCCAGGGACTCCGCGCGGTCGATTAAATCGAGCCCAAAACCTTGGGAATAGAGCGACGAAAGGTCGCTCGATAACTTCATCACTTGCGAAGTCGAGAGCATGCCTGCCTCAGTCCCCTCATAGATGAAGTTCCCACGCTCATCAAACGCGAGCCCCGGAATGCCGCACGAGTCGGAGATGTCCTTCAGCCGGTTAACCTTTTCCTGGCGGATGCCGCGCAGCTTTGCTTCCAGCTCGGCAAGCTGGCTTTCATCAGTTTTGCGAGCTGCATCGCGCTGCACGTTCTTCCGATATTGCTCGGCGCGCACGTTGGTTGCGGCGGCCTGCGAAATCTCTTCATCCAGTTCGCAGGCGTTCGGCGCGGCAGGCAGCGCCAGGGTTGGCTCCGCCAACAGCGGTCGCTGTTTGTTCTCCGCAAGCCACAGGCCGATCTCCGTCACTTTGTCATTCGCGTTCTTGAGCGCGGCTTCAAGTCGCTTGATCTCGTCGCACCAGGCTGACAGCGTTTCGCTCGTCTTCTGAAAAATTCTATTGTGCTCTTCGCGCTCCCTGTTGTCAGCGCGAACAGCGGCCAGTTCGGCTTCAAACTCCACTGTGAATTTCCGAATATTTGCATCGTGCGCGTTCTGAATCTCGGCACGCTTGCGACGCAGCTCCGTCACGTCGACCGCTTCGACCGGCGTCAGGTCGATTTCACCATATCCCTTCAGCTTGGCGCGCAGCTCCCGGGCCTGCTCTTCACAGCGGGCGGCCTCGGCGTCGATGTCGGTCGTGTCGACGTGGAACAGTTCGGCAAAGTAGCGCTTGCGCTCCAGTTCCGTTTTGTTGCGAAGAAAATCCTGGTCGAGCAGGAAGGGGTTGAGGAACTTTTCGATCTCCGCTACGGGTTTAGCGACCGGCTTGCCGTCACGGATAAAGACTACGGGACGCGACTTAGTCGTGCCGTCCTTTGCCCGGTATAACTCGCGAGTGATGGAACCGTTGTCGAAGGTCAGGCACACGGAGCCCTCGTCAGTGCCGTGGCGGAGAATGTCCGAAGGGAACGACCCACCGAACACGAATCGAATCGCGTTCAGAATTGTCGTCTTGCCCTGCTGGACTTCTCCGTAAAACAAGAGCAGCGGCTTGTCGAAGTTAACCGAGATTGACTCGATTTTCCCGATGTTCGTGATGGTCAGATTTTTAACTTGCATAAAATTGGGAGTGCCGGGGCTCGTCAACCGCGTTTCACATCAATGGCGTATTTGCGCGCTGCATCTTGTCCAGTCCTTTGGACAGCCCCGGCAAAATTGTTTCAGAGCCCGGCTTTGGCAACCGGCCGCAGAAGGCGGTCGCGGTTGGTCGTCTCTAGTTTTAACTGGGGTAGATTCAAACTAATCTGTTTCAATTAAAACC
This sequence comes from Verrucomicrobiia bacterium, assembly GCA_035629175.1. Lineage (NCBI taxonomy): Bacteria > Pseudomonadati > Verrucomicrobiota > Verrucomicrobiia > Verrucomicrobiia bacterium. Next base: position 104,459 of record DASPIL010000096.1, on the reverse strand, counting down.
TGTTTTGCTTAATACAAACACCTATTGAAGCGCCTAGCCCGACACACGCGAACGGGTCAGGCGCTTTCTCGGGCGACATGCCCGAAACTGGCGGAGGATTCGGTCCCTTCCCTCCCCACCGGGTTATTGGCTTACCCGCGCCCAACCACTAGCGCGGAGCCTCCATAAAATTGGCGGCACGATAGGGTAACCCACCCACACCAGCTCCTGTTGCATTCCTCGTAGCGCGTGCAACCGCGCCCTCGATTTACCAGTCCGGCCTCTAACCGGTTCGTGCCATAAAATTCTTGCGACTGCTTTAGTCCAGTCGCCAGACCTGCGTTTTCGTCTCCGCGCCGGTCGATTCAGACAGTTACCTATTACTCCACAAGACGCAGAACTTGGCAGGATTCGAACCTGCAACTACCGGTCGAAAAGGTGCCTGCTCACGTCATCTGTTATTCTCTCAAAAGAGTCAGACCGCTCCGCAGCAGGCGTGTTTGGGCCGGGCTGTTAACCCTCCTCCCAAAATTGGTGGATGTGGCAGGACTTGAACCTGCGGCGACACTTCCCGGGGAATCGCCCGCCCCAACTACTCACACGTATTTCACAGGATACGTCCCGTTTCCTACGAGCTTTCCTATCTACGCACACCCAAAAGCTTTCAAATTGGTGGACCGTATCGTGGCCCGCTACGCCGGGTTTCTACCGGCTCCGATCTTGCAATCGGAGTTCGAAAAACCGGGGGCGTTCGAAGCTTATGAGGCTCCGAATCCGAGTTAGCAGCTCTTCGCCGACCTTTTGCTAAAGGGTGCGACCGCCCACGTGGATAGTGCGCTTATATCGCGCACAAAATTATCAAAGAACTGAAATCGGCCCTCGGTGTTTCATGAGGCTCATTCACCAATGCCCGTCCACGCGTCTCGCGTGTCACCATGCCGAGGGTTGTTAAAACTACTCAGGAATCGCGCCGGGCTCGGCGTCGACGACCTCGACAGCCGCCGGAGGTTCTGCCACGTCGGGCACTTCCACAGGAGCAACGGGCACTTCCACGGGTGCCGCAGGCACGAACGCGTCGCGCGACTTATCGAACCAGCGCTCGATGGTTTTGTATTGCGCGCCGGTTACGCCGATCTGGCCGGTGGCCCACTCGCCATTTTCGAGACGACGCCAGCCGACTTGCTCCAACACCTTTCCGGCAACGGCTTTGGATTCGAGTTTCAACTGCGCCAGCAGCCCAGCGGCGAGTGCGTCATGACCGCCCGGCGCGCATGCGTGGAGGTGGCCTTCAGGCGACAGGAAGCCGTCGCGAGTTTCGAGGGTGACGGTGGATGGAGTTACGCTATTCATATTTTGTAGGATGGTAAATTGACGAGAGGGGGATCAGCCGTTTTTCCGGAACCAAAAGAGCCAGAGGACCGACCAACCCAGAAAGATGACTGCGAGAAAGGCGAGCACGATTGCCCATCCGAGCCACAGAGGCGCGAGAACCCAGGCCCACGACCAGTTGATGACCCCGCACAGCTTCAGGGTGATGAACACGATTGCCAGGATGCCGGGAAACCCAACGCCGATTGAACCAATCGCGATTTTTTTCTCAGAGGGAGAACTCATATACTTGTGATCTGTTGAGAATTTTCGTCGGCGTCAACCGGTTTCGAAACTTTCTCGAAACCGGTCGACCGATTGCGTTTAAACCTCGGTCTCGCGGCCTTGGTATGTGACCTTCCTCGCGCCAGCTTTCAGTTTGGGCTTCGCGGCCGTTGCCTTGCGGATGATGGCTTCGTTTTCGTTCGCGGGCTTAAGCCCAGCCTTCTGGCGAGCTTTGAGCGCCGCCTGCTCGTTGATCCGGTGGATTGTAGGTAGTCCGTGCATGTGTCCTTTCAGTGGTTTGTTCGGGGTGTCATAAAATTTCAGTTACAACTTGATCTGTTAATCCAAACAGAAAACGTCAACCGGCTTTTGAAAAAAGATCGTAGACTTCGTCGTCAAGCGGGTTCTCAATATACGGAAGCTTCAGGTCGAATTCCTCGTGGTCATCGAACCACGACACGCCGTGCCCCAGCGACTGCATCGCCAGGTAGTGGCCGAACTGGCTCAGGTAGGTGTAGCGCGGGCGTGCTGTGTCCGGCAGCTCGACGTCTTCGAGCAGTTTCTCAAAACTCACGCCGTCCGCCCGGCAGGCCGCTGCCAGGATGCATGCGAGCGACGTCCGGTTACACTGTTCAATGCGCCCAATGAGCCGCCAGGCATGCGCCAGGGCATTGTCAGGAGTGGCAGGAGCCACGTCCATCCAGTCCGCGCCGCCGCTTGCGCCAGGGGCGTCCAGCTCGCCCGACTCGACGGCGTCAGCGTAGGCGGTCACGAAAAGTGTGCGGGCGATTTCCGCGGCGATAATAGTTTCGACAGGGTGCATATCAGATTCCGGTTAAGTGTCCGTTCGGCCACAAATATCGGACGCGGGCCTTTTGGTAATCCGCTGCCGCAAACCCCGCCCGCGCGAATGTTCGGAAGCGGCGCGCCTTGGCCAGGAACCTGGTGGTGCCCCCGCCCTTGGCGAGGAAGCGGGCGGGCGTCGGCCCTTTGCCCAAATACGCCTGCCGCTGCGGCGACAGCTCCACGACAAACGCGACATGCTTCATAAATCAGAGGGTTGCGAGGAACGCCGCCAGTTTGCGCGCCTTGTCGAGCGACAGTGATAGGCTGAAGCTCGCGCTGTCGCGGCTGACATCGACTGAGCCGTCCAGGTGGTCGAGCCGGATGTGCCGCTTTAGGTGCGTGCCGTGGGCGTTACCGGTCGCGACGGAGTTGAGCTTGGCGGCCAGCGCCGCAGCCGTGGCGTTCGTTTCGTTGATATACGCTTCGTGAGCGTCGCGCGCCTCCCGGCAGCGAGCTAAGGCTGCCCGGTAATCCGGCAGGAACCGGCGCTCGATGTCCTTCTTGATCTGTTCCGGCGACTTGTTGGCGTCCACCGTGATCGACGGGGTTTCGCACTTCGGGTTCCATAACCGGCCAGGATAAAACTGCTCGTTGTCGTGCTCGATGCGGGAAGACAGATAGCGCCCGCTGATGTTCAGCCGGTTCTTGTGGCGGTCGTAGCCAATATAAAGCCCTTCATCCCCGCCCAGGCTCAGGTAGCGGACGTGGCCTTCGTCGTCCACCACCAGCTCGGAGCCAGGGAATTGAGCGGCGACGGATTTGATGAGGTTCAGCGCGTGTTGTTTTTCTTCTGCGTATGTCATGGCGTGAGAATGGGGTCTGGAATTGTTTTCGTCAATACTTAAATATGTATTCGTGAAAGAAAATTTTTAAGCTCCACGAAGTAGCTTGATAGCGGCCTGAAACTCTTCAATGCGGGCATCAAAATATCCGGGGTCCGCAGTGCAGGCGCGACGTAGCGCACAGTCCTTGACCTCCTTCTGGAGAGCCTCGATCACGTTGCCGAATCGGGGCGGGTTGCCGCCAAACGTCCCGTCGCAATACTCGCACCCCTCCCCCGTCTTCGAGGGAGTGAACCCTTGGGACGAGCAAACACCGCAGCGCACCCGCCAGATCGCGACCGGATACGCAAAGCGGCTCGGCACGTCACCCAGGCGCGCATCGACCAGGTGCCCTTCCTGGTAGGTGCAGCCGGGGCCGATGACCAGCGCCGTGCGGTGCCCGCACTGGCTGGAACTCATGTCCAGCACCTCGAAGCAGACCACGGCGTCCGCGCCGGGGAGCTTCGACTTGACTTTAAGAACCTCGTGGACCGATGGGTCGAACAGGTCCAGGAACTCGTCCTCCGTTAACTCTTTGATTTCTCCACTGATGTTGTTTCTCATAGTGCGTTTAAACGGGTTGTGCTACTTCGGGCCGGAAAAAGTGTGCGGGCGCTTCCTCGCCAAACTTCCCGCGCCAGTAGAGACGAAGGAAATCGTCGCTGCTGCGCAGGCCGTTATCCCAGTGCTTGACGAAAGTCGGCGGCGTAATGCTCCAAATGCAGCCCGGGTTCTTGACCCGGCTGATTGGGAACAGGCCGCAGTGCCGCGTGCTTGCCTGGCCGTGCTCGAAAGCAAAGCCGTTGGTGAAGACGTAGCGCTTGCCGGACCAGCCGCCGAAGCCCCATGCGTTGTTGGTGTTGACGTCCTCGACGCGAACAGGCGCGCCCAGGCGATCAGTGAGTTGTGCAAGAATTCGTTTCATGAGTTTGTCCATCGGAAATACGCGGCCGGGTCCAGCCCGTTGCCGTTGCAGCTACCGCAGGTGATGTAAGAGCGCCGGTCGATCAGGCTCCTCCGCCGGGCGCGACGGGTGGCATCCACATCGCAGCCCGTGCCCTTGCAGTCGGGGCACAAGTGGCCTTCCGTCAGCGGTGCGGGCAGGTATTCAGTCGTCATGGGAGCGAGAATAGCGGGTCTGCACTTTCTGTCAATACTTTAATATTTTATTTCGCGCCTTCTTGAAACGCCGATACTCCCGCAAGACGCAGGGCCAAGTGTATGCGTCACTGGCCCATCCCCGCCTAATGGCCTCAAAAAATTTGTTCGCTTCGGTCGTCTCCAGAGGACACAAAGGTCCCGCAAGCCATTGCAGCGCCGCCATTTTTTCCGAGAACTCCGGTGGCCGTCCAACTGTTTGCGCAGCTCCGGATCATCGGCCTTTTTGATGCACTCACTTCCGACGAAACTCTGTTTCCCGTCGGCGGCGACTATGTGGTGCAGATATCGAATCCTCGTCGAGCAACGCATGCACTGCTCGGACAGGTCGCCCGTGTCCGTGACGATCTCCAGCGTGTATGGCGGTGGCCCGAGCCCGGCTACTTCGAACGGGTGCATAAACGTGCGCGCAGCGTCCGGCATTGCTGAACGGCCTTCTTGCTGTAGGGCCGACGAAAACATCCGCGCTGCCCTACCCTTCGCCAGCACACCCTGCCCTCGACGTCCTTGAGCGGGTGCGCCTTGATCGCTGCCGAAAACCGACTGCGCTCTTCCGGCGACAGGCTGGGCGGTGCGTGGAACAAGAGACGGGTTGCGAGCGACGCGAGACGCGCGCAGGTGTCCGAGTGCCAGGAAAACTTTGAGAAAATCCTCATGCCGTCGCCTCCAGCCACTCGACGGTGAACCCGCCCAGGCCCCCTTGCAGGCCGAGCGATCTGGCCTTCCGCATTGCCGAACCCACAAGGATATAGCCGGGAGTTTTGGAGCTTGCCACGCCGACACAGAAACACACGGACTCTCCAGCCGAATTGCAGACGCGCACCCGTCGCTGCTCCTTATAGACGCGAAGACTGGCCTGCCGGTCGCGTCCCCGGACAGTCCGCAAACGGTATTGCTTCTGGAACTCCCTCAGGGTTCGGACGCCGCGGTCCCACCACCCGCAGAACTCTGATACCGAAAATCGCCATCCATTGTTGAACCCGCTTCGAACCATTTTGAAGGGCAGTTCCCCCGCCCCCGGCATTACGGTAACGCCCCTGTCAAAAACTATCTCACCGGGGAACTCGTGCCGGACGCCCTTCCATGAGCCGAAGTTGCGGTCCCAACGGAAGTGGGACGTGTCCCAGTCTTTTGGTCTCGACGGACCGAGCCTTGCCTCAAGTTCCGCGAGTTCCGCGAGTTCCGCCATCTCGGCGCTCCCCTCGTTGACATTCTTGTAGGCCATAAATTCAGCTCGTGGCAGTGCGCGTGCGGCGGGCTGCCCGGTTCACGTAGTTAGGCTGCCAGTGACGGATTGGCTCCGGCTGGTTAGTCGCTGCGCGGAACTCGTCACCGGCTGCGTGGGCGACGGAGTGCGGTGACTCGTGACCGGCTTCGAGTGCCCGGTCGAGTGTGAAGGATTCGATTGCTGTGGTGATTTCAGTTAGGGTGTGCATAAATCAATTGCGGCTATTTTGTTCGCGTAGCTCAGCCGACACCCGGCGGCATTCTTGCGTCAACATTCGCGCAAGCGCAGGAGCCTCTTGGCGCACGAAGGCGCATGCAGCCTGCCATTCCTCTTCAGTCAACGGCTCGTCCGCTCCTGGCGGTAGCTGAACGCCACGAAGAACCTCAGTTTTAAGTCTCTGGGCCAGCCCCGGTCCGCCGATGATTTCAAGCAGATAGTAGGCTATGTCGATTCTCTTTTTGGGAGTGTTAGTGGTTTTGTTTTGCATAAAATTCAGAGGTAGAAGAAAAGGTAACCCGCGGACGCGTGCGTCCAGTAGATGCCGGGCTCCTGGCGGTCCGTCCAGTGGTCTCCGTATGGAACGGCAGCGGTTTCTTTTTCAAAAACCAGAGCTGTTTCAGCCGAGCCCTGGTAAGGTGGCGCTGTCCATCCGCGAAGCTTCCACCCAGGACGCACCACGTAACCCTGCCTGTTGAAATACGTGCCGCGTCTCAGAATCACGGTGTCAACAGGCATTACACCGCCAAGGCAATTCTCATGGTTGAGTTTGTGCGAGGGGAAGCGCCGCTTGAACAACTCGCTCACCGGCCTATAGCCTGGAAACTCTTCGACGGACGGGGCGGACTGGGATTTAGTGGGCATAAAAATTAGGCGGGGCTCGCTCAGAAAGCAGCTTCTAAAGCTTTTAAAAGCGCGTCCTGGCCCACGTCTTTGAAAAGCCTTTTCAAGAGCGTCTGGGGCTTGGGTTTATCGTAGGAGAGCCCTAGCGAATCCGCATATTTGAGGCACGCCTTCCGTTGCTCAGGGGTTAACTCCACCACGTAGCTTACTTTTACTTTGTGCGCTTTCATTCGGTGACGGGATTCAGAGGCAAAAAATTCGGGAGAGCTTGCAATCTCGGCACTCACAGCGAACCACGGCGCGCAGCATGCGGGCTGCGCCCATGGCGGTGTCCTCGTGGACTGCGTGGACGACGTCGTCGCAGGTGCGCCATCCGGACTTCAGGATAACCCAATAGCCGTCGCCGCTGCTCTTCTCGTTGCCGACCTCCAGGACCTTGTCGGCGTGCCGCTCGCACTCATCGAGCAGCCCTTTGGGAATGTGTCCGCGTGTCGTGAATTTGCTCATAAAATCAGGCTGCGTTGCGTTTGTTGCGGGCGACGATCTCCTTGGCGTGGTAGGCCCGCTCCCACTGCGTCAGGCCCTTCTTGGTGCCGCCGCAGATGTCGATGTAGAACCCCCGGACGCGCTCGCTGGCGCGACGATAGGAGCACTTCGGGCTGATGAAGCACTGGACCGTCAGGCTCGACCGGTCCCAGGCAACCTGGGAGGCGACTTCGATCACGACTTCGACCGTGCTGCCGAATGGCCTGACTTCGATCTTCGGCTCGTGGCCGAGGCTGCGCACGTAGGCGATGAACTTTGCGGCCCGGGACTTGGCCGGGACTTCGAGTTTTTGTTCAATGACGTTTTCCATGTGCGCGAGAATAGGTGATGAATCTATTTTCGTCAATACGTAAATATGTATTTAGTGAAAAATCTTTTGCAGCCTCACGGCAGCGCCCCCTGCGGGCCGCGAAAAGTCTGCCTGCCGTGCCAGCGCAGATACGCCCGACGCAGGCTCGGGTCCAGCACGTTGACTTGCCCCCAGGTGCGCGCCTGGCAGTCTTCGACCGGATACCACCACACGTTGCCGTTTTCGAGCTTCACGGGAAGCATGGACGGGTCGGTCTGCTCTTTCACAACCACGCCGAAACCCTTGTATCGTGCGGAGTAGACGCGCACCGGCTGGCCGGGTTTAAACAGTTGGTTGCGGATTTCGCGCAACGCCCACGAGGCGTCCCTGAGAGTGGACTGTGCGGCCTTGTAGCTGATGACGGCGCGCCGGAGTTCGGGTAGCAAGGTCATGATTATTGACGGGGTGCGATAGAAGTTGCCACCAGGACAGCGCAGTTGAGCTCATGGTCGGGCTTGTGAATCGTGCCCCCACCCCGCGAATAGTCCACAGCTTGCTCCTTGCCGCAGAACACGCACTCCACCACGTCCCGACCGCTGCCGAGGGTGTATTCGCGGGTCCAGTGTTCGAGAACGGCCTGAGTCACAATCCGAAGGTCGTCCCTCGACACCTCAATGAGAGAGGGTTCGATTGATCGGATAGTTGCTTTCATGATTCGAGTTTTTTGATTTGCACTTCGGAGTAACCCAGGCGGCGCAGGAAATTGCGCGCCTCGGTCTTTGTCATGCCGCCTGCGATGGCAGCGCCTGCGATGGCAGCGCCTGCGTCGTGCATCGCGAGCGTCTGCAGCGCGATGCGCTTTTGATGACGTTCAAAAACAGAGAGCTTGGTCTTCATGAGCGGATCAAAAAGGTGTATTCGAGCACGTCGCCCCCGAGCTGGGTAGCGTCATTACTGCGGGCGAAATGAGCCTCTTCAGAACAGTCCACCGGGCTCGGCAGGTTGTGCGACAGCAGCCAATAATCAATGCGACTGCTTTCCCCGTCTTCGAGCCCGCTGGCGTCGCCGTTAATCAGGTAGCTCGCCCAAGACGCGGGCAAGGTGTAGGTGACGGGCTCAAGCTTCGATTCACGCGAAGACTGCGCGCCGCAGTTGCGGCAGCGGGAGTGAACCCGGTTTCCAAGGCAACCCAGTTCCACCAGGTCGCCACCACAGATAGAGCATTCAGCGTTCATACGCGCCTCAAGCTTCGAGCGCCACGAGCTGCGCGGGCAGCCGGGCCAGCAGGGTTTTCTGCGCGTCCAGGCGCTGCTTCAAAAACTCCCGGCGATGCAGCGGGCGAAGGTTACTGAGGTTGGCGTCCGGGTTGACCTCGAACCGGCGCAACACCTGGGCGACAGACTCAGCCGAGTAGCAGATTGCGCCACAGCAGTGATCGGCCAAAAGGTCCAAGGAGCGGAAGGCACGCACGCCGTTCTCGACTGTGACGACGACCGGCAGGCCCCGGAAGTCGGCGACCAGGAGATAGGGCGTGCCGTCGAGCACGGGCCGGTCGAGCTGGCGTTGGATGTCTGCGATTGATGCTTCGATTGATTCGATGATGGCTTTCATAAGTGTTCGTGTTGAGGGTTAAAGGGACTTGATTGCTTCGTTGAGGAGTTCGGCGCGCAGCGCCACACAGCCCTTCGGGGCGATGAAGCCGGAAGGCACGTAAAACGGGCGGCGGTCGGCTTGCGCCTTCAGCACGTCGGCCAGAGGTTTGAACGCGCGGGACGACACGCTCTCGACGCAATAGAGCTCGCCGCCGATGCGGTAGACCGCTGCTTCCTGGGAGATGTCGAAGGGCGAGTTCGGATTGTTGCGCCGAAAAAGGTCCGAGACGCCAGCCCAAATCGCGCCCGCAGGCTTCGGGTAGTAGCGCTTGCCGTTGGCTGCCTGGTAGGCGGCGCGCACAGAGCCGTGGTTGTCCTGTCGGACCCAGAAGATAGGGAGGCTGGCCATAGCAGGTTACGAGTTGAAGGCCACTTCCGCCACGCCGCCGAAAAATCCGCCCCGCTCCTTGGCGATGGATTGTCCGAGCACCCGGGCGCAGTCGACCGGGTAGTGGTAAGGCCCGTCAGAGAGCACCACGACGTCGTTGACGAGCACTTGGACATTGCGCCCGGAGTAGTGGGCGACCACAAGGGGCTTGCCAAGTTCCTTGGCTCGAACCGCTGCTGGCAGAAAGATGTTTCTCATGTGCAAGAGCTTAACGGCGTCAATATTTTCGTCAATACTTTTTTAAATCTTTTTTGAAGCGAAGAATCCCCAATGTTTACGGGTCAAAATCGGCATCATCGAAAACCCAATGATACCGAACCCACAAAAGCCACAGGCAGCAGGCCGCGAAGGCGAGGAAACCGACCGAGAGAAGAACCAGGAAGAGCGTCCACATACTCAAGAGGCTTTGGGGTTGGCATCTTTTCCAGGCCACGAAATCAGGTGCCAGGGAGCCACAATGATCGCCTGCACATCGTCGACCGGGATGGCCACGGTATTGACTCGGTCGTTGTAAAGGTCGGGACGTTCGGCGACCTGGGCAGCGGTCAGCCGGTTGGCGTAGGCCAGGTCCCGCGTGAGCATGCCCACCCCAGGACCCTGGAAGACCGCGAAACCATCACGAGGGGAATCCCGGAGCGAGAGAACGAAGAACCAGTTGCGTGGTGCGGGCTTCGTGTCGGGTGTTGCAGGCTGCCGGTCAGGTGTTGCCGAGTGCGTGTAACCGGCGACCGATAACGCGAAAAGAGCGACGAGGCACAGAATGGCGAAAAAGGCTTCCATGGGTCCTCCTTAAAACTTGGCACGGACTAAGGCAAGATACTCCTCGGTCTCGTAGTAGACGTAGCCCCTGGAGGGTTCTTCGACCTTTCGCAGGTAGCCGAGGCGAAGCAGCGATTCAGCTAGGCGGACTGATTCCGAGGGCTTGCCCCAGACCCACCCGCAGCCGCGGTAGTAACGACCATGGCGACCGAGTGCCTGTAAAAACAGGAGCTGTGTTTTTCCGAGTTTCTTTCGTGAGATCATAGTGTTGTCATTGGGTTAACGTTTTGCTGGATAGGACAGATCGGGGCTTCGAGTTCCTTGTGCCACTTAGACCGAGATATGCAGTCGAGCTGGCCGGTGGCCGGGTTCTCAGAAAACTCGAAAAAGTGAACCTCGCAGCACGCTGAAAACTTGCCATGCTCGCAGGTGATGATGGCGCTGCGCCTGTTGCACTTCGGGCAAAAGTCGGTGTTCTCCAACGCTTCCGCAGTGACCATGGCCAGGTGGCGCTGGCGAAGCGGGCTCATGCCCAAAACCGCTGCGACGTGATTGACTTGCCTCATCAGGTTGCCGAAGGCCAGTCGCACGTCGTCGATTGTCGGCTGGTTGCCACCCCTGATGTGTGGCGTGTAGCGGGTGATGGCATCAGCGACTTTGGGTAACGGGCTGACGGCTGCGTAGTTCCCGTTGAAGGCTTCCGGGAAGTTGAGACGTGTGAAGCGGCAGTCGAGACCGGGTGCGGAAAAACAGATGACCGCGTTGTCGTAGACCCGGGCAGCTTCTTCGGCTGTGGCGTAGGAGCCGAGATAGATGAGCTTGCCCTTGGCCGAGTAGTGGACTTTGTAGGGCAGTGCCCGTGACCCACTTGGGTAGACGCCGACAAAATTTTGTTCGTTCACATAAAGGATATGGTGAAAAGGGCTACCGGCTGCCAACCAGTTTTTTTGAAAGGATCTTTTGGAAGCCACAAAAGGCCGAAAACAAAGGGAAAAGGGCAGAAAAACAGCTATGATAGAAAGCCGCCAGACTCAACTTTAAGTTGGTCGGTCCGGCCCTTTTTTTGGCTCTTACACTACTCTCTTACTTTTAAGGGGGTCGCGTATATAAAACAGGGTATAGATCGAAGAAAAGGTGCCGGATCGACCAACTTAAAGTTGAGTCCAGCCGCTTTCTATCATGCCTCCTTTTTCCCCTGAATCCCCAGGTTTTTCAGGCTTTTCCGCTTTTCAAAAGACCTTTGCATGACGCTGCGTTTAAACGGCTCCTGGCGAATTTCGCCCAAACTGGTTGGCGGCGGCCTGTTCCGGCGCTCATATTAGGGAAAGGACAATGAAGCCCCGACAAAAACTGTTCGAGACCGCCCCGACCGCCGCCCGGGACCTCCGCAAGAAGGCCCAGCAGAGTTTGCGAGCGAAGTCCCGTCGTGAGTGGAAAGCGAAAGCCCAAGCCAATGGCCCTGCCTCAAGTCAATAAAAACGCGCTCGACGTTGCGCAGATTTTTCAGACCTACGTTGCCTTCAACGGCGACGCAGGCAAGACCGCCCTGACACTTGACATCGACGTCGAGACGGTGCGCGACCTGGCCAGCGCTGAACATTGGACGGACAAAGTTCGCGAGTGGAACAAGCTGCGCGAAGGCGACCCACGCAACACGCAAATCCAGATCAACCGTGCCGTCAATTACGTCCAGGCCCATCGTGCGCGTGCATTGCTCGACAAAGTCATTCAGCACTTGTCCCAAGGCGACGCTGAAGACCTGGTTGATCGCCTGACGGTCAACACCAAGTTCGGCCCTGAATTCAAGACGCGCGCCCTGACCGACCTGGTGAAGGCTATGGAGGCTTGCCAACTCATGACCCAACGCGCACTCGGCGACACCGCTGAAGAACGCCCCACGAGCCAGGAGGACGGCAAGGGCTCGAACGTGGCGCTCTTGGTCATGAATGCGATGAATGCCGCTGAGTCTTCCGGTCTTGATTCTGTCGCCTTGGTGCGCCAGCAGCTCGCGCAAGAGTCGGTCCCCCAGCTCCCTCCCGCTAAGTGACGCTCGACGAGTTCCACGCCTATCACGCCGCCGAGCTGCGACGCTTTTTCGTCGCTCGCTTCGGCCGCGGTTGGCAGCGTCGTTTTTGTGAACGCGCCGGGCTGTCCGTGTTCCCTCATTGCGCCAAGGGCGAGAGTGTGCCCCCTGCCCCAACTTTGCGAAAACTTGAGGAGGTTGCGCGCTCGCTCGGTTGGCGTCCGAAGATCACGTTGACTAATGGTGATATTCCGGCATTCGAGCGAAATCGGGTTGCGAGGTTCGAATCATTAGTAACTCGCCTATCTTTAGCAGGCTTCCCGACCCGAGAGATCGTCCAGTCCGTAGATGTTTCGCCAGGCAGATTTTGCCTAGTTCCACGAATTTCTTGTGTCTGGAATCTTTTACAGCACAAACACAGGCATGCACCCAGAGGCACTGATGTTCTCCCCCTAGCAATCCGAGGAGAACCAAGCCCAGAGCAGAGGACTAATGGTCCTCTCTCCTCTGATGAGCCGAACCCGATAACGGTAAAGTCGCTGCTGGAGGCTCCTGCCTTGGTCTCGCCCCTTCCCCCGGCGGCACCTGCACCCCCGCCACCGACCCCCACCCGGACGGGGGGCGAGCCGACCCCCGCCATTTCGCTCAGTCCTCGCCGCGCGGTAAAAATTGTCTATCGTGAGAAGCCTTCCTTATGGGACAGAGCACCCAAATTCTCTCATCGTCGGAACAAGTTGTTCATGTTTTCGCGCACGATTCGACGGCTGGTGAAGGCGCTCGATAAATCCACAGAACTCTCCTTGGATGCCCGGCTCCGAGTCCTCTCCCGCACGGCCCGGCAGATCGACGGCGTCATCTACCACTGGGAGAACAGCAGAAAACTGGCAGACTGCGAAGACATCGGTTGACGACCGGGGGTCTAACTCAACAGATCATGTTAGTGATGGCTCAGTAATTCCGCGGAGCCGCGCTCCGTAGGAGTAACATGAGAAGACGCTTGTTGAGTTTCGTTCTGGCCGCATTTTTGGTTTTCCCCGTCCTGGCGGAGATTTCACTCGAACCCAAAACGGTGACGCTGCTTTGGGACCCCCACCCGCAGGCAGCGGAGGTGACCATCGTCGTTTATCACTCCACTGACCTGCTCACCTGGGAGAAGGAAGTGGAGGTCCCCGGCACCCAATCCAGCGTCTCCTTCGAGGTTGTCCCCGGGGCGCACTACTATCGCGCGACCGCGAAAAACTTCTGGGGCGAGTCCGATTTTTCAAATGTCGCGAGCACTCCGAGCCTGCCGGTCGCGACGAGTAATTTGCAAATCCGGCTGGGTAATTAAAGAACCGGTTGACGTTTAGTGCGCCGATTCTCATATCGAATTTAGAGAAGCGTGTGGTGAGACGAAGTTAAAGAACAATGCTTGCGGTTCGGCCCATGGGGTCGAGTAGGTCTCAAACTCCTCGTAAACAACGAGCGCCCGCACCGCCACACGCACTCCCTGAAATTTATGACAAGTTTGATCCTATTCCTTACCGGGACCGTCTTCGGAGCAGCAGCACTCTTCGTGCTCTGGCCAGTTTACTGTTGCATGACCCGCAAGCCGGTGCTCGGGCACTGTAAGACGATCATTAACTCAGACCCCAAGTTTGGCTCAGCCCGCGTCTACAACCGCGTGCCCGTCGTTTTTGGGGGCGAGCGGAATTACCTGCTGCTCACGAACGGGGAGATGGCAAACGCGCTCGGCCGCACGGCGAGTAACCCGGAGGACTGCCCTGAGCCCAATGAATCGCCTCTGACCTGGCCGGTCCTCCGCGTTGACGCATGATCTGCGCTCTTTTCATCGTGGCGCTCGCCGACACAGTCGACTGGCGAAAGTCCGATTGGTTCGCTGAATGGCAGCGGCTCGCTCGCCGCGACTATCACGGAGTCTGCCACGCACCTCTTTTCCACTACTGATGAAGTATCTCATCTACCCATTCCGCGTTGTCGTTATGTTTTTGCTCTGGGTGCTCATGCACCTCGGACAAAGGCAGTGGGCGACACCCGCGTTCGATTGGGTTGAAGAACACACTTGGGCACCCACGCAGCGCACCTTTTTCCTGCTGCTCGCCCCGTTCAGCGCACGCATCCGCTGCAAATATTATCTGCACGACTACAAGGATTGCGACTGCGCGTGGCCTGCGCACTTTAAGCATCACACCTGTTTTCGCTGCGGGACTTCATTTACGATCTGATGAGCCTTCCCGACACAATCAACGGCCTCTTCGAGTTCCTCGCGGGCTTCATGGTCCTGAACCACTGCCGCGTGCTCTATCGCGAGAAGCAGGTGAAGGGTATCTCGACACTCTCCACCGCGTTCTTCGCAGCCTGGGGCGGGTGGAACCTTTTCTATTACCCGCACCTGGGTCAGTGGCTCTCGTTTTTCGGCGGCTTGTTCATCTTCGCGGCCAACCTCCTTTGGGTCGCCATGCTCTTGCATTACCGGACCCGGACTGAGCGTGCCGTGAAGGAACTTTGTCCGTCAGAGACTCCGTATGTTTGCCCCGGCAAGATGACACCTTCCGGATTTAAGCCCGGCGCGTGGGAAATACCTATCTGCGTGCGTTGTGGCGCGAACACTTCTGAGCACGCTTGCGGTTGTCCCGCACCGTCGCTTCGTATCCGGACCTACTCAATTCCGGAGCCTTTGAAAACAAATATCAGCAACGCATTGAATAATCCCCTATGAGTAACTCACCTCGAAAAGTAATCGCCGTCGATCTCGACGGAACGCTCGCGGAGTATCACGGCTGGCGCGGACGCACCCGCATTGGGAGCCCAATCGAGCCGATGGTTGAGCGCGTCAAACAGTGGCTGGCCCAAGGATACGAAGTCGAGATTTTCACTGCCCGCATGGCCCCCGTCGATCTGGGTCACGACGATGGCGGCGTGAGTCCTACTGACGTTCTGGCTGCCATTGAGGCGTGGTGCGAGAAGCACATTGGCCGGAAGCTGCCGGTCACCGCCACCAAACGGAGGTTCTACTCTGAGTTCTGGGACGACCGCGCCGTCCAAATTATTCCGAACACCGGCATTCCCGTCGCCGAGCAAGCGCTGAATGCGCTCAGCGAAGCCGAGGAGGTTTACAAAGGCTTCCTGGAACTAGGCCCACCTCCACCCGCGGCAGCAGAGCTTCTCGAAAGGCTCCGCGTGGCCCTCGGACTTCCTGAGGACATGAAGCCCAAGGAAGCGTCGCCGATCATCCTGGCGCGCGGCAACCCACTAAAGGGACTCAAAATATGATGGCGGACGTCAGCGACATTTTTCTCAGGCCGTCCGTGCTCGACCGCATTCGCAAGCGCTTCATCGTCCACTTACCAGAATCGCTGCGCCACACGTCCACTGATGTCGAATCCTATATCGACCACATGGCGAGGACGGTTGCGGTCTCTTTCGAGATGTGGGTGCTTGGCGAGAACCTTGCGCCTGTCGTGGTCGAGCGGGTGCCGACCACCTGGTGGCAGCATCTCAAAAAGGCGCACGCCCCGGAGTGGTTTTTGAAGCGATGGCCGGTCACGACCCGTGATGTGGTGGCTCTCTCGACTGCGATCTACCCAGAGCTCAAGTTTCAGGTGCCTCCAGACCAAAGTCGTGTGCAGGTCTATCTCAACCCGCTGAAGGGGCTCAAGATATGAATCACGATTCCAAGTCCCATACGAAGCTCCCTGTCGAGGCCGTGATTATGATGTGCGAGACGGTTCTCGACGCGGTGAAGCGGCAGCGCGAACAAGAGGATCGCGAGACGTTCGAGGAATCGCGCCTTCCGCGACGACGGAAATTCGGCTGGTTCGGGCCTTGGTTGCCGGAGGAAACGTGGGGAGAGTTTTGGAAACGTGAGGCCAGCGAGCGCAGTGGCTTTTCTCGGGCTTCGGTCCGCGGTTGGGGCAACCGCGACGTCGCAAACAAAGTCCTAACGCTGTGCCGAACGGCCAAGAGGATGGGCCAGGAGTTTGTCTGGGTAACTGCGGAAGACATGGGGTATTTGGTATGAGTAAGCGTTTGACGAAAGAGGCGCAAATCGAGCGCGACGATTTTACCGGGCTTTACGGAGAAGGAAATTGTTCCTGCCACTTGAGTCCGCCTTGCAATAGCTGCACGCATCCCGGTAACCCGCGTAACCAGGAAGAGGATGAAGCGTGTTGGGAGGAAGAGCCCCCTATTTTCTCCGCCCGCGTTTTGGTGACCGGCAAAGACCCGCAGGAGGTTTTCTCTAACCTTTCCACGCTCATTTGTGCCGCGTGCGAGCACAAGCAACGCGAGGGCGGGCTGTGGCCAATTCTGGTCAGCATGAAAGAGGGAAGTATTGCAGCCGTTGAAGGCGAAGTCGTGCCTTTAAAGATGAAACCCTTTCTCCCGGCATGAACTTTTGCACGATCTGCGGCGATCCGCTCAACACCTCGAACGGCTTCTGCCCGCTTTGCAGCATGTTCAGCCGCGTTGCGAAGGACGAGCCAGTGAGCGTCCACGTCCCGCCTGACGGGCTGAAGCTCACCTCGCCTTTCGGCACGTTGGACATCTCCGGCGACTATCGCACCGTCCATATCCTGGGGGAAAAGTGACACGCCAGGACTTAGTCAACATCGCCTCCGGCCACCTGCACGCAGAGCAGATGGTCGACGCTGCGCGCGCCATTGCGGAATTCTCAGGCATCCCGGCAAAGCGCGTGGACAACAACAAAATCGCGCTCGAACTGTGCAACTCACTTTTCTACTGGTGCCTGAACAACGACCGCTACGACTACGCAGCGCAGCTCATTTGGGGTGAGACACTCTTCACGGCCAAGCCCCGTTGCACGCGTATGGTGTGGAACGAGTTGAAGGAGAGTGACTCGTTAATGCTCATGGGCGCGGCCTCGATGTCGAAGTCCTACGGCGCGGGCGCGTGGTTCCTGCTCGATTGGGTGCGTGATCCGGAATACACGAGCGTCAACGTCGTCGGCCCGAGCGAGGACCACCTCAAGGACAACCTTTTCACGCACTTGGTCACGATGCACCGCAGCAGCACGCTGCCGTTGCCGGGCGTGATTGGCGACCTCTTTATCGGCTTGGACCCGCGCGCCAAGAAGTCGGCAATCCGCGGCATCATCATTCCGACCGGCAAAAAGTCCGGCCGCCTCCAAGGTCGCAAAGCGGTGCCGCGCAAAAAGCCGCACCCAATCTTCGGCCGGATGTCGCGCATCCGTTTCTTTCTGGACGAGTTGGAGAAAATCCCTGTCGGCGTCTGGAAGGACATCGACAACATTTTTGCGAACATGGACGGCGAAGCGGGCCGGTTCAAAATCGCGGGCGCGTTCAACCCCGAAGACCCGAGCGGCCAGGTGGCGCTGCGGTGCGAGCCGCCTCAAGGCTGGGAAGCTTTCAACCCGGAGTCCGACGAACTCTGGACAAGCAAGCGTGGCTGGCGCGTGCTGCGCCTGGACGCGGCGAAGTGCGAGAACGTAGTGGAGAACCGGGTGATTTACCCCGGCTTGCAGACGCGCATCGGCTTCGACCGCATCATCAGTAATGCGGGTGGAGTTGACACACCCGGGTATTGGACCATGGCCCGCGCATGCTTCCCGCGGGGCGGCGCAATCTACTCAGTTTTTTCCACAACGCTCGCGACGAAGATGCGCGGCGAGTTCATGTTTGCCGAAGAGCCGATGAATGTGGCTTCGGTCGACAGCGCGCTCGAAGGCTCCGACACCGCGGAAATGGCGGTCGGTCGTTTCGGCAAGGCGATTGGCATCCGTTACGCGCCGAGCTTCGAGCACCCGAACGGGCGCGAGGTTCTCTTTCGCGATGCACTCGGCAAGCCACGCATGCGCTGGGCTCTGCAGCTCGACCAGATTTTTCCGCTCGCAAAAGGCGACACGGTCAAGGTTGCCATGGAGGTCAAAGAGAAGGCGCAGAAGTTCAAGGTCGCGCCTGGCTGCCTCATGCTCGACCGCACCGGCAACGGCGCGGGTGTTCACGATCTGCTCAAGTCGCTCTGGTCTGAAGAAGTCCGCGGCGTGAACTACCAGGAGAGCGCGACAGAGAAGAAAATCCTGGAAGAGGACACGAAGACCGCGAAGGAGGAATACGAGCGCGTGGTCTCTGAGCTGTGGTTTGCTGCCAAGAAGTGGTCGGAGTTTGAATTCCTCAAGGTGAAGCCTGAGGCCATGAGCGAAGAGCTGGCTCGGGAGCTCACCGGTCGGCGTTACGACGCGGCCAAACTGACGCGCGTTGAGTCGAAGGTCGACTACAAGAGCCGCGGCAATCCGTCGCCGAACAAGGCCGACGCGCTGACGCTGCTCGTCCACGCTGCGCGCACGGCGAGCGGAGTAATTCCGTCCGCGGCCGACGACTGCGCAGGCACCGTGGTAACTGGCCAAGGGCAGCACGAGGAGCCGATCCCCGTAATCTGCTGCGAGTCGAATCGTTTCGACGACCTCGACTAAGTTTTTTCCAACTCCGGTTGACGTTTCTCCCTCCAGTTAACATATCGAATATGATGACGTTGAATCCGAATCTCTTCCCGCCCGAGGGTTACCGCTTTGTGGATGCGGACGGGGTGGAGCACTTCGGACAGTCCCTGGAACAACTGGTCAAACACCTCGGGGAATATCGGGTGAGGGTTGGCAGGCCGCCAGGTGATCCGCACCGCGAGGTGATGGATTACCTGTGCGGTCGGTTCCCTGATCTCTGCGTGCCGGACGAGGCGGAGTTACAGCGGCGGGTGGTGTGGACTCGGGTGATGGGATCGATCTCCAAGTGGGTGCATGAGCGCTCAGGAGAGGGGCCTGCTACCATTTCTTCCCAGGAAGAGGTGAATCGACGGGTCGCGATCTGTGACCAGTGCCCTTTGAACGTCGAATGGACTTCACCTTGCCGCCCGTGCGGTAAGCTCACGGCGAAACTTTTGGCCGGGCTTACACACCCAGCCAAGCCGGTTGCAGCGTTGGAAGGTCGAGCCTGTTTAAACGCAGGCGATGATTTGTCAGTTGCAGTCTGGTTGTCAGAGGGCCTGCTCCTGAGCGGAGTGCCAGCCAAGTGTTGGCGCGGAGATGCTCAGGACAGCCCCTCTAACACCCAGAAGCTTTGAGTTATGACAGTCCCGAATCCAGTCACGTTTCTGAGGGCGGTCGGTCGAGCGCTGCGCGCTGCGTGGCGAGGGCAGCCCCTGCGTGTCACGAATGACGTCGTCGTGGCGAGAGTCCAAAAGTGCCAGGAGCAGGACACGTGTTACGACGCGCGCTTCAACCAGTGCCGCCATTGCAGTTGTTTTGTCTCCCTGAAGGCCAATTTCGCGACCGAGAGTTGCCCGCGAGGTCTTTGGAAGCGCGAATTTTTGAAAACCAGTTGACGCAGCCCACTAATTTTCTCAAGTCATCTTTGTGGAGGAAACGAAAACTCATAATAACGGGGTAGCCTCGACTAACTCACCCGATTTGCAGCTTGGGGGGATGGATCACACCCCGGCTATCATCAATATCGAGCAGGCGGTCGCCCTCGTGAACAGTCTCGTCGCAGAAAACGACGAGCGTTCGAAGAAAAACGCCCGCATCCAGGAGAAGTATAACGCCGAGCGGCCCTTCAACCCGGCGAAATTGAAGTCGGACGGCCTCGACTGGAAGTCCAACTTCACCACAAAGCCGCTCGCGAGCTTGATCGACAAGGTCGTGCCACGTTTCACGACCGCCCTGCGCAACGTCCGGTATCTCACCGCGTCGAAGTTACCTGACCGCTTCCCCCAGGCCGCCGAGAAGACCGAGTTTTTCCGCCGCGAGATTACTGAATTCTGCCGCGGGCGCGAAGGTTGGGATGAATTTCTTTCTGAAATCGCGCACGAGGACGTTTTATTCGGCTACACTGCTGTCGGATGGCTGACAACCTGGTCGTGGTTTCCCGAACATTATCGCCAGGACTGCTTTCTCGTGCCCCAAGGCACCAAACATTCGGCAAAAACCGCTCCGATCGTTTGTCTGAAGAAGTCCTACCTCCTTCACGAGTTGTTTGACCTGGTCCGCGATCCTGAAGCGGCCAAGGCGGCTGGCTGGAACGTTCCCGAAGTCATCAAATCGATAAACGAGGCCACGCCGGACAACCGGCGCAGCACCGAAACCGATGTTGAACGGGTTTATGCGGACCTGGCGCGCGAGTCTTCCGTCCTCTCCTCCTTTACAGGCGCGACAACGATCAACGCATGGCACGTTTTGGTGTCTGAAGTCGACGGGCGCATCACTCACGTTGCCTTCGATGCCAACAGCAAGAAGCAACTTTTCTGGAAGTCCAAGAAATACGACCGCATGAGCGACGCGGTGTCGTTCTACTCGTTCCAGCACGGCAACGGGAACATTCATGGCAGCAAAGGAATCGGCCGCGAACTCTACGCCATGGCCGGAGTGCTCGACCGCGCGCGGAATGAAGTTGTCGACCGGCTGCAGCTCAGTGGAAAGCTCGTTCTGCAGTGCGATGAGAAGTTCATCAAGCGGTTCCGCATGTCGGTAGTCGGCAACGCGATCCTCATTGCGACCGGTTACAACGTCCAGCAGGCAAAAATCGACGGCGGCGTTGAATCGTTCTTCGCTCTCGACAGTTTTCTGACAGACATCCTTGACCAGGTCGCCGGTTCCACGTCCCCCAAAGTGATTGAGGGCGAGCGTGTGACCAAAGCGCAGGTCGAGTTACTCGCATCACGCGAGGAGGAGCGCCGCGACGCCATTATCGAGCGATTTCTCACTCAGTTTTCCCGAATGATGTCGACCGTGCAGCGCCGGGCGTGCGACCCGCGCACCTTGGACGACGACGCAAAGGAATTGCAGGCTCGTTTGCTCACTCGGCTCACGCAGGAGGAGCTGGCCTACATCTCAACCCAGCCCGCGGTGTCTGCAGTCAACGATTACTCGGAAGCGGAGCGCCAGCAGATCGCACTCATCGCCCAGGAGGGCCGCGGGAACCCGCTCTACAACCAATACGAGCTGGAAAAGCGCAGCCTCACCGCGAAAGTCAGCGCGGAGTTTGCTGACAAACTGCTTTTGCCGCAAAACGACCCCACCGAAGAGGCGGAAAACGTGCGGCTGCAGAAACTTGAGCTGCTGTTGCTGCAAAACGGCCACGAAGTGCCGATTTCGCCTCGGGACAACCACCTCGTGCATATGGCGGTCGTTCGCGACGTCGTAAACGGCATGCTGGAGATGGCCGTGGACAATCCTCAGGTGCTTCCAACGATGCAGTCACTTGCGCAGCACGCAATGGCGCATTTTGAGGCGGCCCAAGCTGGGAAAATGCAAGGGTTGGAGGAATTCCAGGCATGGATTCAAAAACTTTCGCAGGCGATTGGTCAACTCGCGCAAATCGAGCAGGAAGCCGCGGCCACCGCCCCCATTGAACAACCAGTAGCATGAAGTTCTTCAAACACCTCCTCGCGTATTTCCAAGAATCCCGCCGCCGGGCACTCCCGGTGAGCCCGGGCTTAGCCCCTTGGAACAAATCGTCCTCGGAGCTGCTCAAGCAGTTCCTGAGCACGCCTGTCGGACGGCAGTTTTTGCTTCAGCTCGCCGATCACCGGCCGCCGTTGGTTTCGGCCTCTTCGGACGTCAACCAGGTGGCACTCGCGGCCGCAGAGGCTGTCGGTTTTGAGCGTGCGTATAACACGATTTTGTCGTTGGCCACTCCTCCGGTCGAGGAGAGCCCAGAAACTGAACACTACCCCTCCTTAGACGACGACTCTAAGTGGACTGAGCCCAAGCAATAAACATGGACGAACTCGAATTACGAGCCAAAGCCGAGTCGACCGATCTGACTCCTGAAGCCTCGGCGGACACGATGTCTGCCCTCGATTCTCTGGCGGCAGCGGAGACGGGTCAAACCCCCGACGCAGGAGAAACTCCTGGGGCGGACGAAACCATCACACCCAAGCCCGACGCAAAGCCAGCGGCCGCTGCAACTCCCGCGGCTGAAGCCCCGAAGCCGGGCGCGGAGAACACTCCCGCACCCGAAGCGGACCCTCTGGACGCCATCCAGCTCCCGCCCCACACAAAGCCCAAGTCGGCCGAGGCTTTTGAGACGCTGAAGAAGGCGGCGAAGGAAGCCCAGGCGAATCTGCGCAAGCAGCTCGAAGAGACAACCGGCACCCGCGCAAAGCTGGAGCAGGAATTGAACGACCTCCGCGGCAAAGTCGGCGTTGTGCCCGAAGAGGTCAAAACCGAACTCGAAGAGCTGCGGAAGTTCCGCCTGTCGCACGACGTTACCAGCGACCCGACCTTCAAGGAATTCGACACCAAGGTGGCAAACAACGTCGAAGCCGTCTGGAAAAAGCTCGAAGGCGCAGGCATCAGCGCGGAGCAAGTCAAGCGCATGAAGGAAATCGGTTTTGACCAGCTCGACTGGGACCCGATTTTGCCGAAGCTGCCGGTCGCCATGCGTCGGTTCGTCGAGGCGACCCTCGTCGAGAACGTCAAACTTTCGGACGAGAAAGCGTTGGCTCTGGAGAAGGCGAAAGCAAACGCTCAGGGTTTTATGAAGGAACGGACTGAGCGCGAGGTCAAGACCCTGACTGAGACGGCCAACAAGTTCCTTGCGAACCTCCCCTGGACCGCTCTGAAGCAGGTCCCGGCCAACGCCACGCCCGAGCAGCGCGCCGAGATCGAAGCCGCGAACACCCTGGCACAGCAGACCCAGGCGCGGATGAAGGAGTTTTTGTCCGACCGCTCTCCCGCGCGTCACGCGGAACTCGCAGTTGGCACCGCGCTCGCCTATAAATTCAAAGGTGAACTCGACGGCGTGCTGGCCCAGCTCGACAAAGTCACCAAGGAGAAGGACACCGCGCTCAAGACCATTACGGAAGAACGGGACAAACTGAAGGCGGAACTCGAAGCGATTCGACGCGCTGAAGACCCCCGGCCCGGCGGCGAGCATGTTCGTCCGACAACGGCAGTATCGAAAGCGTCAGTTCACGTGGACGCCTCGACCGCTCTTGAGGAGCTGTATAAGCAGCAACTGTCCCAGGGCGCAGCCGATTAACTTCGCCTCGATCACCAACTCAACCCCCGAACGTTAATTGCGTTCGGGGGTTACTTTTTTATAACTCCGGTTGCCAAATCATGGGTGAACTTCTCATATTAATTATGTAGAGCTAAAACAATTTTCTGACGCCGCTCACGTTGGAACGGGCCTGATAAGTCTCTCTGTGGCCGGGAGGGTTGAAGTGCGCTGTGGTGTGTATCCCAGCGTAGTAGTTAAACAAAACAACCATTCCGGCTAATACGCCGGTAGTTCAAGGAGAAGTTAGTTATGGCGTATCAGATTGATACAGGTGCGATTTCCAATATCGCGAAGAAAGACACGAATCGGCTTACGGGTGCTGTGGCCAAGTGTCTGGCGGCGAACAGCCCATTCATCGGTGTCCTCCGCGGCGGAACTTTCGCTTCCGGCCAGGGTGACGTGGTTACTTCGGCGGTTGAAATGCCCGCTGCTCCCGGCGACTCGCTCGCGGTTCCGACATTCGTGAACCAGACGGCCATCGCTGGCACCAACGGCACTGCTGAGAAAACCGGCAAGGTCGACTTCACCTACCAGCTCCAAGGTAAGCGCGGAACTGGTCCCAAGGTGAACGTCAAGCTCGGCTTCGGTGCGTTCAAATCCAGTTACCTGACGGCGGAAGATGCGCTGAAGAAGCTCATCACGCAGTATATCAACGCGGACATCCAGGCTCAGCTCGTGCTGAAGTCTGCCACGAAGATCACTGCGAACTCCGCTGCAGCGAACCTCGCTGCCAACATCAAGGGCGGCTCAGAAACCGACATCGGCAACACCTTCCAGAGCATGACGCTGCCTAACTCGCAGCTCAGCTTCAAGTTTTTGCATGCGTGTGCTCGCCATCTGCGCGAAGCGCTGTTCGGTGAAATGTTCCCCGCGAGCGGTAAGGGCCAGGCCCACTTCCGTTTCATCGGATCGAACGACATCATTGAGGCGTTCCGCAACGAAATCGGCGTCGAGAAGGTTCTGCTCTCGCTCACCGAGGGTGGTTACAAGCTCGGCGAGGAAGCCGTCAGCGGCTACTCCTTCGAGACGTCTCCTGCGTATCGAGGCATCGCGTTCGGCTCTACCCAACGTCCGATGCGCTTCAACGCAATCGACGGTGGCACGTTCCTCCCGACCTGGATTGACCCGGTTGTCAACGTGGTCGACGCAGGCACGCAGACCGCGTATTCCAAGGTGAATCCGGCCTGGCTCAGCGCGACCTACGAAGTGGGCATCCTGCTCGCCGAAGGCACGTTCGAGCGCCAGATTCCCGAGCAGTATGTCGGCGAAGGCACGTTCAAGTTCGCTCCGCAGCTCCATGGGGGGGAACTGGAATGGCACTACGTCAAGGACAACGACACCAACACGTGGGGTGATTTCGGCTGGCACAAATACCAGATCACCAGGGCCTACAAGCCCCTGCGCCCGCAGCACATCATGGTGTTCATCTACAAGCGCGCTTCAACTGACCTCGGTCTGACGGCGATCTAAGTAAAATTTGACGAGGCGGCTCGTCAATAGGGGGTAGTAGGAGCCGGTCAGTATGCAAAGCTGACCGGCTCTTTTTCTGAACGGGCGGTTTTCAATTTTCTTATGAGCAACTTTCGATGGGACAAATATCCGCAAGCCGACCAACCGGCGAGCGGAGACGCGATTGTGGTCGGTCAACCAGGGCCTGGCGGCTCCGGTATTGAGCGACAAGTATCAACATCTGACTTCGCGGCCTGGTCCGCGGCGCAGCACCCAGACGTGCGGCCCGGAGGCCGTGTTTTCACGCCAAACATCCAGGCGAGCCTGCCTCAAGACAAAGCATTCATGGGTTTCCCCATGTTGGCAGCACATCCGGATGGAACGCTGTATTGCCTATACGGCGAGAACACGATGGGCCAGACCGCTACCGCTACCCTCGACGCGAGAATGGTGAAGTCGACAGACGGCGGCAAGACATGGTCCGCGGCCTGGACGGTTTTTTCTGCCGCGAACCGATTCCACAACAAGTCGTTCGGCATTACTCGGGAGGGTAAGTTTATCCTCTTGTTGCAGCAGGGCCAGTTGGTGGGAGGTGCCTACGTCGTGGAAACTCGGAAGCTGTCCTGTCTCACGTCGTGGAACGGGATTGATTGGATTGAAGAGTTTGTCTTCTCTGACAGTCAATTCGAGAGTGCCGTTGGTTTGATCGTGCTTTGGGGCCGAGTCGAGCAGGTCGGCAATACCTTGGTAGCGGCGGCTTACAATCAGTCTGCGTCGACTACTTCCAGGGCTTACTGCCTGAAGTCGGTGGACAACGGCAAGACTTGGACGGCGCATCTCGTAAACAACGCAACTCTCAACGGACTGGCGTCTGAGAACTTCATCATCCCGTTGAACGAGCAGGTATATTTTCTACTCGCCCGTAACGCCGCGAATAACACCCTCGTGACCGGACTCAGCACTGATGCAGGGCTCAACTGGAGCTTCAAGGGCTCAATCCTGACCTACACGGACAACGCTTCAGCCGGTTTCGACAATGCGGTGCCTGTGATTACCCGAGCTGACTATGGCGGAGCTCTGACGGTGCTTTACGGTCGCCGCGTGGACGGCAAGCTGCTCATGGCAAGTGATTTCCTCACGAATGCGATCTCACCGACCACGCCTAATCCGCTGCCTATCAGCAAAAACTGGCTGGATACGGGTCTGAAGATCAACACTGCAGTGACCGGCGAAGGAGGCTACGTATCGGCTCTCTGTCTGGCGGACAGTGGTGAGATTTTCATCGCTTACTACGACTACGCGGCCAGCACGGGAACCATCAAGTTCGCGGTCCTCAACCCAGCTCCGCCGACGCGGCAAACACTTGCGTTTTTCCCGCAAGTAACGGGCGCTCCCAACGCAGTCCCAGTCGCGGCGGACTTTGGGACGGAGCCTGGAACTCGCTACATCATCAAGAACGTGGCAGGGGTGCTCATGTGTTACTGGTATAACGGCACGACCGTTTCGTCAAAACAGCTCGCGCCGTAATTCGCACCCGACCCGCTTTTTCTCATGCACTCTATCAATGATTATTTGCGCCGGATTGTCGGGACGTTGTATGCCCCTGGCGATTCGGTGAATGACATGCTGCGGAAGCTCAGCTCTGCGGTTTCAAATCAGCGCGGAGGAGTATTGTTTACCTCCTCCGCAATCAAGAACTTGGGGGCTTCCAGCGGGAGCATTGTTCCGACAGGGGTAGGGTCCATGGTAATTCCTGCCAATTCGGTAGTCTCGGGGAGCCGCTACCGGATAAGCGCCATTTGTAAGTTCAACAATCTTGAAACCGGGGATATGAACTTCCTGGTTTACATTGGGGCCTCGGAGGTAGCTGGAGCTTCCGTTAGTTTTAACACCGTCGCGAATGTCTCTCTGAACTTCGTGGTTGACATCTCCTTCCTGAGCGCCGGAGCCGGTGGAACATGTGTTGTTGGCATCTCTCTAGCGCCCCAGAATGGGGTTCAAACCATCTTCCTGGGTAATTTGATCGTGCCCGCGACTGTTAATACCACCCAGGCACAGACGGTAGACCTCCGAATCCAATGGGACGGCCCTGAGACCAGCACAACTCACTGCAGCATTCTAACTTTCGAAAAGCTGCTTTGATTCCGGGTGACATTTGCTTCCCTAAACATCATATAAAAGTAGGCACCTATGGGCTTAGATAACATCGCCGCGCTGGAAGCGCGGACACAGTTCCTTGAGGATGCGGTGAAGGAAATGAAGGACGACATCAAGGCCATCCTCGGGGCTGTGCAAGACTTGAAGCTGACTCTCGCGACTGCACCCTCGCGGGAGTCCTTCGAACTGCTGGAGCAGCGTGTCCGTTCGTTGGAAGACGAACTCAACAAGGCCCGCGGCGGGTGGAAGGCTATGGTCACAATCGGAAGTTTAGTAGGAGCCGTCATCGGGTGGGTGTTCAGCTATTTTTCGAAATGACGAATCTATACGCGTTGTTTGTTGCGGTCGCACTCGTTTTTACCAGCGGGTGCAGCGTGCTTTTGCCGAAGAAGGTTGAGTTCTTTCAGGACAAGGTTGCCACTTTTCCGGAAGCAAAGTTGTCCGAGAAAGAGACCCAACGACAGGCAGCCGCCATGGCCGCGGTGAAGGCTGAGCAGGTCTTGCTCGCCGCAGTGTCGAATCATGTGCCGGAGTCAGTTGTTTCTCCTGCAAAGGACGTGGCGGTTTTGACCGAGGCGGTAGCGCTCAGTGTGGGACCTCCTGCAAAGCCCTGGGGAGGGACTGCTACCAATCTGGCCGCCAAACTCGATTCCTCAGTCGCGTCCCTGAATCGTCGCGTCGACAGCTTCAAGGCGGACAATAACTCGAATGCGGGTAAGAAGATCGAGGGAACCGGGGTTTTCCAGGTCGGGTATTTTTCCATGCTGGCGGTGCTGCTCGGGGGGCTGGCTCTACTGTGGGTTGGTCTTAAGCTTTACGGCCTCGTCAATCCGGTTGTCGGCCTCGGAACGAATGTGGTGGGACGCGTGGCGTCGACTGCGCTCAATAAGGCGGTCGCGGAAGTAACTGAAGGGGGGGAATGGTTTAAGGAATATCTCGCCGAGAGTGATTTGGACGACCAAATCAAGTCGAAGGTGAAAGAGTTATTCAGTCGCGCGCACGTGGAAGCACAGTCTCGCGACACGCAGGCGCTGGTTGAGCGTTTGACAATCCACTAATTTTATGAGCTGCCCGGATAGCACTTGTCCAGACAACACGCCTGAGGCGGAGACGCTTCCATCGGCGATTGAGAATTTCATTCTCCACTTTTTCGGCACCTTGAACAAGGTCGCTGGCGAAGACGGCACTGTAACGTGGGAACTCCCGTGCAGCTTGGAGGAAGGTTTACCAGAGACTCCGCGGTTACCCGGTGAGGGTGTTGCCTGTTATCTCATGAGGCTGCTCGAAGAGGGCATCACCGTAACAGGTAAGGATGCCTTCGCGCTGACTACCGAGTCCTTTGTCCAGCCGGAGATCGGCGGCGACGTTGAGGTCGGCGTTACCAACCCGGACCCTTTTGCAGTAGGCCAATATGTGTGGGGTTCGACAGGAGGCTTTTACACCGTTGTCACTATCGCCGGATCGGTGATTACTCTACGCAACCTCTACGCGCCCCCGCACAACCTCAGCGCGGCTGTTACAGTTCCCGCGGGAGTGAAAATCTTGCCTTCAGGGGCTCCTGAAGCTGCTGGCCCTCAAGGCGAGCAGGGTCCTGCGGGTCCTCAAGGTCCTGTCGGTCCCGCCGGTCCTGCTGGGGCGGTCGGTCCCGCGGGAGCAGTCGGCCCTCAAGGACCTCCTGGATCGGAACCAGCTCGGTTTTGGAATTTCACTAAGGCGGGCACCCATTACTGGGTATGCCCAACCGGGGTGACCCAGGTCCGTGTCAAAACCTTTGGCGCTGGTGGCGGCGGGGGCGGCGGCGCGTCAACTGCAAACGGTGGCGGCAACGGTTTCGGGGGAGGCGGCGGCGAATACGCAGAGCGTCAAGTGACAGTCACGCCAGGGACCACTTATCACTGCGTCGTTGGTTCGGGGGGCACGGGCGGCACCGGCGGTGACTCCGAAGCAGATGGCAGCGACGGCGGAGCCAGTCAGTTCTCTGACACGTTCACGACTTTCCTCGAAGCCAAGGGCGGCAAGGGTGGCGGCAATGCCGTTGACGGCGCAGTCGGCGCGGGCGGAACGGGCGGCGCAGGAACCGCGACTCTTCGGTTGGTCGGTTTTGCCGGGTCGGTTGAGCGCGGGGGGCATTGTGCCCGTGAAGGCGTCGGCGGTTTCAGCGGCAATGACGGCGAGACGCCAGGAGGCGGCGGGGCGGGCGGTCCCGGAGCCGGGACGGGAGATGGTGCCGAAGGGGGCGACGGAGGAAACGGTCGGATTGTGGTTGAGATTACCAGCGCATGAGTAATTGCACTGGATTAGCGTTTGCAAAGAAGCAGGCGGAAAGCGGAGACCCCGTTTCCCGCCGTTCTCGCACGCTGTCCGATGCAGGCGCTGGCTTTTGTGACAACCCAGTAATCCGGCCGACCCCATGCTTCCCTGAAGGTTTTGCAGTCCCCTTCAGCGTGACAGAAGAAGTTGACTCACTTGTGGTGTCGAGTTCCTACTTTTCGGCGTATCGATACAACTTTCGTTTCAATATTTACAGGTCCACCTCGCCAGAAGGTCCATTCACGCTTATTGCGGAGGCTGTCCAGCTTCCTGCCGGGCAATTCGTCGATGAAGATGTCGAATTTGGGGTTACCTACCACTACCAAGTTTCAGCCGTGCAGCCTTGCGGGGAGAGTAATCCCGTTGGCTCGGGTTCTGGTTCAGGGACTCCTCAATGCTTCCCCGCGAGTTGGTCTTTGACTGTTACAGTTACAGCGGGAGATGGTTATCTATTGATTGCTAGTCCCTCGTTTGACGGGTCGAAGTCGTTTCGTTTGTATCGTTCGTCTGCCGCAGGAGGTCCGTATGAAGTCCTGGCGGACGGACACGGGCCATTTGAAGATTCGGACGTTATTGCAGGGGATACTTATTACTACGTCGTAGCGGAGCTTCGCCATTGCGGCGAGCGAGCCTCGGCCGAGGTTTCGGGGGTTCTGCCCATTACCGAACTCGTGCCACTAATCGTCCCTCACCTCCCGGTTGTCGTCGACCCATACACCGCGAACTACACAGGGACAAAAGGAATTGTCTCCGCCAGCTCCGAGCTTCCAATTTTTAACACCCGGGCCTATGCCGCCGTTGATACTTTCGTTTCGTCGTGGCAGCACGACGGACCCCGACCCATTGGCGGCCCCGCAGAAGTTCCGACCCAGCAATGGCTGCAGTATCAATTTTTCGCACCTACGCTGGCAACGCATTATAATTGCGCGCTCCACGGACCCGCGGGGAGACAATGTATCCTGCAGGCGTCAAACGATGGTGAAAATTGGATCGATCTCGTGAACTTCTCTAGCCCCCATGGAGGGTTTCCAATTAATGATAACCCCCTACCAATTCCCGCGCCAGGCAGTTACCTGTTCTATCGCCTGTATTTTCCTGGGTCGCCGTTAGATGTTCTGGAACTCCAGTTGTTCGGACCTGCCAGTGCGTAAGTGTTATGAAGGAGCGAATTTGTAAGTCTACCCCCTTGTTCCGGCAAACCGATGAGCGGTTGGTTCTCGGCCCTCCTGGACCTGCAGGCCCGCAAGGTCCACAAGGTCCTGCAGGCCCCCAAGGCCCCCACGGCGGCCCGCCCGGACCGCAAGGACCAGTCGGCCCTCAAGGACCATCGGGACCGGTCGGACCCCAAGGTCCGAGCGGCCCAGCAGGAGATGACGGCGCTTCGGCCTACGAGGTCGCTGTCGCGAACGGTTTTGTCGGCACAGAGGCAGAGTGGCTTCAGTCGCTTGTGGGTCCGGAGGGACCTGAAGGGCCACAAGGACCTCCCGGAGAAGGCGGAGGTGGCGGAGGCTACGTCACGAGCGTTACAGCTCCTTTGAACGTGAGCTCGGGAAACCTGAGTCTGCCATTGCCTGCCGCGGGTTTTATTCATTTTTCGGCTAGCGGTGGGGTCGGGGGAAGTTCCTCGCTGCAGTTTGATTCGATCAATGGCTGGGTTGGGATCGGTGGCGCGCCGACTGGGGGTCCGTTAGCTTTGCGCGGCACTGTTACCGGCACTGCATATGGGTTCAACTCCGTTCTGGTTTTCAACCCAACCGCGGATACAATAGGACAACTCATTGGCGGTCTTGCCCGTGCCGAAAAAGATGGGGCCTTCAATGTGAATTCGCAGGGAGTCATCGGTCTTCTAGGCCAGGCCCAGAACAAGGGATCGGGCACGGTGACAACGGCAATCGGATGCGTCGGACGAGTTCTCAATACCGGGACGGGGCCGATCAATTTCGGTCTCGGATTACTTGCGGAAACCCCTTTAATTAGTGGATCAGCAACCATCGGCACCGCGCGCGGACTGCAGATTAACACTCAGACGGTGCCCGGCGTGACCACTGGTTACGGGATATACTGCCAGGGGGCCGACGATTACAACTATTTTGCGGGCCGCGTCGGGTGCGGTATCGGAACCCCGACCGCGAAACTGCACCTGGCGGCGGGGTCCGCTGCTGCAACTACGGCCCCGCTCAAATTTACAACCGGCGCTCTCATGACGACGCCGGAAGCGGGTGCCGTCGAGTTCCTGACGGATAAGTTATACACGACCATCACGACCGGAGCTGCCCGGAAGGAAGTCACGCTCAACGACGCGGCGCTCAGCACTGAGTGTGTTCCCGTTGCGACGTCTACCGGCCGCCTTACCAACACGAGTCTTCGGTATGGTGTGACCTCGTCCAATTTCCTGTGCGGGAACCCGACAAACGTCCTCGATTTTATATCAGCGACATTCTGCGCCATTCTTGGGGGGACCAACAATACCATCGGAGGAGAACTCGACGCATCTATCATCGTCGGCGGTGTAGACAACGAGATCGACGGGGTCGTCGGTGAAACTTCCTCGATAATTCTCGGTGGGATTGGGAATCATATTCAGGGGGCATCTAACTGCACGATCATTGGCGGTCGGGATAACTATCTGGACCCGGGGGCAGACGGCACGACTGTGATCGGTCGGGATAACACGTCTGTTTCGCCTGGGTATGCGCTCATCATCGGAAACGGGAATACGAACCCCGTGTCCACCTTTAAAGACATTTTCATCGGTAATCAAAACAAGGGTTTGAAAATCCCTTTTTCGACCGGGAATGTCGAAGTGGTTGGTGGATCATTGACTGCTGGAGCAGTCACCGCGACGAGTCTCACCTCTCCTACTGGAGTCGATGGAACTTCTTGGTTCATCAATGCGAACGGAACCTTCCAGTTCGGCAGCAACGATTCCATTGGACGATTTCGCGTCGGGGTCGACAACACCCTTCGGTTCGGCGAAGGAGTGTTCTCAGTAGACTCGTCCGGCAATGTTGACGCAGCAGGAAACTTCAGCTTGGGGGGCCACGTAACAGGTCCGTTGCAAGTGGTGAACGGGGACACGTCGGCGACACTCAGCAGCTTCGTAGACGGTTTTATCGAATACCCTTTTCTCGACTGGTCGGGGAACAGTGCATCTGGAGGAGTGATTCAAGGGCCTGTCCACGTCCTTGGAGACACGGCCACGCCTGGGGCCGAGCCTTGGATCGGCCTGATGAACGCTGACGGAACCCCGTTGGCGTCAATGTCTATTGATACTTCGGGTTCGTTGTCTTTGGTTTCGACGGACACGATCACGCTGAGCGGTAGCACGACGGTTATCGGCACGTTGACTGCCACCGGCGGATACACTGGCGCACCGTTGGTGACTGAAAGCACCACCTCTCGGACGCTGCAACTATCGGACACCGGCAAGTATATCCTCTGCACGAATGCCTCGGCTGTGACAATCACTGTGCCGCAGCAATCCTCCGTCGCATGGCCGGTCGGGACAGAAATCATGATCGAGCAGAACGGGACTGGCCAGGTTACAGTGGCCGCGGGCAGTGGAGCGACGGTGAACACGTCCTCGACGCTGAAAAGCCGAGCTCGGTATTCCGTCATCGGACTCAAGAGGGTGAGCACCGACGTTTGGACGCTAACAGGAGACACTGAATGAGTTTTTTCAGCGTAGTAAGCGGGTCGCGACGGCGAACGTCGGCTTCTATCGATCTGGTCAGCAATTTGACGGCGCATTGGACGTTGGACAATACGCTCAGTGACTCTTCAGGAGGTGGAAGGACGCTTGCAACTGGGACCGTCAGCCCAACCTTCGAAACCCCTGGGCGAGTTGGGACCCATCATGCCAAGCTCGTCGCTGCTTCTTCGCAGTATTTTCGAGCCAACGATTGGTTTTATTCTGACGTGTTTACGATCTCGATTTGGGCGTTCCCCGAAACGGTTGATGGGAATGGTCGGTCCCTGATTATCAAGAGAAACTCTGCTGGATTCACGGCAGGGACTGCAGAGTGGGCGCTCAGCAACACCTCAACGGCGCTTACCTATTTTTGCCACGATGCGTCGGCGGTGAACGCCGTTGTCCTTACTGGCCCATCATTGCCCGTGAACACATGGTCCCACGTTGTCGTTGTCCAGCGCGGGAATGGCAATCCTGCTTCGCTTTACATAAACGGTGTGGAGGTGGATTCGCAAACGCAAGTCGCCGCAATGAGGGACACGGCCTCGCAGGTTTCCCTCGGGGTGCGCTCAAATAACGACAACAACCGCTATTGGAACGGGCGATTGGACGATGCGCGAGTCTATATCCGCGCTCTGAACAGTGCGGAGGTGTCCGCTCTCGCCGCTATGGGGACGCCGATGAGCATGATCCGCGAAACCTACGGAGGCACAGCAGCCACCAGCAACCTGGGTTCTTCGGGAACGCAATACAAAGCTTCAAAGTTCACACCAGCCAGCAGCTACATCCTCGAAAAGGTGGAGGGGCTGATTTATGCAAATGGCACTCCCTCAGGGACAATTACAGGTTTCGTTTGGGCGGATAACGCGGGCGTTCCGGGCACGATACTGGCGACGAGCACCAACACCGTTGACGGGAGCGGGATTACGACCTCCACCAGTGGGGACTGGTATGCCTTTGAGTTCAGCGGGGTTGCTTTGACATCCGGCACACCATACTGGTTTGGCTACGGTTCCTCCACTGTGAACGGTTCCAACTTCTACCGCATTTTGTGTGGC
Source organism: Verrucomicrobiia bacterium (assembly GCA_035629175.1). Classification (NCBI taxonomy): domain Bacteria; kingdom Pseudomonadati; phylum Verrucomicrobiota; class Verrucomicrobiia; species Verrucomicrobiia bacterium. The sequence goes on along the minus strand of DASPIL010000096.1, from coordinate 70,636 downwards.
AATGCAGGGACCGGGGACATCCGCGAAGGAACCAATCCTCCGTTGACCAACGTCAGCAGCCGCGCTCACGCCATTCGCATTTACGCTTCCTCCTAATCCCGACCGGTTGACGCACTTTCCATATTACAGGGAGAGATTGTTTTTTATGGACCCTATTAATCTTGGCCGAAAGTGGGATACGTCCCTTGAAGTTTGCGCTCCGTGTCCTCCCACCGCCTCGAAGGATAAGGAGCCCGAAGTTCACTACCCCTCGCTCTATATCGACGGGGTGAAAGACCTTCCGGATTTCCCCGACGAAGGGACTATCACCGTTCGGTTCAAGAAAGTCCGCGAGTCGAAGGAGACCTACAAAGGCAAGAAAACGGAATCCTGCTCTCTCGACATCATCGAGATTCTTGACGTCTCCCGCGATCAAGCCTCGAAAGGCGACGACCGCGAAGCCGAGCTTGACCGACTCGCCAAGGAAGAGGTTGGAGACGACGAATAATGGTTCTGGTCGAAAACATTTGGGACGAGGCCCGGCAAATCGTTGGTAACTCCAACGATCAGGTGGTGTTTAAACGCATTACCGACGCCGTCGAACTGCTGGCGAACAAAGGTGATTGGGACCCGCTTATGGGGACTCTCGACATCTGCGTCTCCGGCCGCACAATCGCCCTGCCCCGCGAAGTCGAAACTGTCCTGGCCGTGAACATGGTCGGGCAGCCCGCCATTCCTCGTGACCAGCTTTTCAGCTTTCACATCAACGGTCCCGGCGAGTGCGGGCCGGAGCTTGCCTGGCAGTGGATGGACCTGGGCGAGGCTTGCGTCTACCGCGAAATTGAATGTCCGTCGAAGCTGATTGGCTTCTGTGCAGAGGCAGAGGACGCCAATTGCGAACTTTGGGTCGAGGGCGAAGACGTCAACGGCAATCTCGTCAGGACCAAGGTCGGTAACACCTGGGTAAACGGTTGGAAGGTCCCGGTGTTCCCCAACTACCAGGCGCTTCCTGCCGATGCCCCCGTCTTCTCCCGTATCACCCGCGTCCGGAAGCCGGTCACCGCGGGTCCGGTCCGCCTGTCGACGGTTGACAACGACGAAAACTTCGGGCTGTTGCTCGGTATTTTTCAGTCCGATGAGACGGCCCCGAGATACCGGCGCATTCGCATCTCGCAATCCGTCGCATTCGTTCGGATTTTCTTTCGGCGTCGTGAGTTTGTCGTCCGCAGCAAAAAGGATTTGATTCCGCTGCACAACTCTCAGGCGGTGCTGATGATGTTGCGCGCGTTGAAGGCATATGCGACGCCAGGGGAGTTTCCAAACGGTGAGGCGTTCGAATCGACGGCAATGCGCTGGTTGTCGGAAGAGCAATACACGCGCACGGCTCCAGTCATCCACCCAATTCAAGTTCATGATGCGACCCCGTTGAACGATCCTTCGGACTCCATCGAATAATGACTGGGGCAATTAAAGACGGCGACATGCGCTTCGCCCGCGGGTTGGACTCTGCGTCCGACCCCTCTGCCCTTTTGCCCGAGAGCTACGCGTGGTCGGTCAACATGCTTAATCGGGGCGGCGTATTGCAGACTCGGCCTGGCTATCGCCAGCGATTCACGCTGCCGGAAGGCAAACTGCAGGGCCTGACTGTATTTACGCCCCGCGTTGGCACGCCCGTTTTAATCGCCATTGTTGCAGGAAAGGTTTATACCTCTCACTACCCATTCACGTCGTATCAAGCGGTGGTAGGAGATCAGCTTTCGGCGACCGCAGATCACGTCTTCGCGGAGCAGGCCACCCGTTCGGTCGAGCGGAACCCAGACGGTTCCCTGAAACTTATTTCCCCGCAAAGCGTGTTGATGTTGCAGGACGGGAAAAGTCCCGCGGCTTACTTCGACGGGTATCGCACGACTTCGACAAACTCAGTCCCCCAGGGCACCCACATGAAGTGGGTATCTGGGCGGCTGTGGGTGGCGCGCGGCCCTCAACTCTTTGCTTCCGACATCGCGGACCCCCTTAACTTCATCGAGCAGAAGACAAATACGCTCGGCGGGATTAATTATTATCTGCTTCCAGACGATTGCACCGGGATGGCTACAACTCCCGGCCTTCAGCTTTCTCCGCTGTTCGCGTTTACCAACTCGACCACAACGGCTTTCCAAACGACCGTTCTAAACCGTGCTGCCTGGTCCTCGCTCGCACAATTCCAGCAGACTATTTTCCCCAACATCGGCACCGTTTCTGCACGTTCGATTGTCTCGCGCGCCGGGCTGCTCTGGTGGTATTCGCAGTTCGGACTCGTGAACTTCGATGCAGCAGCTTTTTCTGAAAGCTCGTCCCGCATCGATCTCATGGACAACGAACTCGCGCGAAGCAAGAGCTGTTTGAGTCCAGACTTGTCGGGCATAGCGGCAGCCAGCTATGGGAACTTCCTGCTTGTGAGTGTTCCACATGCGTCGCTGCGCAATCGGCACACATGGGTCCACGACGCAACGTCCCACGACCTCGCCAACGAAGCGCTTCCACCGTGCTGGTCGTCTGTTTGGACGGGAGTCAATCCGGTGCAATGGGTCAGGCTGACCATCGCAGGTCGCACACGCCTGTTTTGTGCCTCAGTCGATGACGACGGTCAGAACCGGGTCTACGAAGCCTTCACGAACGAACGCCGCGACAACGGCGTGGATATTCCGTGGGTTGTTGAGACGCGAGGATACACTGGGGGCGCGCCGGTGAGCCCGAAAGAGCTTCGATTTTTGGAGTATGGGCTGTCTGACATTCACGGCCAGGTGAACTTGAAAATCTCTTGGGCTGGCGTGGGTCGCGGTCGTTGGAAAACCCTTGCTGAGCGTGAGTTCAGGGCCGCCGAGGGCAATATTTCAGGTGGTCAGTCGTTCCGTTCAGACTCGGCACTGTTCGCTCTGAAATCGCAGTCTCGATTCGGTCGCACTGAGGATTTGCAGAACGTCCCCGAAGACACCTTGTCGTCTGCTGGAATCGACGGAAACGTATTTACGACTGAGAGCGAGCGCGAAGTAGTCGACACCGCTTTTCAGTTCCGTATCGAAGGTTCGGGTCAATGCTCGGTTCGTTCGCTGCGTGTCTTCATGGACCCTATTGCTGACTCGGACCGTGGAATGCCTGACAAGGCAGAGACTGAAGCGGGTCTCGTGCGTTACGATGGGGCAGCGTCCCGCAACCAAGAGGGTCTGCAGGAGGCTCCGACAATCTTTTCGTCAACCAAGTCCGCGGAGGCGCGTTATAAAAATTACGGTGTCGGTGCATCGGCCGCAGTCGTTTCTTCTATTTCTCAATCGGAAGCGGACAAGCGAGCGTTGCAAACCGCGCAAGCCAGAGCAGACTTTCAACTCGCGGCAACCGTGCCGCCATATGTGGGAGGCTCGTTAGCCGAATGAGGGAAGCGTTCGAACTGACCTACAGCGTTCCGCCGTTGGATGTTAACGGCGTCGGGCAAATCGTCCTCCCGGTTCCGGATAAACCGGTAATCGTTCGTATCGACGAAGAAGCTTTGGTGTGGAAAGCGGCAGCGCGGGCGACAAGCTACATCATCCAAACACTTGAGGGGACGCTTTGGCAGGTGGTCACGACCACTACCGAGCTGAGCTACCCAGAACCCGCGGTAGGGAACTACTACCGTGTGCTGGCGCATAACACCGGGGGTAATAGCAACCCGTCTAACGCAGTGCGGTTCACAGGAATTGTATCATGAGTATCCGAATCGAAGCAGCGCCTATCCCGGCATCGTTCCAAGGCACGCCCCAGCAATGGCTGGAGGCATTTTTGGACCGTCTTAAAGTCACGAGCGACGGGCTGAGTTTTGTCATCAGCGACGTTGCGCCCGGCTCGAATCAAGGCCCCTGGCTTAAAGGTGGGAAGAAGTGGTTCGTGTGGGATGAGGAAGTCCCAGGATATGTTCCGCTGGATATTTCGGAGTCCTACACTCCGCAGATTCACATCGGCGATGCGGCTCCGGATGAAGAGGGCGAGTATGCGATCTGGCTCAAGACCTCGGGCAGCACAATCGTAGGGTTTTTCTGGTGGGCCGGGTCGTCCTCAGGTTGGGTTGCCCAGCCGAAGGAATTGCAGCCTGGAGTAATTACGACGGCGCACCTCCAGGACCAGGCAGTCACCCGCGAAAAAGTCAAGCCCGGTGAAATTGTCGGCTCTCTTCTTGGAAACGATCTTCCAATCAATAAGTTCGAACGCGGGGCACCTTACGAGGTGATGCAGATGTCCGGCGACGGCGGCACCGCTCGCTGGGGGCACTGGATCAAGGCAAGCGCCGAGCAGGCCGTAGCTGTAGACTCCGTCATCGAGGTCGAGCACGGATTGGGTCGCATCCCGACCTATTTTGTGCCCGTCTTGGTGTGCAAGGAAGAAGACCGGCAGTGGCAGCCCGGTGACGAAGTCGATCTGGCGATGTCCGTGAACTCCCAGGACGTGTCCAACAACGGCAGCACGTTTTTCCGCAACTCAACAAAAATTGGGTTGAGACTGGGTCGCTTGCCGTCAGTCCGAGGGAAAACAGACGGCACGTTGTCTCTGGCAATCACGTCGTCCAAGTGGAAAATCAAATTCTATTTCGGAGTTGGTTGACGGAAGGGTGGCTCCGTCGCCATATCATGTTAGGAACATGATCCCGTTTTGGAGAAAGGAGCCACTCGATGAAAAGGAGTTAAAACTCTGGTCGGAGGTGATGCGCGCGCACCACTTCTCGACGTTTCGGAACAATCCGAGCGCCGTAGTGATCGCACAAGCCGCCGCGGGCTCTCAAGACTACTTGAGGGCTCTTTCAGCCGGGCTGAACTGTTTTGGCGGACCCCATGGGCCAATCCCGCAGACCGTATCGCTGTTGAGCCAGCCGGACCCCGCAGGTATGGCCGTCCAGATGTTGGAGCTGAAAATGAAAGTGCCCGGATGGGGGTCTTCATTCACCGAGGCGCGAGACCCGATTTGGGAGAAGGTCAGAAACCTGTTGGCAGAGCATTGGACCGACGCAAACTTGAAACTTGAGCAAGTTACTCATGTATTACACTCGGCCGGGAAGAACATCTACCCGAACCCGTCTGCATACACGGCGACGACCGCGATTGTGCTCGGGATTCCGGCACCGCTGTCGCCCATGATTTTGGTGGCCGGACGACTTATGGCGTGGTCCGATCTGATTTACAGGCAACTTTGAGCACCTATTTCATCACGGGAACTCCTCGCAGCCGGACTGCTTGGTTAGCGAATCTGCTAACTTACGGTCCGTCGTTTTGTTATCACGACGGACTCCGGTTGGACCCGAACCTCAAAAAGGTTTCGGAGACCCGCCCGGCACCGTTGGTTGGCAACTCGGACTCGTCGATGCTGCTGAGGTTGCCTACCTGGCTTGAGCGCTTTCCTGAAGCCCGATGGGTGTTTGTTGAACGTCCAATTGAACAGTGTCGAGTGAGTTATCGGGATTATTTTGGCAAATATCCTTACCCGGGAGCCCCTAAAAAGGAGGCCGACCTGAGCAAGGTGTTCCGCTATATCGACTTGATGGTCAAACGGGCCAAAACACTTTTGCCCGAGGATCGCACGTTGAAGGTTCGCTTCTCCGCATTGGACCAGGAGGAGACGATCCGGGCGATTTGGGCTTGGTGCGTCCCGGGGGTGGAATTTCCGCATGAGCGGTGGCAGATGTTGCGCACCTTCGGTGTGAATGTTCGGCCAGACAAGTTTTAAAGGAGAATAGTATGGGAGTTATCGCAGCCGCAGTAGTTGGCATCGCCGCCGCAGCCGGTGGCGCATATTTGCAATGGGACGCGAACGACGCGGCTCTCGATGCGCAGGAAAAAGCCCTGAACGGGCTTCAATTCATCGACATCGACCAGCAGCTCGACCGCGCCACCGAAGTCGACACGGACCGCTATCGACGACAGTTCGAAGTCCAGCGCGAAATTGATCCGCAATACGCAGCGCTACGCGACCGCGGCGCACAAGCCATTTTGCGACTTCTCGCCGAGGATAGCGACGGAGGTTCTCTCAGCGACAGGGCTATGCGCCAAGTCGGGGACTACGCTTTTGCAGAGGGAGAAGCGAACCAGAGTTTTATCGATGCGCTTGTTCAGCGAGCAAAAGAAGACCTGGACGCAGGTGCAACCTTGCCTCCGGAGTTCCAAGCCGAACTCATCAAGGCCGGTCTTGAAGGCGCTGGAACACGCGGCGAATCGATTGACGGGCGGGGCGCGGCTGGCACGTCAATTCGCCAACTCGTCGGTTCTGCAGGGCTGGACCTGAAGGAGCGCCGCGAAAATAACGCCCGAACCAACCTGGGGGCTGCTGAGTCGTTGCGCGGTCGTCGCGCCGCCGTTTTGCAGGAGCTCGCAGTGATGGACAACAACCTTCGGACCGCTAAAGGACAGCGTGCGACCGGAGCTCTCACAATCGGTAATGCGACCGTCCCGGCAATTGGTTTGACCGGTGCCGATGCAGTGAATCTCAGTCTGCAGAATATTAACCTGAAGAACCAGCAGACGTTGGGGCTCGGTGACATCAAAGCTCAAAAGCGGCTGGCCGAGGGGCAGATGTATTCCCAGATGACCAGCGCCGTCGCAAGCGGAGTTACCGGAATGATGGGTGGCGGAGGCGGTATGGGCGGCATGGTCGGCGGAGGCGGCACCGGCGGAGGCTCTTCGTGGATCAGCGGCCTTATGGGCGGAGGTGGTCAGCAAATGAGTAACGCCTATGGGAGTTACTCTGCGACCCCTAATGGAGGTATGCAAATCTCGCGCTCCCCGCAGCAGTGGAACCAATTCTACAGCACGCAGGCACTCTACCAATAATTTTATGCTCCCAACAAGTCATTCCGGCGCAACGATCAATCCGCAGCTCGCCTTACCGGCGCGTTCCAGCACGACGCCTGCGCTGCAGCTTTTAGCTCAAGCGTTCCAGCAAGGGGCGATCAATTTTGACCAAATCAACAGCATGTTCACCAAGGCCAAAACCGACTCAGCGCGCCGACAACTCGCTGACGAGGAAATTTTGGCGTCGAAAGACCGCATCGAGATCATGCCGAAAGCGAAGGAAGCCACCAACGCCCGGTTGGATTCGGAGCTCCAGGTTTTGCCGAAGAAAACAGCGGCTATCCTCGACGATTTGGATTTGCGTATCAAATCGAACGACGTCGCGGAGAGCGATTTGGGACGGGCCATGGCCGACCCATTCCGCATTGCTGAACTCTACACGAAATCTACCGGTAAACCGCCCCAGGTGAAGGCCGATGGGACGCTTGACCTGGAACTTATGACATCGGAATTGGATACGTTGTCAGAGGACTCGCGCAAGCGAAGCAACACTTACTCCGACCTGCAAATCAACTCCATGAGGTCGAAGACATCCCTTACTCCGGCACAACACGATCTTGTCGGGACTTTGACGAAAGCGGGTTATCCCGATGCAGCTTACAATCCGGACGGTTCCGTTAAGTCGGTCGGGGAGCTTACCCAGGCGGTCGCAAAGGTCCGAACCGTGGCCGAAGACAAACCCCTTACAGCAGCACAAAAAGCCGAGCAAGAGCAGGCAATCGTTCTTGCGGAGTCCATGGACGCGGACATGACTCGCATGATCGAACTCGCCAAAGCCAGCAAGGCAGCGGAGGAAGGCAAAGGCGACGGAATGAACATTTTCGGTGCCGGAGTCGGAAGTCCTGTTGCTCGCGGCGTGAACAGCGGCCTGGCCATCCTTGGAAGTGAGGACGCCAGAAAGCGTCGTATTTTGCAGACAGAGGCCGAGAAGTTCGTGAACAACCTCACGGCAGAAAAGACCCAGATTTTGAAGGGTGCGCTGTCGAATCGTGAGTTGGAATTCATCAAGGCGGCCGTTGTTCAAATCCCTGACGACGAAGAGGTCTGGATCGCGACTCTGACGAAGGCTCAGCAGACTCTGCGCAATGCATTGGCAGCGCGCAAGAGTTCCGTAGGCGAAGCACCGTCCGAGGCCCCTCCTGCAGCGCGCCCGGCTGCAGAGGACATCACGTCCCTCCCCTTAGTCCGCACCGCTGCAGACCGGCAAAACCTGCCTATCGGCACGCGTTACCGAACGGAGTCGGGCGAAACAGCGACTCGGCGTTAACGGTATCGGACAAGGACGAAAATGAATCCGAGGACCGCAAGCAGCGCCCCCAGCCATTCCCAGCCCGACAGGGGGCTGGTTTTGGGTGATGTGCGCTTTGCCTCGGGGTAGGAGCTCTTGGCGCGCATTCGCGCCTCTGCTTCCGGGCCTGACTTGGGGGTGTAGCTGGTAGCCATAAAACGATCCAGGGTAGCAACTATTTTGCGTTCCGGTCAAGGTCCGGTTGACGCGAGGGCCTCCCACTTCACATATCACTTTTAGACTTATGGCTTTTGAAATACCTGTCGAGGATCGCGAACCCACCGCTACAAACAGTCCGTTTCAGGTCCCTGAAACGGACAAAGACGCCTCCTTCCAGGCTCCGCCAGAAGACCGTCAACTTGACGAGGATTTGCAGTTCTTCAATTCGGCGTCAGTCGACGGGCTCGCCACCAACTACAAGTTTGAGCCACACGACTTCTACAATCAGCACAAGTCGTATCTGAAACCCGAGCAAGTTGAAAAGCTTGCCAACATCGCGTCGGCCCGCCGCACCAAAGGTGTTACTGCAGGTGCCGTGGTGGAAGGTGTTTCTCGGCTGCCCGAGACAGTTGGCCATTTCATCGAGTCGGGAGCGAAGGCTGCCTCAGAACTCAATCTGCAGGCTGCGCTGAACGATTACTCCAAGGAAACCGGTAAGGGTAAGTCGGCCCTGGAGGCTGCCCTTGCGGTTGGCAAAAAGAAGCTCGGCGAAGCCCTGGGCGGCGTGGAGACGATGGCAACGGGGTTTGCCGGACTGGCACGCAGCGGCATCCGCACTCTCGTTAATGACGAAGTCGAACGCGGGATTCTCAACAAAGTCGGAGTCAGCGAAGCTGTCGCTGACAAGGTGCTCGGCAAGCGGGTTCAAGCCGACATCATGGACCCAGGCTCGTTCGCGCTCCCTGAAGACAACCTCAAACGCTTTTTCGACGATGCCGCCGCCCGTGAACAGGTCGGTAAAACCGCCCAAGGACAAGGCGTCTACGGTGAACTTACCGGTCTCGATGCAGAGACGCTTGCAAAGGAAGGAATTGAGTTAGACCCCAAGGTCATCGGCGGAGCCGCTATCCTGTCGGACCCCACGCTGTGGGTGCCTTTTCTCGCGGGACTTCGCGCAGTAAAAGCAGCCAACGGCGGCATGCAGTTAGTTAACGCCGCGGGGAAGACAATCGGGACCGCAGCGACCGAAGGCGCAGCCGAGAGGTTCATTCGCTCGACCGCGGGACTGATGCAAAAAGGTGCTGACAAGGGTCGCGACCTTGTCCAAAAAACCCCGCTGGTCCACGCCGCCGCCGTCCCGGCAACAGTGTTGTCTGTCGTCACGGGTAACCCTGGACCGAGCATTCTGGCTTCCTTGGGAACAAAGCTTGCAGCCCGCGGCGCGGTCGGTGCCACCGATTTTGCAGCGAAGGTTTTAGGTTCTGATGCGGTGGTCAAAGGATTGGGCGCAACAGCCCGCGGCGCGGCCCACGGCACCGCGTGGTCGATGCCTTTTGCGGCGGCCACAGATGACCCTGCAGAGGCGGTCACGATGGCTGGTATCGGCACTGCACTTGGCGCGGCGGGTGGCGCAGCTTCCCAGACCGTGGCCAGCGGGGTCGCACGCGCACGCCAGCTACTCAACTCGGCTTACTATCGTGCGGGGTCCTTGAAAACTGTGCAGGACGTTCCTCTGAATGTTCCTGGGATGGAAGCTTTCGAGGCAGAGCATTCGCGCATGCTTTCCGACCTGAATCAGCGCGACAAAGATACCGCAGGCATCGTCAACCGCATGCGCGCCGCCCTGTCGTCGGGATCAGACAAGCCGACAATGGAAGCTTACTTGGTTTCCCCAGAGTTCGCAGAAAAAGCGAATCCGGGAATGGCCAATAAGGACGGTGCTTTCGAAGTTACAGTGGCTGATGCCAATGGTGCGGCGAAAAAAGTTCTGCTGTGGGTCGCCGACCCAGCGGTAACTCACGAGGGCTCCCATTTCATCACGAAATATGTGATGTCAGAAGCCGACCGGAACCAAATTCTGAACGCGGTCGGAAAGGACTTCCAGAAAGAGTTCGCAGACGCTTACCTCGGCCGCGAGGGGCTCACCGATCAACAACGAGCCGCAGCGGACCCCAACATGGAACTGGTGACGGAACTGGTTTCTGCGCACCTTGAAGGGACTCGCCTGGACGGACTCTCGCTTTCCGGACGCGATAAAATCGTGCGCTCTATCGCAGGCGCGCTCGACCGACTCGGCTTTTTCCGCACCGAGTTTTCTCCTACTGCGGAGGCTGGACAGCCGGTGTCAACCGTGATGGGGGTTAAATCGTCCCCACGTGTCTCGAACATCATTGACGACGTCGTGCAGGGCTGGCTTGCGGACCCTGAAGTCTCCGCCGCGATGAATGAGATCGCCAAGCCGCCTGTGGCGGGCCAGCCGAAGGCAACGCCGACGCCGGTGGCGAAGCAGGCCGCTACTCCCCCACCCATTCCGCAGGAAGCCGTCAACCAGATTCCGGTTCAACCCGCAGCACCGAAGCAGCCTATCGAGGTTCCTGTGCAGAAAGCGCAGGAGCCTCCCCGCATCATTGAAACGCTGACGGATGATTTCGACGCGACACCGGAAGCCACGGCCCAGGTGCGCAAAGCGCGCGAAGAGTCGGGCATTGTCGAACTTTTCCCGTTGCCTGAAGAAGCGGTGAAGCCTGCCGAAGCACCTGCTGTCCCAGCCCCCTCGCCTGAAGCTGCTCCAGCCGCTGAAGCACCGAACCTGCGCGGGGTCGCGCGGCAAGATTACAAGCCATTCGAAGGCCCGCGGCGGTCGCGCGATGAAATCGGTTTGACGGAGACCGCGTCAGCGGTAGAAGCCGACGCCGCACTCACGCCCGAGCAAAAGCAGGCATTCGCGACGCTATCAGAGAACACCCGCCGCCCAGTCCAATTGCTGTATCGCTCTGCGGAGACGGACGGAAACATGAACCGCACGGCGCGGCGCGAACAAATCGAGGAAGGACGTGACGGAGGACCGAGGATTGAAGAGGGCGTTGGCAAGACCGCCATTCCTTTCGCTTTTCGCGTAACAAAGGAGGGCGTTCAGCAGGTTAATGTTTTTAGTCCAGACAAGCTGCTTGCCAACGCCAAGGAAGTTGTCGCCCGAGCGGGCAAAAAAGGCAAGGGAGATTTACTACCCTACGAGAACGCAGAAGGCAGCCTCACCGCCAAAGGGGAGGCTGAATTCAACCGTGACATTGAGGACTACCTCGCCAACCAGGACAACGGCTACCTGGGCAACGGCGAGAAGGTCGTTCGTCCGGAGAATTATTCGGGCTTCATCCCGGCAGAGAATCCCGACTACACGCCTGTGAAGATTTCCAAGGAACGCATGCAATTCTTGAACTTGGTTCAAGGCATCGCCCCGCCGAAATCGGCGCGTGAGATGACGGTTGCAGGCGTGACGAAGTATCCAACAAACCTTCGCGCCCAGGACCTGAACAAGGCGCAAACGCATCCGAACGAAATCACGGAGCCCAAACTTTTCCCGAACAAAAAAGGCGAGTTTCCGATTCAGCGTTACAAGAGCTTTGACGACCGCCCAATCGTCGAAATGAATCCGCTGCGCAAGAAATTGGACAACGAAGGAGTCAACACTCGCGAACTCACGGAGACGACGGAGTGGATCAACGTCCGCGACATTCTCAAAGCAGAGCCGATGCAGCAAAACCGCCTCGCGCTCCCTGCTGACGACTTGGTGAACGCTGGCTTCATGCCGAGCGAAGTCCGCGGCGCTCCGAAAGCGTCGGAGTTTCAGAACGCAAAGCAGATCGAGCGCGCACTCAAGAAAAAGGGCTGGTCTGTCCTCACGGCGACGCAGGAAGCGCTCGGGGACGCAACCGCAAAGCCGAACGTCGAAGCCAACGCGCAGCTTGCAGCCATGCTCAAGCAGCAGGGTTTTGACTTCGTCGAGGTCAAGGGATTTTACAAGGGGGTCGACCAGGGCAAGAACTTTTTGGTTACGAATATCTCGCCTAAAACCGCGCTCGAAATCTCCAAGCACTTCAAGCAGGAATCCGTGCTCGTGCCCGAAGGGCTGCTCTACCAAGACAGCACGCTCAATCCGGTCGATCACAGCGGCACAATCGTCGGCGACGTCGCGAAGACCCAGGATTTCTACTCCCAGGTCGATAACGGTCCTGCGTTCACGCTCGGTCTCGACTTCGAGAAAAAGGTGCAGTGGACTGACGAAGAGCCCGTCGCGCAGTTCATGGCGGGCAAGCGTGGTCCGAAGGCTCCGAAGACCGGCACCGAACCGGCGCGCGATGCCGAAGGTCGTCCGCTCAAGGCCAACGGCCTAATCGATTACGAGCGCTGGGCGGCCGAAGAGCAGGCAGCACGCGACGCATACGTGCCGCAGATCGACACCACTCCCAAGGCTCCCAAAGCAAAGTCTGAAGCCAAGGGGAACCCAACCGCATGGATTTTGCCGGACGGTGAAACGCAGCCGTTGGCGGACGCGTATCACGAGAACGCGCTGGCGAAAAACGCCGACGCTTTCAACTCGAAGTTTGGGACAGCTTTTGAAGCCACGCCGGACCAGGCAGCACGTCTCGACGCAATCAAAGCAGGATTCGTCCGCATCCGTTACACGCCCAACGACGGGAATTTCCGCGCTGAGCTCGGGTCAAAATATTGGCGCACGCAGGGCAAGAAATTGCTCGAACACGCGCTCGCTCACCAAAGCAAAATCGACAGACTGACGGTCAACGTGCTCGATGAAAGCGGGCGCGAGATTGTCTCTGACTCAACCTCGATTTTTGCATCGAAGGACAAGGAGCAAGCAATCCGTGATTTCTTCAACGAGATCGAGTTGCCTTCAATGGATGCAGATGTTCCCGCAGGCCGCGGGCCGACGCTCATCCAACGCGCTCGGGCTCTTCCGGACGCGCCGGACGCTCCGGCACCCGGTGCGCTGGACCAGGCCGACTTCATGCCTTCGAGCAACAAGGAGAAAGGCCCTGTCTGGTTCTCTCAGCTCGAACGCGTCGTCGGCTCGAAAATGGCAAACTCGACGACGCCCGAACAGCTCCAGGCAATGCTCAAGAACCCGCAGAACGGGGTCAAAGGCGAAGAGCTGAAGTGGAGCGGGCTCGACGATTTCCTGAGTGGGAAAACGAAGGTCACCAAGCAAGAGGTGCTCGACTTTTTGGAGCAGAATCGGCTCGAAGTCAAAGAGGTGGTTAAAGGCGGTGCGCAGGAACTTTCTCCGGCTTTACAGGGTTGGCTCGAACGCAATTCAGTGGACCGACCAAACTCGTCTGAAGCGTGGGTTGACGTAGCTGCCCGTTTAGAGCGCGAAGCCCAACGCTGGCAGGAAAACGGTGATGACTGGCAGGCGCAAAGGCGTTTTGAGATGGCCGAAGAAGCGACGCGCCGGAGTGAGTTCGACAACGACGGTGCTCCGACGAAGTTCTCGCGATATCAACTGCCTGGCGGCGAAAACTACCGCGAGATGTTGTTCACGATGCCGCCCGCAAAGGAACTGCAGGGCAATTTCACTTTGCCTGAAGGTCACGTTGTCCGAAAAACGGACCCCTCGCGGCCCTATGCGTGGGAGCATGTCGATGCGGACGGCAAGCGTGTTGGGCCTGAGTTCGGAGCGAGGTCTCTTGCGGAAGCACAGCGGTTTGCGGCCGACCGGCTCCACGGCGGGGGTCGACCAAATCAGCAGCACGCGGACAAGGTGTTCCGCTCCAGCCACTGGGACGAGCCCAACGTGCTCGCGCATACCCGCGTCAACGACCGCGTGGACGCTGACAGCAGGCCCGGGCTTTTCGTCGAAGAGATTCAGAGCGACTGGCACCAAAAGGGGCGAAAAGAAGGCTACCGTCAGCGGAAGGAAGTCACCCCCCTCGAAGAAGTCAGAGTGGGTGAAGTGGGGTATGCGGACGGACATCGTTTTAAGTTTCTCGATCTTAAAGTGGGGGATTACCTGTTTTTCAAGACCAAGGAAGAAGCCCTCCAAGCTCAGAGAGAGTGGGCGGCGGACAACATGACGACAGCGGGCGTCCCAGACGCACCTTTCAAGAACACCTGGCACGAGTTCGTTTTCCGCCGTCTCGTCCGCCAGGCTGCCGAAGAGGGCAAGGAGTGGATCGGCTGGACGACCGGAGAAATGCAGGCCGAGCGCTACGACCTGAGCAAGCAGGTTGAAAAAGTATCGGCTTGGCGAATGGACGACCAGCGCGACCTCTACTCAATGCACATTGAGCTGAAGGATGGGACTTTTCAGCAGTTCGACGATCAACCCGCATCGCGCCTGCCAGACCTAATCGGAAAAGAGCTTGCGGACAAAATTGTCAGCGACCCGCAAGTCGCGAACGACGGCGTTCATTTGTCCGGACTCGACCTCAAAGTCGGCGGCGAAGGCATGAAGGGCTTCTACGACAAGATGCTCGTCGATTTCGCCAATAAGTTCGGCAAGAAGTTCGGCGCGAAGGTCGAGATGCGGGACGTGCCTGCAGCCTCTATTCACGAAGGGCAAGAAATGGCCTATTCATTGCGCGAGGTTGAAGAGGATCGCTGGCAATGGTTCAACGACGATGAGGAGGCGGTCGGGCCGGAGTTCCGGAGTGAAGACGAAGCCCACGCATGGAAAGAGGCCGACCTATACCCCGTCCATTCGCTGCCTATTACCGAAGCGATGCGCAACAGCGTGCTTGAGGGCCAGCCGATGTTCATGCCCACCAAGGGCAACGTGAAGGTGCGCGCGAACGCGGAGAGCGTCACGCTTTCTGAAGACGTTCTCCCGGCGTTCTTGCCGGTCAACAAGGTGGACCTGCGCGATTATGTCGACCGACCTGTCATGGTGCTCACTGCAGACCGTCTCGGCGTCGGCGTCAAGGAAGTCGGGCCGACCGGTGCTAAAAAGCCCGTCTCGGTTGACGCGCAAGGTGGTCGTGGGTTCTCTTACATTGCAGCAGACGGCGGTTGGGCTTTTTCAGATCAACAATCGGCAAGCCGTTTTTTGAGTCGCGTAAAAGATGTCGCGGGTGACAACGATTCTGCCCTGGTGGCTGTCTCGGTGCTGAGTCCGTTGAACCACCTCAAGTCGCGTTACGGCCAACTGGCCTATCACGACGCGCTGCAGGCCGCAGTCGAAGCCGGTGCAGTCTCACAGAAGTTGGCTGATCGCCAAATCCGCGAGATTTTCAACCGCGTCAAAGCGTCCGATACCGTGCCAAAGGAAAAGAAAGTAATCGCCCGCAACATAAAGTCCCTGGCGGACTTCAAACGCGCAATTGACGAAGGCGCAATCGACTTTGGGTTGGCCGCGACCTACCTGAAGCGTGCGGTGCAGAAGGAGCTGCCGATACACGCCAACGAAGCGAAAGAAATCGGGATCGCCCCTGACCAGGTCGCCGCAGACATCGCGGACCCCGAGCTCGTGGACGTCGACTTCGGCACTGTCGTTGCGCTCCTGGAAATCCCGGTCGCTCAGAGGCCACAAAAAACGGATTTCCACTTCAGCTATCCGTTCCAGGTCGCGGGTCGTCCGATTGGCTTCCTGAAAAAGTTCAAAAACGTCAGTGAGCTGAGCGGTGAATCACGCATCCGAAATTCCCGCGGCGAGGTCACCGCCCAGCCGCTACAGACGGTTATGCCAATTTTGGACCGGCTCCGCTCTGCTGAGGTGTTGGAGCAGTGGATGCCGTCTAGGAAGGCGGCAGCCGAAGAACTTCCGATTCGGAAGCGTGGCACGACGCCCGCAAACCTCGACATCCGGTCGCGCGCCAAGGGCGTGCCGGTGTCAACCATGTCCTTGGAAGAGTAGTTGACCGTCAACCCATATTATATCGATGAACATTCTCTCTGACCTCGGTGTGCCGTCACCTGCAGCTCCGGTAGCGCCAGCGGACCAAGCCGCACCTGCCAAGCAGCCCACTGAAGACCCGGTCATAAGCAAGATCATGTCGGGCGAAGTCCCCGGCGTATATGTGCCTGAAGGCGCGCAACTCCCCCAGCCCGTTGAAGGCGTTACACCTGAATCGCTCGCACGGGTCGGCGTTCTGCTCTATAAGCCGAAGACTCCGGGAATTTCAGTTGTCGCGTTCAACTCGAAACTGATTCCTGCGCGGCAGCTCCGCGATGCGGATTTGGCAGGGAAGCTGACTGAGATTTTGCCGCCAGTCACTGACCTGTTGCCGGACACCGGGTCTGACGTCATGGGTGACCTGGCACCGGTTGCCGAGGACGTGCAACCGGCGACGCCTAACCGGGTGCCGGTCATGCCTCGCCCGTCACTTGGTGCCGGTGCCCAGCAGAAGCTTGCAGGCGTCCGAGCCGAGAGCGCAGCCGGTGCAGAGAACCCTTCTGAGCGTCCGATTGCAGGCGGGGGAGTGATTCTCAACGGGCTGCTCAAGCGCACGATTTGACGCGAGATTTTTTGAAGCACAAAGCCCCTGGATTCAACCCCAGGGGCTTTCGCTTTTTGTGCTACGAGTTGTGCTATTGAGGCCCCTTTCTGGACCCCTTGTCGATATTGGCAGAATCAGGGGTTTTCTTAGGAAATTCGCGAATTTTGGAGGACTTGAAACACACGCGAAAGGGTCAAAAACGGATTATGAGTCCTCTGCTCTACCCCTGAGCTACTCTGGCGGAGCCACCGTCACTATTGGCGAACCACAATTTCCGTCAATATTTTTACCGTGTTTGCCCAGCCAATTCTCCAAACGCGGCCGGCAAACGCGGCGAACACAAATAGTGAATCACACTGCCCTGCGCAAGCAGGAACCAAGCGCCGTGAATCGGGTGTCCGCGCCGCCGGCACAGCAACGCGGAAAATGCGGACCCGCGAGAGGTCTCCAACCCGGATTCACCGAGCTTGCTGGCCAGCGACGTCCAATCTCCTTGCGAACCAACCTGCGGCCAATCAGGCGCTTCCGGCAAGGGCTCGATCCTCCATCGGCGATTCCGTGGTCGTTTGAGCCAGCGCTTCCATGTCTGACATGTCTGTCCGATTGGTATCAATGCCTATGAACGAGTTGAGCGGGCAGACACGCGTCGTCGCCGTCACCAATTCGCTCAATCCGAGGAGCAGCGCTCCCAGACGCACGGGCCCGCTTGACCTTGACATGAAGGCAAGCGCCAGCAGCGCGCCACCCGCCACAAACCTGAGGTTCCTGTCCACTTCACCAACGTTTTCTTTCATAAGAATTCTCCTGTTGCGTTCCAATAAATTCCTTCGGGAACGTAACCACCATCACGCCAGTTGGGAGAAAATCGAATGGGGCAATGCGCTAATGGCGGATTTCATGCCAGGATCTCAGCCGACAACACTCCGTCCGCAACCCTCGTCACGGGCCCGGTCATTCGGATGTGAAACCCGGGATCAATTTCGATTGCCAGTTTCCCGCCTGGCATATGAACCGTGATCGCTCGGTCGCAAAGACCCAGCCGATGCGCAACCGCGGCGGACGCGCTGCTGCTGCTCCCCGATGCAAGCGTGTAACCGGCGCCGCGTTCCCAGATTTCAATCTGGATGTTGGATCGGTCCAGCACCTTGAGGAATTGCACGTTGGTTCGATTCGGAAAATAGGGATGCACCTCCAGCAACGGCCCATAGCGGCGCGCGAGCTCCTCACTAATATCCGGCAGCGGCAACACACAATGCGGATTTCCCACCGTCGCCGCACAATAAGTGAACAATCGATCACCAGCCTGGATCTGCTCGTTCAAGACCTCACGACGCTCGCCGTTCACCGGGATCCGATCACTGGCGAAGCTCACCTGGCCCATCTCGACGCGCACCATCCTTCCGTTGTCGAACACCGTCGACTTCACCAACCCGCCCGCAGTTTCGATTGCGAATTCTGTGTCCCCCACAATTTTGCGATCCCAAAGATAACGGGAAAAAATCCGCAGCCCGTTGCCGCTCTTCTCCGCCTGGCTTCCGTCGGGATTGTAAATAACCAATCCGACAGGGGCATTGTTCGATGGCATGGGCCCGAGCAGGATTCCATCGGAACCAATGCCGTAGTTGCGATGACAGATCCGCTTGACCTGGTTCACCGTTAGCGGCGCAGACAGTTCCTTCGGATCGAGAACCAGGTAATCGTTTCCGAGCGCATGATATTTCCAAAAATTCATGCGGGCGACGCTAGCGAGTCGGCGTCACGCTTGAAAGAGAAATGCGGTGGATTTGCGGAGGACTGCAACTCCCCTCGGGTTAACGGAATGCGACGGCCCGCAATGCGCCGAGCCGTTGCTGCAATGCGGGTGCGAAGTCACTGGAATCCTGCGCGAAAAACGCAGCCTTTGTCTCATCCCACGTGGTGAAATAATGCATCTCCTCGAACTTTCGCCATTGCGCAGAGCCATCCGTGAACACCTGATTGCCGCCGTCCGGGACCATGCCGCGTTTGCGATGAGGGGGGATGTTGGCATAGACAAATCCGCGTCCGGCAGTGGTGTCCTGGCCGCCCCAGCGGCCGTTGACCTTCATCACGGAATCGGCAGCCAGCGTCCAGAAGGGACGCGATTGCCCCAGCTTGATGGGACTGCGCGCCGGGAAATCGCCTTGCGGATTGTGCCACACTGTGGCCCCCCCGAAATATTGGAGACCTATTACCCACTGTGGATTCCCCGTCCCGAGCGGATTCGGCTCGTACATCGGCAACCCGGGTCGATTGGGGCACGTCCAAACCGAAACTGTGTTCGATTGGACGATCAATCCGACCTGCCGCGCCGCGCTGGCGTCAGGCGGATTCAAGGAAGTTTGAACCGAGCGCGTTCCCTGCAGGCGGGCGGTTAAAACCCGATCATTGTTGTCGCCCGCGTAGATGGTTGTGCCGATTCCCAGTTGCTTCAAGTTGCTGATGCACTGAATCCGCTTCGCCCGTTCCTTTGCACTCGCGAGTGCTGGCAACAGCATGGCGGCAAGAATGGCAATGATCGCGATCACGACGAGCAGTTCGATCAGAGTGAACGCGTGTCGTATTGATGGAGATGAATTCAGTTTCATGGCAGCTGGAACGTCGCCTTCCAACTTATGCGAGCCGCCCCTCGGCGTCATTCACCCGGAAGTGTGAATCTCCCATTGAGCGTTGGAACGAGAGGTGCGCGGGCAAGTTACACCCCTCCCGAATGTGTTCCGCGAAGCAGGCTGAAGGCTGCGGCCCGGCGCAATGTCAGGATGCGCCCGCACGCCAGTGGGTGCGTTGACACTGCAAGACTGCTTGTGTAGTTTCACGCGAGTTGGACCGGGTATGAACTCACTCCTCAACCAACATGTGCTGGTTCTGAATCGCCTCTGGCAGGCCGTCAATGTCTGCACAGCCCGCCGTGCACTGACACTTCTGTTCCAAGGCCAGGCGCAGGCAGTGCTCGGTGACTCTGACGGATCATTCCGCACGTTCAGCTTTTCGCAATGGCACGAACTGTCGCAGCAGGGACCCCACCCCGAATGCATCAGCACGATCTCGTTTCGCATTCGCATTCCGCGTGTCATCCTGCTCGCGGTATTCGACCGGCTGCCGAAGAAGGAAGTGAAATTCACGCGCCACAACATTTTCGAGCGCGACAAGAATACCTGCCAGTATTGCGGCGACGTGTTCGATCGCAAGGATCTCAACCTCGACCACGTCATTCCGCGCGACCGCGGGGGCCCGACGAGCTGGGAAAACATTGTCTGCTCCTGCATTGAGTGCAACACGGTCAAGGCCAACCGCACCCCGCAGGAAGCCGGCATGCATCTGATTCGCAAGCCGAAACGCCCGAAGTGGCGGCCGTTTGTGCAGATCAATCTCAGCCTGCAACAGCACGACAGCTGGAAACACTTCGTCGACCTCGCCTACTGGAACGTTGAATTGGGCGAAGATGTGGCCTGACGCTGCACTGCCTGGTTCGCCACCGGCCTGAACATTCGCAATGACTCCGTCCGCGTCCGCGCTGTCGCAACATTACGACACCATGTGGGCGGAATCCTTTCCCGCGGTGCGTGAAGGTGCCGTCGAAATCGATCCCGTCCTCGAGCGAGGAAGCGCTGATTTGCGCCGCGGCGTGACTCTTCTGTTCCGTCCGTCGTCGCAGGTGCTCGCGTCAATTGATCGCTTCCTTTCGGAGTTGAAAGCGTGCGAACCGGATCAATATTTCTACCGGCCGGATGAATTGCATGTCACGGCGCTCTCCCTGTTCACCGCCACAGAACGCCACACCGCCTTCACTGCACGCATTGACGATTATCGCGCGGCAGTGCAGGACGCTCTTGCGGGCGCGCCGCCGTTTTCAGTTCAGTTTCGCGGGATCACGGCATCACGCGGGGCGGTGCTCGTGCAGGGGTTTCCTGCAAGTGCGGGCCTGGAGGAGATACGCGGCCGATTGCGAGGATCGTTGCAATCGCGCCATCTCGCTGAAGGACTCGACAGGCGTTATCGCCTCGTTACCGCGCATTGCACAGCGGCACGATTCCGAAAGCCGCTGGCGCGTCCACAGGAATTTGCCAGCATCCTCGCGCAGCATCGCGCCACAGACTTTGGAAAAGCCCAGGTGCGCGAACTCAGCTTGATGACCAGTGACTGGTACATGTCCGCTTCAACGCAGCGGTTGATTGAGACAGTTTTGCTTCGGCCAGTGCACGATAGCGAACAGGGAAAATAGCCGGAGGAACATACGCGCCCCTTCATATGACGGTTTGGCCGAGTAGACTTACGTCTTGGCTGCTGACCGCGCCGCTTCGATCAT
Organism: Verrucomicrobiia bacterium; assembly: GCA_035629175.1. Lineage (NCBI taxonomy): Bacteria > Pseudomonadati > Verrucomicrobiota > Verrucomicrobiia > Verrucomicrobiia bacterium. Next base: position 49,807 of record DASPIL010000096.1, on the reverse strand, counting down.
TTCCCAGAACTTCGGATTCTGCTGGAGCGCTTCGTCTTCCTCCATCTTGAGTCCTGAACGGAACAGGAAATCCTTGAGCGTGTGGCGATTTAAGATGCGATGAACCACGACACCCAGGTCGTGCCGCTCGAAATAGACGCGGTAGTCGCCGACGCGGAAGCGATGCAGGACGCGCCCGGCTCGCTCCAGTTTGCCGAAGTCATCCAGCTCGGTGTGCATCACCTGTTGCGGCAACCCGCGGAACTCTCCAAGAATCTGCAACTGGAGTTCCTTTGGCATCTTCGCCAATTCCACCGCGCTGGTCGGATTAAAGATGATTTGAAAGGGACGCATCGATGCCCGGCAGAGTAGAGCCTCCGCAATCCCGGGTCAATGCACCCGAGGAAACGCCTGCGTAGCGCAGATTTTCCGTGGATTGTCTTCGCAGCTCAGAAGCGTGCAATCCAGCCTCTAAACACGCGCCGATTGCGGCTCACTTTACGGCTTCATCACAATCTTGATGCATTCGTCCCGTTTTGACCGGAATGTTTCATAACCCTCAGGCGCATCGTCGAGACTCATGTGATGCGTCACCACGAAGCTGGGATCAATCTCACCTTTTTCAATGCGCTCCAACAGCGGACGCAGATAGCGTTGCACGTGGGTTTGTCCGGTTTTGACGGTCAACGAACGATTCATGATCGCGCCAAACGGAATCTTGTCCACCAACCCGCCGTAAACCCCAGGGACCGAAAGTGTGCCGCCGCTGCGACACGCCATGATTGCTTCGCGCAAAGCAATGGGACGATCATTCTCAAGCATCATTGCCTGCTTCGCGCGATCGTAAACGTGTTGAACGCCGTGCCCGTGGGCTTCCATGCCCACGGCATCAATGCACGCGTCGGGTCCCCGTCCGCCGGTCATCTCCTTCAGCATTTCAACAACGCTGTCCACCAAGTCACAGTCAATGGTTTCCGCGCCGCCCTCCTTTGCCATGCGCAAGCGCTCGGGCACATGATCAATCGCAATCACGCGCTCGGCTCCCAGCAAGAACGCGCTGCGAATGGCAAATTGCCCAACGGGTCCGCATCCCCAGACTGCGATGGTGTCGCCAGGGCGTATGTTGCAGTTCTCCGCGGCCATGTAGCCGGTCGGAAAGATGTCCGAAAGAAACAGGACCTGCTCGTCGGTAAATCCATTTTCAATCTTGATGGGACCCACATCCGCAAACGGTACACGCACGTACTCCGCCTGCCCTCCTGCGTATCCGCCCGTCAGGTGCGAGTAGCCAAAGATTCCGGCAGGTGACTGCCCCCACATTTTCTCGGCCATGACCGAGTTGGGGTTGGAGTTTTCGCAAAGGGAGAAAAGACTTTGCTTGCAGAAGTAGCAATTGCCGCACGAGATCGGGAAAGGCACGACGACGCGATCGCCATTCTTCAAGTTCTTCACTCCAGGACCAGTCTCGACGACTTCGCCCATGAATTCGTGCCCAAGTATGTCCCCCTTCTCCATCGTCGGAACAAAACCGCCATACAGATGCAGGTCCGATCCGCAGATGGCGGTCGACGAAACTTTGATAATGGCATCGCGTGGATTGAGAATTTCCGGATCCGGAACTTCTTCAACGCGCACGTCCTTCTTCCCGTACCAGCAAACTGCTTTCATATAATAATCCTTTTGGGACTCAATGGGTTCCCAGCTTTTTAATGTTAAATCCGCTATTTGAATTGAAATGGCCCCTCGCAGATGCTCTCGCGCACGGGGCGCCGGCTGGAGATCTGCTCCCGCTCCCGCACATCCGGCGGCAGCTCTTCGGGATCGCCCGGCCTGCCGAGCGCAAACATCGCCGCCACTGCAAACTCGTCGGGAACGCGCAACACGATGCGCGCCTTGTCGAAGTCGAACCCCGCCATTCCGTGCGAGACGATGCCCATCGCTGTCGCCTGCAGCGCCAGGTTCTCCCAGGCCGACCCGGCATCGTAAAGATGAACCGGGTTAGGCTTGCCGTTTCGCGAGAACGTTTTGCGCGCCAGCACAACCGACAAAACCGCCGCCCTGCTGCACCACACCTTGTTGGCGTCCATGAGCAGGTCGAAGAACGTCTGCCAGTGCGGCGATTCCCTGCGGGCATAGAGAAAACGCCATTCCTGTTCGTTGTAGGTCGACGGCGCCCAGCGTGCGGCCTCAAACAGCGTCATGATCTCCTTTTCGGTCAACGACTCGCCGCTGAGCGCGCGCGGCGACCAGCGACGAATGAACAATCGTTCGATCGGAAACTCGGGTTGCCGATGCGCCTCAGGATCAGGAAGCCGGCTCATACGGTTGGTTGCTCACGCCTGAAGCACGCGATCCAGTTTGCCTGGCGCACCCTTCGCCCTGCCCGACGTCTGTCCGATCGTGCGGGCGATCTCGCCTGTTTCCATCAATTGCTTGAACCTCAACAGGTCAATGGCGATTTGTTTCTCGGGGTTTTGCCCAAACATCCGCGCCACCGTCGCGCCCAACGCCCCGGCCGGCGGCTCGTATTTGAGTTCCACCTTGATCACGGTTCCGCGTCCGCCTGTAGCGGGACTGAATCGCACGGAACCCGCATTCTGCACGTCGGCATTCGAACACGATTGCCACGCGATCAACTCGTTCGGACGCTCATTCACGATTTCGGCATCCCATTCAATGCTTCTTCCCGCAGGTCCCTTGACCACCCAATGCGACCGCTTGTCATTTTGTACCTGCACCGACTTAACGTGGCTCATGATTTGAGGAAGATTTTCGAAGTTCCGCCAGAACCGGAACAGTTCCTCCTGCGACTTTTCGATCGTGATGGTGCGAGTGTAATGAAACGCGCGAAGGTTTGCGCCGGGATTCCGGGAGATGCCGCGGCTGGCCTTCAGGTCGAGGGCAGTGATGCCCGCGACCGCGGCGCCTGCCAATGCAATGCGTGTTGCGCGGGAGTCCTTCGACGCGAGCGCGGCGCCGAGCAGCGCGATGTCCATAAGGTCCCCGCCCACGCGGCCCCACAGCCAGGGTGACGGCCGCGCCTGTGTAAGAATTCCAACTCCACTGACAAGCTCCCGCAATCCGAGCAGCCGCAACAGCGTGGAATGTTCTCCGACGCCCACGCCTTTGCCCACACGCCTGGGTGCGAGGAGACTTGCCAGTCCAAGCCCCAGGCTCACCCAGCCCATCGCCCGCGCCAATTGTTCATCCGGAGATCTGCCCGCGTATCCGTTGCCGTATTTGTTCGCCATAAACGCTTCCTTTTATTTGTTTCGAAAACGAAGGGATGTCTCGAGGCTATCCCCGCCGGAGAAACAACCTGCAGATGAAATTCGTTACAGATTGGGGCCGGCAATCGCCGCCCCAGACTAAAACGCCACACTCCGGGAAAATAGGAAGGTGAATGCCCCGAAATGCCGGGGGCAATATAACCCAGTCGCTGCCACTTAGCGGCGTGCTTGCCCGTGGCGTTCGCTTGCCACCCATTCGCTTTGGGGTCAAAGCCCGGGTTGAGAAGAAGCACCCGCAAGCGACCTTCTATGAAACACGTGCAACAGCACTCGCAGGAGAAACTAACATGAAACGCAAACTTCTTATCATCTCGTTAATTGCAGGATTTTCGGCATTTGGTGCCGGTGCGCAAACCGGCGGTGGCGCTGGTGGCGCTGGCGCAGGCGGCGCCACCGGAGCAGGCGCCGGTACGGGTAGTGCCGCGGGCGGCACAGGCGCATCCGTCGGCGGGACAGCGACGGGCGGATCCACCGTCGGCAATGGCAGCAGTGTTGGCCCGCGCATCCTTCAACCCGGCCAGCCAGGTCAACCAGGACAGGCAGGACAGACCACTCCATTCAACACAGACACGGGCGTCGGCGGCGGCAGGAATCCAGCAATTCCAGACCAGTCCGCAACCACGGTAGGTGGCAATGTCAACGCTCCCCGCACGGCTCCCTCGAGCCCTGGCGCGTTCACGCCGGTTTCCCCAATTAATCCCGCGCCGGGACAAGCAGGACAAGCGAATCAGATCGCGCCTGGGTCAACGACACGCACGTTAAACAACCCCGCGCAACTCCAAAGAATGACGAATCAGTTCGGGCTGCAGGGCGGGATGAATTCGGCCGACCGTCAGCTCGGCACAGCCAACAACCAGCTGAATAATCTGACCAATCAATCAGGAGTCGTTAACCCTGGCGGCTTGACCCCGACTGGAGGAACAAACAGCTTTAATCGAGTCCTCCAGACAACCCCGAATCGCACAGGAACTCCCGTCGGCGGCGGCGCGACGCAACCATTGCCGGGAAACAATCCTTGATCAATGGCTGGAACCACAAAAACGGACGGCGAATGCCGTCCGTTTCCTTTGGGCAGATTTCCCTATAGAGCGAAGCGGCGAAGACATTGATCTTCCCGCCAAACCCGACCGGCTTAACTTCCGGTCTCTCCAGGAGAACACTAATGACATCTAAATTTATCTTTTTCGGTTTGTGCGGTTCCGTGGCGGCCCTGACAGCCTACGGCCAAAGCGCACCCGCCGCCGCGGGAACACCGGCACCAGGCAGCAATCCCGCAGGCACCACGCCGCCCGGACTGCAGCAGCGGGATCAACTCCCGCCTGGATTGCAGAACCGGCGCCCGATGCCTCCCGGCCTCGCCGGTCGAACCAATGGAACCACCGCGAGCGGCAGCTTGTCGGGAACCAATTCAATGACTCCCTCCCAGTCGGGCGGAAGCGGCGCAGCCACGGCAGCGTCTGATCCGGTTTCCGCCGATCGGGAACTGCTCACGAAAGTTCGTCAAAGCGTATCCACGGAAATCAGCTCAGTAACAGGCAGCAGTTTTTCCGCAGGTTCGTCAGGAGCGCTGCCAATCAACTACATCGTGCGCAGCGGAGTGGTCGAACTGGTTGGCAGCGTTCCGAGTGAACAGCAAAAAGAACGCATCGAAGCCGTGGTGCAGGGCGTTCCCGGCGTGACCAGTGTCGAGAATCGCCTGCAGGTCATGTCCGCGGTGGGAAGCAGCACTGGCGGGACTCTGGATGGAGCGTCGGATGGAACAGTAGGCTCGGGATCCGCGTCGGGAACAGGTTCGAGCGCGAATGCGACCGCAGGTGCCTTCAGTGGGACGAACCGGCTTTCGGCCACATCATCCACTTACTCCAGTAACGCTTCACCGCGAGAAATCCTGTCGCCGACCTCAAACACCAATGGCCTGGGACGCAGCCAGACCACGCCTGAAAGCCAGCCGCGGAGCCCTGGCGCAGGCGGAAATCCCTGAAATCGGGGCGGTGGCAGGTCAAGCATTCGATTACCCCTCCCTCTCTTCCGAGCCAAGCGAGAGGAGGGGTGTGCGTTCACCAACCTCGGTGCTTTCCACCACACTAACCGCCGTTCCCGACTTCGCGCGCGTGCGGATTCTTTGTCCCACGCGCAGTTGTTTCGCGTCGTGCACCACCCTGCCGGTATTTTCATCCGTGGTAATTGTATAACCTCGTGCGAGCACCTGTTCGGGCCCCAGCAGCCGGAGTCTTGTCTGAACGGTTTCAAACCGATGCCGCGACTCTCGCAAGCGGTGTCGCAATTGTTCCTGCAACCGTTGAAGCTCCTGCTCGAACAACTCGCGCCGCTGACGAAGCAGATGCGCCGGCTTGATACGGCCGAGCCGCTCAGAAAGATTTTTCGCCGCCACAGCATGCTGCCGCAGGCCGGCGCGGGCACAACGGGCGAGGCTTCCCTGCAGGTCGTCCAGGCGCTGCAGCCAATCGTTGAACTTGCGACGGGGATGAGCACGCGCCAGGCGCTGAGAGGCCTGATTCAATTCATGCGCTTTGTCCGCCATCTGTTGCAGCGCCAGTTGGCGAATCCGGCCGGAAACAGCTGACACAAACGCGCAGCTTGAAAACACCCCTTCCGTGATAATCTCAGCTGCTGCGCTCGGCGTCGCGGCGCGCACGTCAGCCACGAAATCACTGATCGTGAAGTCAATCTCATGGCCCACTGCTGAAACGATTGGAATCGAAGAATCGAAGATGGCTCGCGCCACGACCTCCTCGTTGAATGCCCAGAGATCTTCCAGGCTGCCGCCGCCACGCGTGAGGAGAATCAGATCCAGGTGAATAAGGTTCGCGGGATGTCGCGGCGCTGAGGGATCGGGGTGCCGTGGCAAACCATCAGCGGGCCCCGACGACAATGCGTTGAGCATGCGGATCGCCGCGGCAATCTCACGCGCGGCGCCGTCGCCCTGCACGCGGCAAGGCGCAATCACGATTTCGAGCCCCGGATTGCGCCGCTGGATGACGTGCAGAACATCGCGAATTGCCGCCCCGGTCGGGGAAGTGACAATTCCTATGCGTTGGGGAAACCTCGACAACGGACGTTTCCGTTCCGCGGCGAACAACCCTTCCGCAGCAAGCTTCTGCTTGAGCTTGTCGAACGCAATCTGCAGCGCCCCGGTTCCCTGTAATTCCAATCCGCGAACGATCAATTGGTATTGCCCGCGCGCTTCGTACACAGTCAGGCCGCCCTGCAGCAGAAGCTTTTGGCCATCCTTCAGCAATTCCCGATGCGCGACATCTTCGCCGCGGAAGAGCACGCAGCTAAGCTGGGCGCTCGCGTCCTTGAGCGTGAAGTATATGTGTCCCGAACTCTGGCAGCGAAGGTTCGTGATTTCGCCGGTCACCCAGACGTTTCCCACCTGCTTTTCCAGCGTGCGGCGGATGCTCGACGTCAATTCAGCAACCGAATGAATCTTTCTTTCGGGAACCTTCGCCTCGGGCGGGAACAGGTCCCCGAATTCCCATTGTGATTTGAATTGCTTGCTCATGCTACTCCGCCGCGCAAGGCACGTTAAGACGTGAAATCGTGAGCGCCTTTCCCGAAGCCTCATCGACCTCGACAATCGCCCCGTCCAGGAATATCCGGCCTTTGGCGACATCAAATCGTTGCGGCATGTTGGTGAGAAAGCGTTGGATAACAGGCTCAATTTCACGCCCGATAACGCTCTCGTGCGGACCCGTAAAACCCGCATCCGTGAGGTAAGCCGTGCCGCCAGGAAAGATCTGTTCGTCCGCAGTCTGCACGTGCGTGTGCGTTCCAATCACCGCGCTCACGCGCCCGTCCAGCATGCGCGCCATTGCGATCTTTTCCGACGTCGCCTCCGCATGCATGTCGACAAGAATCAATTTTGTCTGTGCTCTGAGGCGGTCCACCGCCGCATTGACCGCATGAAATGGGTTTTCAAGGTCCGCCATGAACGTGCGGCCCTGCGCGTTGACGATTCCCAACTGCAGGTTGCGCACGGAAAACAGGCCGCTTCCATGACCTGGAGTTCCGGTTGGGTAATTCAACGGTCGAAGAAAGCGCGGCTCGTGGTGCAGCAATTCCATCACTTCCTTCTGATCCCAAAGGTGATCGCCGCTCGTGATCACATCAACGCCCGCAGTGAAAATTTCCTCGGCCGTGCGCGCCGTGATCCCCGATCCGCCTGCTGAGTTCTCGCCGTTGGCAACGACGAAATCCAGTCCATGCTGCTCCCGCAGCCTGGGAACGAGTTCGCGCACCGCGCGACGTCCCGGGCTGCCGACAATATCGCCAATGAACAGGAGCTTCACGGGAGAAACAGTGAATGGACGGCATTAAGGCAGCAAGCGGTTTTCACCTCGTCGCGCAGTTCTCCGAGCCACCGGAGCGCCGACTTTCAGTCGGCCCTATGAGGATCAAAAAAGGCAATCGGTGCAGGACAACCAGCGCCGCACGATTCGGCGAGCCGGACAGAGTTGAGCCTTAATCCGACTGCACGCCGGTGCTCCATCGCCGGTAGAAAACCAGCGCCAGGCTACTCCACCAATTGATGTTGCATCGCGTAGTGCATCAGCTCCGCGTTGTTCTTCATTCCCATTTTTTCGAGGATGCGTGAACGATAGGTGCTGATGGTTTTCACGCTGAGGGAAAGTTCTTTTGCTATCTCGCTGACAATTTTTCCCGACGCAATCAGGCGCAACACCTGAAATTCGCGATCAGACAACTTCTCCTGAGGCGGTTTCTGGCCATCGCCGCCCGAAAGATAGGTGGCGAGTTTTTCCGCCAGCGAGTTGCTGACATAGCGCCCGCCTGCCAGCACCTTCTTGATGGCGCCGACAAGTTCATCAGGTGCGCTTTCCTTGGTCATATAGCCCGACGCACCGCGTTTGAGAACACGCACTGCGAATTGACCCTCGGGATGCATGCTCAGCACGAGCACTGGAAGTTTCGGTTTGAACTTCTTTATTTCGCGCAGCACTTCCAGCCCGCTGCGGCCCGGCATGGTGATGTCGAGCACCACCACATCCCACTCCTCCTTAAAGATTTTGGAGAGGGCTTCCTGCGCGTTCCGGGCTTCACCGAACGTGGCCTTTTTGAACTCTTCTGCGAGAATTTGTTTCAGGCCGTGCCGCACCACCGCGTGATCGTCTGTCAACAGGATCTTCATGTACTGCTTCAGGACTGGTTTCCGCCACCGGCAATGTCACCGTCACCCGGGTGCCATGTCCATGCCGGACTGGGCCTATCCGGAATTCCCCGCCGAGCAACGCCGCCCGTTCCTTCATTCCCAACAATCCCAGCGACCGCGTGTTCGAGATTTCCTCAGGCTCGATTCCGCGGCCGTTGTCTTTCACGTCCATGATAATGCGGCCGGGTTCCGCTTTCAAATGAACCGATACCTGCGTTGCACCCGCATGTCTAATTACATTCGTCAGCGTCTCCTGAAAAATCCGGAAGAAGGTCGTCGCCACATTCGAATCCAAAACCGCGTCCTGCAGCCTTGTGTGGAGATCACAACGAATGCCCGTGCGATTCTGAAATTCCGTTGCCTGCCATTCCAGCGCCGCCACCAAACCGAGATGATCCAGGATTCCCGGCCGCAGCTCGCTCGCAATCCGGCGGACGGTGTGAATCGTGGAATCAATATGCGCCGAAAGCGCGCGCGCCTTTTCCGTCAGTGTCTTCAGGTTTTTCGGCAGGCGGCTGGCTATGAGTGACAAGTCCAGCTTGCAGCTGGTCAGCGCCTGGCCGAGTTCATCGTGCACTTCGCGTGCAATGCGCGTCCGTTCCTCCTCGCGCACGCGCTGCAGGTATACCGAAAGAGCGCGCAATTGCTCATGCGACTCCCGCAACTGCTTTTCCGCACGCTTCCGCTCCAGACGTTCGCGCGCTTCACGCAGCGCACGGTTGACGGACGGCACCAGGCGCACCATGCGATGCTTCAACACGTAATCAGTGGCGCCGTTCTTCAACGTTTCGATCGCGACCTCCTCACCCATCGTGCCCGTCAGAAAGATAAACGGCGTTTCTGGGCACAACTTCTTGGCGATCTGCAGCGCCGCGTACCCATCAAAACCAGGCAGCGCGTAATCCGATAAAATCAAGTCGGGCGGATTGTTCTGGATTTCGCGGATGTAATCATCCTCCCGTTCCACTCGCACGGCGGAGTATTGCAACCCACCCTGGCGGAGCGTGTGCTTCGCCAGCTCGGCATCGGCTGGACTGTCTTCCAGCATCAGGATGTGAATCTCTTTCTTCACTCTATTCCGAAAACGCGGCCGGGATTTCCTTTCGCAGCCGATCCGGATTCCGCGGCAGCGTGAAATAAAACGTCGCGCCCTTGTCGATTTCACCCTCGGCCCACGTGCGGCCGCCGTGACGATGGATGATCCGCCGCACGTTCGCGAGGCCAATTCCCGTTCCTTCAAAATCACTCGCCCGATGCAGCCGCTGGAACACCCCAAACAACTTGTGTGCGTAACGCACATCGAAACCGACGCCATTATCCTTTACGAACACAATCAGTTCCTTGGCGGTCGTGCGCGAACCAATTTCAATTCGCGCCGGCTTGCGCGGGCGGGTGTATTTCAGCGCGTTGCAAATCAGGTTGGCAAACACTTGATGGATCAGGTTCGCATCGCCTTCAGCCATCGGCAACTGGGCAATCTTCCATTGAAGGTCCCGGTCAGCTGTGTCGAGCGTCAATTCGCGGCGCACGGTGGAAACGATGTCGTTCAAATTGATGCGCGACTTCCGCAGTTCCGCGCGCGCCGTGCGCGAAAAGGTCAGCAGGTCATCGATCAGGCGGCCCATTTGCCGCGCGGCATCCGAGATGGTTTGCAGGTGCGCTGTCGCTTCGTCATCCAGCGTGGCGCTCTTGGTTACCTTCAGAATCTCGACAAATCCCTCAATGTGCCGCAACGGAGCACGCAGGTCGTGCGACACCGAATAACTGAACGCTTCCAGCTCCCCATTCGCCTCCTCCAGTTCCGCCGTCCGCTCGATCACCCGCTGCTCCAGTTCGCTGTTGAGCCGGCGAATCTCCTCCTCCGCCAGCTTCCGCTCCGTGATATCGTGAACGATCACCTGCGCCGCAGGCTTGCCTTCAAACGTCAGAGGGGCCGCCGCCATCTCGACGGAACGGATCGTCCCATCGACCCGCAAGGCTCGATGCTCGGTGAACGAAATGGGGCGCTGCTCGCGCACAACCTGTTCCAGCCGTGCCCGCACCGCGTCCCGTTCATCGGGATGGAACAATTCAACCGCCTGCCTGCCCACCACAAGTGTTGGATCGTTGCCGTCAAACAGCTTGAGGCCCGCGCTGTTCACAAAGACGATCTTTCCTGCCCGTGCCACAAACAGCGCGTCAGGTGAAATCTCGACCAGGTTGCGGTATCGCTCCTCGCTCGACTGCAGCGCCTCCTCTGCACGCCGCCTTTCCGCCTTGGCCTCCTCCTGTCGCAGCGCGCGATGCACCGCGGGAGGCAGGGTTGTCAGGTGATGTTTCAGGACGAAATCCGTCGCGCCACTCTTCAGGGCTTTGATGGCCATTTCCTCGCCGAGCGAGCCCGTCACGAAAATGAAAGGCGCCTCGGGTGATCGCTTACGCGCGAGTTCGAGGGCTGCAAACCCGTCGAACGCCAGCAGTCCGTGGTCCGAAAGGATCAGCGAAGGCCGGAATGCTTCGAGCGCCCCGAGGAATTCCTCCTCCGTCTCCACACGCTTGAACTGGAAATTAAACCCGCTCTGCTTGAGGGTGTTCCGAACCAGTTCAGCATCCCGCACCTCGTCCTCCAGCATCAATATGCGAAGTTTTTGTTTGGTTGAAATCAACACTCGCCTCGAGCTTATTTCATATCCGCTGCATACGAAGTAGGGCAATACCCCAAGTCTACGCGCCCGGCAGCGAAAAATAGAACGCCGCCCCCTCTGATTCGCGTGCGTGTGCCCAGACGCGCCCGCCATGGCGCTCAACGATCCGGCGGACGTTCACCAGCCCCACTCCCGTGCCTTCAAACTCATTGCCGTGCAGACGTTCAAAAACCTGGAACAACTTCTGCGCCCGCTGCGGATCGAACCCAACGCCGTTGTCGCGCACGCACACTTCCGTTTCAGATTTCCCGCGCGTCGCGCTGATCTCTATGACCGCCGTCTCCCGCGGACGCGTGAACTTCAGCGCATTGGACACCAGGTTGGTGAGCACCAGCCAAAGCATCACGGGATCGCCCTCCACTTCTGGAAGGTCATGGATCTTCCATTCCACACTCCGCCCCTCCCACTCGGGCCGTAGATCGTGAATCACCTCCTTCACGATATCAGCCAGGCTCAGGTGCAGCCGATACATGTCCGTCTGGCCAATGCGCGAGAACGTAAACAGGTCGTCGATGAGTTTGCTCATCTTGTGCGCCGCCTGGGAAATGGATTTCAAATAGCTGCAGCTTTTCCCGTCAAGCCGGTCTGTGGCGGTCTTCAGCAAAACCTCCGAAAAACTTTCGATGTGCCGCAACGGCATGCGCAGGTCGGCAGCGACACTATGGGTGAACGTCTCGAGTTCCTTGTATTTCGCGTCCGCATCACTGCGGTCCAAATCCTCCATTCCGGGTTCGGTGGCAGCCGCCCGGGGAGACAGGTCTCGAACGATGGACAGGAAGCCGCGCAGCTGGCCGCCTTCGCTGCGCACCACCACCACGGCATGGCTGGCGGAGAATGATTCCCCGTTCTTGCGGCATCGCTTCCCGCTTTCTTCCCCGCGATCTTTCCGCTGCGCCTCTTCAAGCAGGAACGCCGGACGTCCCTCGGTTCGCGATTCGGGTGGAAACAAACGGCTGTAATGTTCGCCAAGGATTTCGTTGGGCTCGAAGCCGAGCATTTGTTCCGCGCCCGGATTCCAGGTCGCCACCCGGCCGTCCCTATCAAGCATGAAAGCCGAGTATTCCTTGAGTTCCGCCGATACCAACCGCAAATGTTCCTCCGCATCCAGCAAGGCGGATTCGAGCTGCCGATGCCGTGCGCGCGTATCAGCATCGCGCAGCACGCGTTCGATCGCGGGCGCCAGCAGATGAAGATTCTGTTTCAGAACGTAATCATCCGCCCCGCTCTTCAACGTTTCCTCCACTGTGCGCCCGTCCGGGCCGCCCGATACGAATATGAAAGGCACGTCGGGGCAACGATCCCTCGCTTCAGCAAGCGCCGCGAAGCCGTCAAACCCGGGCACGCCATGGTCGGAAAGGATGACGTCGGGGGTATGATGTTCCAGTTCGTGCAGGAAGGAATCGCGCGTCTCAACGCGCCGGGAACGAAAACGCAGCCCCGCCTTCCGCAGTTCGTGATTGATCAGCAACACATCAGGAGCCGTGTCCTCAATCATCAAAACGCGGATTTCCTTTTTTATGACCAGCGGGCTTTTGATATCGCCCAGAGTAGCTGTCCCTGTGGGCGCATCGAATAGGGTGAACTCTGCAAGCGCCTGCAAAACAGTGCGCAGCGTTGCGCCGCCCACTGGCAGCTGCGGTTAAAACCCGATGTTGCGAATCGCAACGTGTGCTAGCTTGAGCCATTGCTTTATGAAACCAACAAGGGCACGCAATACCAAGGCACGCCCGGACCTCCGGGCTCCTGTTCCAGCATGGACAGCTTGCCCGCGCAGCATCCGCCAACCAGTGAACACGAGAAGGAGGCACTATGTTTTTCTATGAATGGGTCATTCCAGTTCTTGCGGTCTTTGTGATCGCTGCCGTGACGTTCTACCTCGCCGTTCGCAATCGCGCCAATGCAGGCGTGCGCACTGATGGCGAAGTCCTCCACGACGAATATGCCGACCGAACGGCGGATCGCGATCGTTCCTCCGGGAGTTAAACATCGCGCAAGCGGGATTGAGCATTGGGACTGAGTCGCGCACAGGCAGGTTCCACGGCTCACATGTGTGAGGCTTACGCTGGCCGAGCGCCTTCCGCGATCGGAGCACGGGCCGGGGAAACATCTCCCTTGTGATTCCCGGCCCGTCCGGACATTTTCCGCCCATGATCCTCGCTGGCGACATCGGCGGAACCAAAGTCAACCTCGCCTGGTTCAACGTGGAAGGCGGTCAACTGGTCCGCGGCCCGGAGGCGACTTACCGCAGCCGCGACCACGACAGCCTTTGCGCCATCATTCAACGCTTCACCTCTGATCACTCGGTGCCAGTTCGCATCGGCGCGTTCGGAGTTGCTGGACCCATCCGCGACGGCCGCGCTCAACTGACCAACCTTTCATGGATCGTCGATGCTGAGGAACTGCAGCGCGAACTGAAGCTCGACCGCGTTTTCCTCCTGAACGACCTGCAAGCGAATGCTTACGGCATCAGCACCCTGGAACCCGGCGAGGTCATCGTGCTCAATGCGGGAAGTCCCGCGCGCAATGGCAATCTCGCGATCATCTCCGCGGGAACGGGGCTGGGACAGGCGGCGCTGCTCTGGACCGGATCTGAATATATTGCGATCGCATCCGAAGGCGGGCATGCCGATTTCGCTCCGCGGACGGATCTCGACGCTGAACTGCTGGCTTACCTCCGCGAACGCTTTGTTCAACCCAGCTGGGAGCACGTGTTATCGGGACCCGGCTTTTACCACGTATATCAATTCCTGCGCGACAGCGGCCATGGTGAGGAACCCGGCTGGCTGACTGAAGAATTCCGGCGCGTCGATCCCGCCGTCGCAATCACCAAGGCGGGCCTCGCGCAGACCTGTCCGCTCTGCGTTCAAACCCTCGACCTGTTCGTTGGTTATTATGGCGCCGAAGCTGCAAATCTTTCCCTGAAATTCCTGGCGACGGGGGGGCTTTATCTCGGCGGCGGCATCGCTCCAAAGATCGCGGCGAAACTTCAGGATGGATCGTTTTTGCGGAGCTTCATCGGCCAGGGGCGGATGAAAGATTTGCTCGGGGCAATTCCGGTGCGCGTGATCTTGAACGACAAGGCGGCGCTGATCGGCGCTGCGCGCCATGCGGCAACGCGCTCGGGCCTTCTCTGAGCGTGGTCACATCCTCGGCCAGGGCCCTGCGTTAATGCGCGCCCGCGCGCGTGGCATGAGCTGCTGCGAGGAGATTCTCATCTTTCTTTCCGGTCCGAACCATCGCCCATCCCACCAGGATCAGAATCACGCCTGAACCCAGGAAAGCGTAGTCAAAGACCGAAACGCCCAACCGCTCCACCACGTGATGCAGGTGAAGAATGTGATGGTCGATCAATCCTTCGATGAAATTAAACAGGCCCCATCCGAGCAACATCGAACCCACAAAACATTTTGTCGAAAGCGGCACGCGGTGCCTGGTCACAGCGCGCCACAGCAGGATCAGCCCGATCACGGACATCGTCCAGGTGAACGCGTGAAACAATCCGTCCCAGAACATGTTCACTTCAACATTGGCGACGGTGTCCTTCGGAAGCCGTGCCGTCATCATGCTGTGAAGCTGGAGCAATTGATGAAATACGATCCCGTCAAAGAACCCGCCCAGCCCAATGCCGAGGAAGATTCCCGAACGAATAAGCGGCTTGAATCCTGAAGTCGTTGTGTTCATTTCGAATCGTCCCTTCCGAGCCAATGGGAAATGGCATATGCCGCAACCAGGAGCACCGGAACCGGCGACATCAGCGCCAGGGCATTCAAGGCGAAGCTCCCTCCAAATATTTTCGCCCTAACCTCCTGGCCTGTGCCCGTTTGGCAGACGGGACACGCTTGAGCGGATGCAAGGCTGGCTCCAAGGACGGCGATGCAAATCCATCGCTGCATAACGGGAAATGCCTTCACCTGCAAAACTTCACAGCAAAGCCGCCAATCCCAACTTGGGTGTTACCCGCACCGGCTTCAGGAGAGTCATCAGGCCTTCCTGGCAGCGGTCGCGTTGGTAACTGCATCAGCAGTCTTTCCGTTCGCAGTTCGACTGCGCCAGATGCACAACACGGCATCTGTGAGCGCGAGAAGCACGGGTCCGAGGACCAGGCCGGCGGCGCCGAAAACCATCAGGCCGCCAACGATGCCGATAAACACGGGCACAGTGTGCAGTCGGAGTTTTTTTCCGACCAGAACGGGATACAGAAGGTTGTCGATCAATCCCACCACGACCGTTCCCCAAACAGTCAGGATCACTGCCTTCGTCCAATCGCCCTGCACCGCGAGGAACACGGCCGCGGGAATCCAGATTACAAAGGCGCCCAGCACTGGAATCACGGAGAGCAGGCCCATCGCAAAGCCCCACAACAACGGAGCGGGCAAGCCCAGCCACCAAAACATCAAGCCTCCCAGCACGCCTTGCAACGTTGCCACCACGAGGGTTCCGTAAATGCTGGCGTGCACCGTGTCCCTGAAGCGATTGAACACCTGGTTGGTTTCGCGGTCCGTCAGCGGCAGGAAATCCCGGATGTAATCGATGAACACCGAGCGGTCGCGCCAGAAATAAAACAGCATGAACAACGTGATCAGGAACGTCACCAGGCTCCAGATCGTTCCTCCGACAGTCGGCTTCACTACGGCATTCCCGGCAGGCGCTGCCTGTTCGAGAATGGCTTTCGCCCCGCCCTCCTTCTTCACCCAATCCCACGCCTGGCCGAAGCGCGGATTGGACTCCGCGGCTTTCTCGATCGACTTCTGCAATTCGCCCGATTGCAGCGATCGCACGGTGGATGATGCCTTGCTGATCACTGCCTGCAGCATGAGCGCGACCGGAGCTGCGATCACGAGCGACACCAGCACGACAGAGAGCGCCGCTGCGAGTCCTGGCTTTCGAACGTGCTTTTTGATCCATCGGTATGCCGGCTCTCCAATGATCGCGAGCGCGACGGCCCACGCGAGCGCTGGAAGAAACGGTTTGGTGACGAGGAAACATCCGATCAGGAGCAGGATTGTTGCGGCCAGGAGGACGACTGCAGAAAGCTGGTTCCTCGACCAGAAGCTTTCCTGCTCTGATGCCGGTCCGGCGTTTTCATTGGGTTGAGTCATGCGTGCCAAGCCGCGCGCGAGCCGCACTTAGTTACCGCGAGTGAACGGCAAGTGCCATTGGGGTGATGCCCTAGAATCCAAACGGGTGGCTCGCACATCGATCGCACTGCCTCAGCATCAACGCCGTGCCAGGTCCGCACTGGCCTACGGGTCCTTCGGTCCAGGCTCAGGCCGTACGGATGCAACCTAGAAAACAAACTAGGCGAAGTGTGCGATATGATGCCACTTGACCACCCACCCGCCCTGCTCTTTCTCCAGGAAAATAGTCGCCATCGCGCCATGCGGTGAAGGTCCGACCCAGGATCGGACGACTGCCTGCTTGCCGTCTTCAGAATAACCTGGCAGCCACGCTTCAAACCATCCACGTGCCGATGGATGCGCCTTCGCAAACGGCCATTTCTTCGACTCCGACGAAATATCCGCCACGACGATTTTCGGATCGAACTTCAATTCAGCAAACGAAACCGGCACGGAGTCGTAGGTGCTGCCAGGCTTTTGGTTTCGGCTCAGCAAGTTTGTCTGGATGAAAGACGGGATCGTACGACCTTCACCGATGTCCTGCGCCATTTGCCCGGGCCGCAACATCCCCGTCTTGTCCGGGTTCCTGACGTTGAGGAAAACAGCATTAGCATTCGTGGACCGCGTCAGATTGAATTTGGGGTCCGCCAGAACGTGGAGCAACGCCGCTTGAAGAACCTGCCTGTCGCGATCGTCGGGTTGCACGGCAGTGTCAGCATGAATTTCCGCAGCGTTCAAACTCACGCGCGGCGCAAGGACAAAACTTAGGAACGCTGCCAAGACCATGATCGATGCGAAGGAGGTCGAGTTCATATTCCTCGGACACCTTCTCCCCGTTATTGATTCAAATTTTTGCCTCACGGCGTCCCGTCTGGCGCGGGATGCGACTTGGAATCGCGTCAGGAAAATCATGCGGGCGCCCACGGATTCGATGCTGACGCGAACCCCGAAGTGATGCAGCTTATTTCAAATGTATTTGGTGACCGCAAACAAGCCCCGGCAGATCTTGCACCTGATCTTCGCGGGGCGTGTGACGATGGCTGAGCTGCAGAATGGCGAGGGCGATCTGCGCGAGGTGATCAAGGATTTCACCCCCGGCTTCACACTGATCACGGATCTGGAACGTGCGGAATCCATCGAACCGGAATGCGCGCGGCCAATTGGTGCAACCATGGAACTATGCGATCGGCACGGCATTGGTCGCGTGATTCGCGTCATCCCCGACCAGGCCAAGGACATCGGCTTCAACATCCTTTCGGCGTTCCACTACACGCGGGCGCCCCGAACGCTCGTGTTCAAGAAGCTGATTCAAGCCGTCGAGGCGCTTTGATTGGATTAATTACAAACGCGATGGTTGAAATATGAAAAAACCCGATCAATGGATCGTTGCAACGACCGCTGTCGCAGTTGTCACTTTCGCAGCGTTCGCTGCGGAGCCGCCTGCTGGCATGGTCGAGCTCAAGAACGTTCCGGCCGAACAGGTCCTGACGATCTACAAGGACCTTTCACGGTGTGAGATGATAGAATCTTCGGACGTGAAACTGCACTACCGTGCAATCACAGCGCGTTCTTCTTCCATGTCGACGCGGGAAGACACATTGAAGCTCATTGAGACAGCGTTTCTGGAGCAGGCGGGAATTGTCATAACGCGCCTGGGCGGCAAGCGCGTTTCCGTGACATTCAACGATCACCTGCCAGTCAAGTCTCCGCCGTGACAGTCCGCGAACCGGCAACCCTGCCCTCCCGTTTGAATCCTACGGATTGAGGACCGTCGGGTTATGACTGGCCACGTAGTATAGATCCTCCTTCGCATTGGCCTGGGCTGCGGATCCTTCAGCGCCACCGGTGATCGTGAATTTGCGGGGGTTCATGCTGTTGGCGAACCTGATCACCGCATCACTCACCCACTTATGCGCCTCGGTGTGGCCGTCGGCGAAACTAAACGTGCTGCTTCGCCCATGAAACGCCGCGGGGGAATCTCCCCATCGGGCGTTGACGAAATTGATTGCCGGATTTCCCACCGTCATGTCCCACGTGCGGACGTTTTCTCCGCATAGCTGGCCGCCAACCGTGATCTGTTGTGAATCGGATTCCTCCACCCAGAGAAACCGGTCACTTGGATGCAACACCTGCGACTGTTTCATGATGAATCCGGGAAGGTTCTCGTAGGCCGTGTCGCCATTCGCGAAACCGTTGACTCCGGAATAACTCGTCCATGCAAAGTGATTCGGAATCGTGGCGCGGATGTCACCCGGGCAATGCATGATGCCGGGATTCGGCGCATAGGGGTAAAGGGGACCGTTTCGATAACCGCGCTCAACTTTCCAGACAACGAGCGCGTTGCCCGTCACGTCCGCCGGCGCGGGGTCAGGCACCCTGTCGGCTTGGACGCGCCAATTCGGCGTGGCGGCACCCGGATCGGTGCTGAATCCCACCACACGGTCGGAATTGTCGGACGCATACATGACCCACGCCAGGGAAAGTTGCTTTTGGTTGCTGAGGCAATTGGCTTGCTGCGTTTTTCTCTTTGCCTTGCTCAACGCGGGAAGAAGCATTGCCGCCAGGATTGCAATGATTGCAATGACCACGAGCAGTTCAATCAGAGTGAAACCGCTGCGGTGTATCCAACGTACCGAACAGTTGCGGCGCCCAGAGAAAAAGTCACATTTATCTTTCGAGATTGGATTCATGATGCTGTCGTAGGCTGCTGCTCGCTGCAGCGAGTGGTTTCGAACAGGTGGCAGGGCTTGCGCCCCGCCACCGTGGGATCGAACCACCAACCACCTGCTATTGCCGCAACCGATAAAACGTCGCTGTATTCGTTGCGTTGAAAACCTGCGGATTGGTTTGCGTCGAGGCGTCCGTCCAGGGCCCGGTCAGCGCTGGTGCCTGCTCCAGGATACCCGTGCCCGTCCAGGACAACTGGTTGTTCTGAATGGTCAGGGCAGCCTGCACACCGGGAGCCGCGAATCCGATCCCTGCTGCCGTTGCAGCGAACATGATGCTGTCGAACTGCGCGTAGGCGCTGCCATTGCCGCAACGAAGACGGATGTTGTCAAAGGTGCTGTTGGCCGTGAGAGACGTCGCAGGCTGAAGCTGGGCGCCTTCGCTGCGGTTGAAGTCCGGATCGAGCCAGACTTTGATCTCGTCGTTCGAGCCAGCCTTGAAGTCGATTCGCACGACCAGCGTATGCCATTCCCCCAGCGCAACCGCAAGTTGAGGAACGAGATCCACCTGGTTGCCCGAGGCGTCGAGACTCCAATTGACCGATGCCCACGCGTTGCCAATGATCAGCCGTTCGGCATTCCCTTCGAAGAACTGAAGTCCTCCAAATCCCCCACCGTTGCCTGTTTCATTATTCAGGTCCAGGAACGTCATTCTGAAACGAGCGTAGAGCGTTTTTGTCGATGTATTCTGGTAATTGCCATCGATCCAGCCGTTCAGATTGCTGTAGATGATGATGCCGCCGCCGCCGCCGAAAACATCCAGTTGCCCTTCAAGAGTGACGGGCAATGCTGGAAACGCATCCACCGTGAAGGACCAACTGGCGGAATAGGGCGCGTCATTTGAGTCCGTCAGGCTGACAGTCACGAAATGGCTCGAATTTGCCTCGAATGCGGCGGCCGGCTGGTAGTTGATGATGACATTCCCGTTCGTGTTGACGCTGAAACTCGGCGTCACGGGATTGCCATCGATGGTCATGCTTATGGTGCTCGTTTTGATTCCGGAACTGCCGGGAATCGCGCGCACGCTGATTGAAGTTCCGACCGCAGCCGCAGTTGCGGCATCCGCAGGGAACTGGTTATCGAACACCACATCGACCCAAGGCGGAAAGCCCACGCCAGTTGCTGTCGCAGCCATGATGATATTGCTCCAGGTGGCGCTGGCCGTTCCGTCGCCGCAGCGAAGCCGGATATTGTTGAAGCTGTTATTGATTTCGAGCACGACAGGCGGGTTTGGCTGGTTGGCTTCAGTATGCGTGAAGTCCGGATCGAGCCAGACTTTCACAACGTCGTTCGTCCCCGGCAGGTATTCCGTGCGCACAACAATGGTGTGCCATTCGCCGAGATTCACAAAGGTGAGCGGGAAAAGGTCCTGCTGGGCTGCAGCTGCATCGAGACTCCAATTAAGCGAGACCCAGGCGTTGCCGGCAATGAGCCTCTGGTCGTTGTCCTGCATGAAATGCAAACCGCCATATCCTCCGCCGCTGCCGCCTTCGTTGTTCAGGTCGTTGAAGACCATGCTGTAACGCGTGTAAAGGATCGAACCGGAATTTGTGTTGTAATTGGAACCCACCCAGGCATCGCCAGCTGCGGAGAAGAGCGTGTAATCATTGCCTCCACCCGTGGTGATGGGTCCCGCAACAGTTACCGGCAAGGAAGGATAACCGGTGGTGAAGCTCCACGGATTCGTGAACACCCCTCCATTGTTGTCGGTTACCACGAGTTCTACCATCTGCAGTGTGCCCGCGGCCAGAGGCGCACCCGGCTGATAGCTTACCGTGATGATGCCGGAATTCGTGCTCAAGGCCGGGGAAACCGTGACGCCATTTACTTTCAGCGTGATACCCGTGATCGGCGCACCACCCATTACAACCTGTGCCCCAATCGGGGTTGTTGCTGGAATACTTGCCGATCCGTTCACAGGAATAATCCCCTGGAACGTCACGTTGGCGGGAACAGCAAAGCCAACATCCGTTCCCAGCGTCGCGATGATGATGTTCGTGGCTTCAGCGCTGGATGGAGCGTTTCCACATCGGAACCGAATGTTGTCGAACGTGTTGTTGATGGAAACGATGAGGGGCGGGTTGGGCTGATCGGCTTCTGTCTGGGTGAAATCAGGGTCGAGCCAGATTTTGGCGGTCGCATTACCACCCGGCGTGTAATCGACGCGCGTCACCAGCGTGTGCCATTCACCCGCGATGACAGTGGTGCTGGGAATCAATTCCGGTTCACCTGAGATGCCGCCGCCGTTCTTGGTATCGACGCTCCACGTCGTCCGAATCCAGGTTTCGCCAGTCAGCAATCGCTCGGTGTTGCCGTTGAAAAAGTGAAGCCCGCCATAGCATCCTCCCCCGCCGTTGCCCGGCTCGTCGGCCGTGTTGTGGAAAACCATGCTGATCCGCGAAAAGAGCGTCCGGCTGGAGGTGGAATCGTAATTCGTTCCGATCCAAGGGTTGCCCGCCGCATTGAAGATCACTACATCCACCCCGTTGCTGGTAGCGACTGGACCAGCGAGTACCGCTGGCAGCGAAGCAAAGCCCGTGGTGAAGCTCCAGGCATTCGTGAAAAGAGTGCCGTTGTTGTCCGCCACGACCACCCTCGCGGTATGCAGTGTTCCGGCGCTGAGGGGCGAAGCGGGCGTGTAACTGATCGTGGTAATCCCTGTTGTCTGCTTGATCACTGGTGTAACGCTCGCGCCGTCGACTGTCATCGCAATGCTGTTGGTATTAACTGCAACAGCGCCATCCACCGCCTGAACAGTGATATTGGTGCGAACGCCGCTGAAGGAGCGGTCGGCTGGGGAATGTCCGGCGAAAGTCACGGGATCGGAGACCAGCTGGAGCATGTCGAATTGAAAATCCTGGCCGCCTCCCGACGTCGTCGTCCCGTTGCCGCGGTAGAAGGCGACCCGTGCAATAGATCCGGAAACGGTCCCCGTGAACGATGCGCCCGTCGTCAGATTGCGGAAGAGATACGTTGTCGGCGACGTCAGCTTGAATGAATAGCTGTTGAACTGCTGGAAATTGTATCCAAAGCCGGTTGCCACTCCGTCGGTTGTTCCCGCATCCGTGAAATGGCCGTTGTCGTTGTCACCCCCGACATGCCAGAAACTAAAAATCGTGTTGCCACTCGCATCCTGCAGGATCACTGCGTTCGTGTTTGGCGACCCCGCAAGTCCATTCAATCGCCGCTGGAACGAAAACGCCTGCCCTGCCGTCATCGGCGAAGTGAACGGCCTCACTGCCACGGTTCGGCTGTTGATCGACTCGTTCCACAAATCGAAGGAACTGCCGCTGGGGCCGTTGTTCTGGATGAACGCGCCGCCATTGCCGGAAACAGAAACTGTCCAGGGGCCGAATCCAAACCCGCCATTCAGACCGGTTTCGAAGGACCCAACGTACGCGGGATCGTTTGCGGCATCAAAGGCGTTGGTTGTCTGGCCGGAGCTGGGTTGCGCCACCAGCACGAGGAGCGCGCACACCCGCAGGACCGGGCTCAGAATCTTTCCCCACAAACCAGGTGAGTTCATTTGGTGTAAGCGGTTTTTCATAAGACTGATGTAGCTGGGTGTTGTTGTTGTGTGCCGCCGCGTGCAAGCGTGACTACAGCGAAGGAGAGTAATTACCGCGCGCGTTTCAACAATACCCGCAATCAGGGGTATTCAGGTTGATCCGCCGGGAGGGATGGCGGGCTGCGTCGTCACCGCGCATCAGCGCGGAACAAACCGTTTTGAGCGAGGGATCGAAATCTTCCGAAGGTCCCGTTGAAGCCGTAAGCCAACTGAAAGTCGGCGCTCCAAATCAGGCACGAGCGCCGACTTAGCCATTGGCCTCCCCCGCGCACGCAGCGGAACCCCGTTTCGAAAGCGATCTACTTTGGTTTTGCCGCCTTCGAAAATCCGAGCGGGAATTGTCCAAGGTATTTGGCGGTCGCCTCGCCGCGCGAATGAACATGCAGCTTCGCATAAATGTGCTTCACGTTCATCCGGATCGTTTCAATGCTCAAAGACAGCAAGCTCGCAATTTCCTTGGACGATGCCCCCTTCGCCATGAGATCCAAAACCTGCTGCTCCCGTGGCGAAAGCTCGCCGACGTCCGATCTGTTTTCTCCAGCCTGGTGAAAGTGAGCGACGATTTTTCGCGCAATGCTGCTCGACATCGGAGAGCCGCCCTCCCGAACCTGGCGAATGGCTTCAACGAGTTCCTGGGTCGTGCTGCGCTTGAGCAGGTAACCGCTGGCGCCCGCGAGCAGCGAATTGAAAATCTTTTCGCTCTCTTCATAAACGGTGAGCATCAGGCACTGAGCCTTGGGAACGATGCTCTTCAAATGCCGCACACACTCCACCCCGTCCATGCCCGGCAGATTGATATCAACGATCACCACGTCAGGCTGGTCGTCGACAATTCCGCGCAGCGCCTGTTCCGCGGTTCGATACGACTTGAGGCAACGCAACCCTTCGCTGCGATTGATTTCGAGCTCGAGGTTCTCCCGCATCCACGCGCCATCCTCGATGATCACCACGCCAACGAGCGCGGGTTGCTGACGATTGTCGTTTCGATTCATGGTGATTAAGGGGCTGACGCCAGTGACAGCTGCAGCGTTACGGTGGTGCCTTGATTCAACTGGCTGCACACCTGCAAGCCCCCGCCGAGGTCGCGCATTCTGCGGTCCATATTCTCCAGTCCATTTCCGACTGCGGCAGCCTGGTCTGGACGGAACCCGCACCCATCGTCGCTCACAACGATCGACAAACGATTCCTTGCGGGAAATTCGAGCGCAAGCTTGATGCGGCGCGGTGCAGCATGCTTCACCGCATTGTGCAACGCCTCCTTCACTACCATGAACAAATGATGGCGCACCTCGGCTGTCAGCGGAATGACAGGAACTTCGAGAGGCACATCCAGTTCGCAGGAGATGCCAGTCGGACGAAGAAATTCCTGGGCGTAGTAAACGAAATAATCGGCCATCTCCTTCAAGGTGTCGTTCTTTGGATTGATCGCCCAAACGATTTCGTCCATCGCACGAATCGTTTCGCGCGCGGTGTCGGCAATGCTGCGGGTGAATGCCGCCTGGTCGGCTTCCCCCTTGTTTTTCCAGTCCATCAATTCTGTCAGCTTGCCAATCTTCGTCAGGCTGGCGCCAACTTCGTCATGGATATCGCGTGCGATGCGGGCGCGCTCTGCAGCGACAGCACTTTCCTGTTCGAGCCGCCGGATTTGCCGTTGTGCCCGGCGCCGTTCGCCCAGCCGTGCGACGACCGCCACGCCTGAGAGCAGCCCACCCATCATCAGGCCGACGAACCACCCGCGCTGCCAGAAATGCGGCATCAATAAATCCTCGAAGGAGGTTGCCACCATCATCTGGCTGAACTTCCATCCACCGCCATAGCCTCGGTGGATCAGCCTAAATTCATCGAAGGTCGCGTCCGCCTGAAAATGAACCACGATGTTGGTTGGCTGGTTGAACTCAGTCATGCCGTGGGAAAGATCGGGATTGAGCCAGGCAGTAACTTTGGCGTCCTGGCCGGGCACATATTCCACCCGCCATACGATGTAGCGCGGAACGCCGGCCCGCATGTACTCGTAGGAAAACGGAGCATCCGGAACGCTTGAATTGAAGTCCTGGAATTTCCGTGGCGCAGTGGGAACGTTGAGCGCGGAAAAAGCCATCGCCCCGTCCGTATTGCCGATGCCGAGATGTTCCACCCCGTTCTCCACCAGCATGAAGCCGGCTTCAAAGGGCTTGATCATTTTCGCGGCCGTGTCGGAGATCGGCGTGACCTTGATGCGGAAATAAAGCGTGCCCGCCGAGTTGCGATCGCGCGGCTTGACGGCGCCGTGCAGGATGTCCTCGCCCTTGCCGTTGTCGCAGACGAGCACAGTTTCGGGATGGCTCCACAGGACGGCGCCGACGGCGGGAAACGCGACGGCGAGCATTGCCAACAACAGCAACGTGAAGCCGCACGATGGAAGTCTGGAAGCCTGATCACCGAAGCGCACGGAATGGAGACTAATGATTTTCCAGAACAAAGTTCAACACTTCGCTTTGTTTTGCTGGCTCAACGCGAGGGTGGCGTCAGGCATCCCTGCCTGACGTAGAGGGCGTGCATCCTTGCTGCTGCCTTATTTGTACGTACTGGGAACTACTGGGGAGGCGGCAAACTGAGCAGCAGTCGAAAATAGGCGGAACTGGAGTCAGGCAGCGTCACTTCCATCACATCCCGCCCGGTTTCAGGCTCGGTTCCGACCTTGATGGGCGTGATGCCCTCCTGCGTCCATTGCAAAAAATTGGAACTCCATTGCGGCGTTGCAGAAATCAACAGGTTCGTGTCCGCCGCACGCGGCCATCGAATCTTCCTTACGTTGTCCGACACTGTCGCAGACAATCCCGCAGACACGGTGTTCGTCAGCCCGTAGGTCCCGAAATAAATTTCCGCGATGTCGCTGATGCCGTCCCCGTCAACGTCGGCGGCACGCTCGTGTCCGTCGTCGCGCACAGCTCCAATGGGTACGTAACCGATGGGGCGCGTCGAACACGGCGGATCGGACGAGACATGGATCGTGATGATGGAGTGCCAGCCGAACTCCATGATCGTGCTGATGGACGAAAAGCCCAACAGAACCTGATGGGCCCGAACTGATACATAATTGGCGCTCGCGCTGCCGGAGTCGTAACTGTAATCGTTGACCACGCCAGCGGGTGATTCCCAATTCTCAAATATCCGGCCAGGGCGCCCCTGCGCCACCATGCGCCATTCATGGCCCTGCCCCGAGGGCTGAAACATGCTGATCCGGCTCTGCGATGCATCCACGAGCCATTCACCCTTGAGATCTGAATACGCGAGGTTCGCGCCGAAGAAACGCGTGGTGGTGGCATTCGTGGGCGCGATCCGTGTCACCTCCGCCCATGCACCGTTCGTATAATGAAACACAAACGCAGCACCCGCATTGGTGGTGACGATATCCGACTGCGTCGCCCCAACAAACACCTTGTCCGGTCCCAGGGCGAGGCTCGTGCCGAAACGATCCGCAGCTGCGAGATCAGCAGGCGCAAGGTTTGTTTCATAATTCCACACGCCCGCGACGTCCCGACGCCACAGGTGCGCTGCTCCCGTATAACTGCTGTTTCCATTCTGCGGCACCCCGACAGCCAGCGTTCGATCATGCATCTTCACGATGGTGCTGCTGTTGATTGCTGCCGTTTGAAATCCGGGAATCACAAGCTGCTGGCGCTCCTCCCAAAGTCCTTCGTCATTGACGCGATACAAGTGCACGCGCCCCGATGATTCGTAGCGAATCACGGCGAGCCAGGGCCCGTCCATCGCGATCGAATCCTGCTGGCTTCCGAAGGCATCGCCGGAGGCGTTCGGATCGCCCAGTAGATTCGTGCGGAACGCCCATTCGGTGGCGTTGGTTGCCTGCAAGAGGCACACCGTGAAGGAATCGTTTGTAAGACGGGCCGTCGCCGCGAGCCACGATCCGCTCGAGGCAAGCACGCGTCCGAATCCGCCAGTGCCAAGCTTGATCGCGGGAAGCGGCGGCAGGATGAACGACTGAATGTCGTGGAGGCTGGACGCGTAGGGTTTCATGATCCAAATGGCGCCTCGACGATATCCGTCCTGGCTGCTCAACGCCGCTCCAACAGCAATGCGCCCGTCATCGAGCCAGATCGGAGAATCGGCAACTTGCGAATCGACCTGCATGCGGGAAACCTCGAGCAATCCAAATGCAAGCGGTCCGCCGGGCGGAAGGTAGGCGCAGTCCTGCGCATTGGAACGACTCGGAATCGCGGATGGGATTGAAAGAATGACGAGAGAGAAGATTAAGCGAAACATTACGTGCAACTTCATGGCTTTGACCGGGCTGATTGCGCCCACCGTAAAACATGACAATTCATTTCGCGAGGGAGAATTTCCCGGCACGCGGCGCTGCGGCGGCTCCATGCCACTGGTCTTGGTTTTCTCCTCTCGCCTGCGACGCAGGCGCGGGAGAGCGGTTGGGGAGAGGGTGCTCTTCAAAGCAAGCTGAAGCCCGCGCTGTGTAATGGACCTACCTCTTCGGCATCACGAGTACTTTGTCCACGCGGTGGCGATCCATGTCGAGCACCTCAAAGACGTAACCCTGCGACTCGAAGGTTTCACCCTCGCGTGGAACCCGGCCGAAGGTTTTCACGACAAATCCAGCGAGCGTTTGATATTCCGTGTAGGCATCCAGTCCGAACTTGAATCCAGGCAACGCCTTCTCCACCGCTTCGAGATCGATCATCGCATCAATCAGCCACGAACCATCGTCGCGCCGTTTCGCCTCGGGCTTGGCGCGTTCGCCCTGCGACGGAAATTCACCCACGATCGCTTCCATTACATCGATCAGCGTCACCAGTCCCGCCATGCTGCCGAACTCGTCAGTGACCAGCGCGATGTGTTTCCCGGCTTGCTTGAAGGTTTCGACCAACTGCAACACGGTTTGCGTTTCCGGCACAATGAGCGGCGGCGTCATCAGGTCCTTCAGGTTCACCCCGGCGCCCGCGGCGAGGTTCGCATAAATCGCTTTCACCGCCACCACGCCCACCGTGCGATCGCGATTGCCTTCATACACTGGAAAATGCGAATGGCCGCTCACGACGATCTTGTGCCAGACCTGTTCGTGGTCGTCGTTCTGGTTCAGCCAGATCACCTTGGGGCGCGGCGTCATGATTTCCCGCACAGGCAATTTATCCAGCTCGAGTGCGCTGTGGACGATGTGGCTTTCCACCTTGTTGAAGGCGCCCGCACGCACACCTTCCTGCATCATGACGCGAACCTCCTCTTCCGAAACCGTCACTTCCTTTTCGGGTTTGAATCCAATCAGGCGCAACAAACCTTCCGTGGAAAAGCTGAGGAAATTCACAACAGGACCCGCGACCCTGGCAACCCAGTTCATCGGGCGCGCAACCAGCATCGCTATGTTTTCAGGGTTGCTGAGGCCCAATCGCTTTGGCACGAGTTCCCCCAGCACCAGCGAGAAGTAAGTGAGAACGGCCACGACAATGCCAAACGCGAATTTGTCGGCGTGGCTGGCAAGGAACGAAATCTGGCCGATCGGCACGGCGAGCTTCGATGCGAGCGTCGCGCCGCCGACTGCGCCTGCAAAGATGCCGACAAGTGTGATTCCAATCTGCACGGTGGAAAGAAAGCGATTCGGCGACTCCGCAAGCTCGAGCGCAATTCGCGCATTGTCATGGCCCTGCTCGGCGAGCCGTCGCAATCGGGTCTTCCTGGCCGACACGACGGCTATTTCGGCCATGGCGAACACGCCGTTTGCGAGCAGCAGCAGGAATATGATGGCGATTTCCAACGCAATCTGGCTCATGGGGCGATTCTATGGGTGCAACGATTGGCGTGAAAGGTTCAATGAGCCGCGCAGCTGTGAAATCGGCGGCGATCCCGTCGCTATACAGGTTTCTTCCGACGACTCGGGACTCTATCGGCGGCTTCCAGTCCGGCTGGCTGCGGATCTGCGCCGCGAGTCATGGAATCCGCGTGCGTTGCGCTGTGCACATTTGAAACATTTGACCTTTTACCTGTGTGGAAGACTTTGCTAGCGTGCCGCGCTGCCGAACCAGGAATCAGTTGAACGATTACAATGAAAACCATCAACGCCAGAACCTGATCATGAATCGCTTGCCTGGCCCATCCGCTGCCGTGATGTTTTTGATATGCGGTTTGCTGTCCGCGACCGCAGCCGTCCTGACGCAGATTCCCGTGCAGAATTTTGGCGGGGAGACGACGTCATGGATGCTGATGCCGATGGTGTCGTATCGTGAATCCGACGGCCAGATGCACGTCACGATGCC
The DNA here is from genome assembly GCA_035629175.1 of Verrucomicrobiia bacterium. Lineage (NCBI taxonomy): Bacteria > Pseudomonadati > Verrucomicrobiota > Verrucomicrobiia > Verrucomicrobiia bacterium. The sequence continues at coordinate 20,992 of DASPIL010000096.1, read as the reverse complement.
CGCTGCCGTGCCGCAACTCACTCCGTTGCTCGTCAGCAATCCCGCCGACAACTTCAATCCTGCGGATCCATGGTTCGGTGCGCTGGATCCCAGCCAGGGTGGCGCATCCTTCAGCAGCCGTTACGGGTTTGTGATGGATGGCGACACGGACCCGCTGCCTTCGGGAACAGAAATGTGGATTCGAAAACTCTCGGGTCCCGAAGCTCTGAAATTTTATCGTTACTCCAGTTCCGTGCCGCGGCGCTTCGAACCGATTTTCGGAACTCATTCAGTGACCAACGCGATTCACTGGAACGGCATGATGTTTCATCCCGTGGTCGCAGCGCCACCCGGAACGAACATCTGCACGGCGGAATTCGAGGTATATCTCATCAACACCACAACGGGCGAAGCCGTGCCGGGTTCCAGCAGCGGCGTGCTCGCGTTTCACTGGACGAATGTTTCCGACGGGCGGCCGGAGTTGAGCATTGCAGAAGGTGCGACCTTGACCTGGCCAGCGGGAACGGCAACGAACTGGTTGATTGAATCAACCGTTTCATTAAACGCGGGCCCATGGACGAGCCTGACGAACCCGCCTGTAACGCTGGGCGACACACGCGGCGTCATTCTCGACACGGCGGGGTCCCAAAGATTCTTCCGCATGCGTTACGTGCCGTGAATCCTTTCTTCGCTGGCAATGTCGAACGGCCAGGCCAAAACGCAGTTCGCGCCTTCACCCTGGTCGAGTTGCTCGTGGTGATCGCAGTCATCGCGATTCTTGCCGCGCTCCTTTTGCCGGGGATGTCGCAAGCGAAGGAGTCCGCGCGCGCGATTCAATGCCTGAACCAGACCCGTCAGATTGGATTGGCCGCAAGACTGTACGCGGACGAAAACCGCGATGAACTGCCGCGCAGCCAGCATTCCGCGTTCGCACATGGCGAGATCCCTTGGGAACGATCCATCGCACCCCTTCTGGGTTCGACCGCGAACCAGTGGAAAAACCTGCTCTCGGGGATTTACCATTGTCCGTCCGATCGACGATCCCAACCGTGGAGCTACGGCGCGAACGTCTATTTCGAACTGGGCGCGGACGATGATTACATTGGCAAGCCGCAAACCTGGCGGCGCACCACGCAAGTGCCTCGCGCGTCCGCGACCATCCTGTTCGCTGAGAGCAACAGCAGCGCCGATCACGTCATGCCGCACTTCTGGCAAACCGCAGCCGACGCGACGGAAATCGCGCGGGAACGTCATCGAGGCCGGGCCAACTACGCGTTTGTGGATGGACACGCGCGCGCGACGGAATTCAAAACAACGTACGAGCCGTCGAACAAAACGGACCTGTGGAATCCGTCGCTGGCGCAATAAAGTGCTCCGGAACGCGGCGTTCACGCCGCTCAAACACGGGGAACAGAAAATCACAGCAAAGTGCAATTTTCGAAGAGAAATTCTTCTGGCCGATCTCACGGCCATTTGCAACCGTTGGCTCCCACGTGAGCAACAGCTCACCGCGAACTTGAAAGCTAAGCATGGAACCGAAAGCCGATATTGCCGTCATTGGACTGGCCGTCATGGGCCAAAACTTGATTTTGAACATGAACGACCACGGGTTCACCGTGGTTGCCCACAATCGCACCGTTGAGAAGGTCGACCAGTTCCTCGCCAACGAAGCCAGGGGAACGAATGTCATCGGCGCGCGAACCGTCGAGGAAATGGCGGGCCTCCTCAAGCGTCCCCGCCGTGTCATGCTCATGGTCAAGGCGGGCAAGCCCGTGGACGAATTCATCGAACACCTCCTGCCCTGCCTCGAGCCCGGCGACATCATCATCGATGGCGGAAATTCTCTGTTTCAGGACACGGATCGGCGCGTGAAATACGTCGAGAGCAAGGGGCTGCTTTATATCGGCACGGGCGTTTCCGGTGGTGAGGAAGGAGCGCGCCGCGGACCCAGCATCATGCCCGGGGGATCCAAGGCCGCATGGCCGCACGTTAAGGACATTTTCCAGGGAATCGCTGCCAAGGTGCAGGACACCAATGGCGCCGAAGCTGCCTGCTGCGATTGGGTCGGCGAAGGCGGAGCCGGCCATTACGTGAAGATGGTTCACAACGGCATCGAATACGGCGACATGCAGTTGATTTGCGAAGCCTATAACCTGATGAAGACCGGCCTCGGCATGTCGCCCGACGAGATGCACCAGGTCTTTGCCGAATGGAATCACGGCGAGCTGGACAGTTACTTGATCGAAATCAGCCGGGACATCCTGGCGAAGAAGGACGACGACGGCACCCCGCTCGTGGACAAAATCCTCGACACTGCGGGACAAAAGGGAACCGGCAAGTGGACGGTGATCAATTCACAGGACCTGGGCATTCCGATCACTCTCATGGCTGAAGCCGTCTATTCACGCTGTGTGTCCGCGTTGAAGGACGAACGCGTGAAGGCGGCCCGCAAGCTTAAGGGACCCCGCCCTGCCCTGGCCAGCATCTCGGCAAGCGCTGAGAAAAAGAAGGCGCTCATCAATGACATTCGCGACGCGCTCTATGCATCGAAGATCGTGAGTTACGCGCAGGGCTACATGCTGATGCGCGCCGCCGCCAAGGAATATGGCTGGAATCTGAACTACGGCGGCATCGCGCTCATGTGGCGCGGTGGCTGCATCATTCGCTCCCGTTTCCTGGGCAAGATCAAGGACGCCTACGATACCAATCCGAAACTGTCCAACCTCATGCTGGATGATTATTTTCGCGGCGAAATCAAGCGCACGCAGAAGGGCTGGCGCAACATCGTGGCGACCGCCGCAAAGAAGGGCATCCCCGTCCCCGCTTTCAGCACAGCCCTCGCTTTTTACGATCAATATCGTTCCGCCGTCCTCCCAGCGAACCTGCTCCAGGCCCAGCGCGATTACTTTGGCGCCCACACATATGAGCGCGTGGACAAGCCCCGCGGTGAATTCTTCCACACCAACTGGACGGGCCGGGGCGGAACCACCGCATCGGGAACCTATACCGTTTAGCTTTTCGACGATTCAACCCCCGACGGGCGGCAGCGATGCCGCCCGTTTTTTATGCCTTGCGCAATTCGACCCAGAAAGCGGCGCCGTGGCCCAGGTTGGATTGCACCCCAACCCGTCCATCCATGCGTTCCACCCCTTTGCGCACGATCGAGAGGCCGATCCCGGTTCCCTGATACCGCGTGCCATGCAGGCGTTCGAACACGCGGAAGATGCGTTCATGCTGATCTGAAGGAATTCCCACGCCGTTGTCCTTGATCCACAGGCGAACATGACGTTCCGCCTGTTCTGCCCAGAAGCTCACGTGCGGCGCAATGCCCGGAGTCACAAACTTCAAGGCGTTGCCCAGCAGATTTGCCAGTATCTGTCCCAGGGTTGCTTCATGCGCCAGAACCATGGGAAACGGAGGCACCGTTTCCACCTCCGCAGAGGTCTGCTCAATTTGTGTTGCACACTGGAACAATGCCATCTGCCAGGTCCGCATTACATCGACCGGAACAAGTTCTATTTCCGCGCGGGCGGTGCGTCCAAACGCGAGCAAATCCAGGAGCAGCTTGTCCATGAACTCCGCGGAAGCCTGGATGCGATTGAGCAGATGCCGCGCGCTTTCGGAGAGCTCCGGCCGAAAATCGTCCACGAGCAGCTGCGAGTAACCAATCATGGAGCGCAGCGGCGAACGCAGGTCGTGTGCGATGGAATAGACGAAGGCCTCCAGTTGTTCGTTTGTCGAATGCAGGTCGCGCGTGCGCTCAGACACAGCTTTTTCCAGGAGTTGCGCGTGAGATTCCAGCCGCGCCCGCGCTTCGACAAGAGCGTCCTGCAATTGCTTTTCGACTGTCTCGTCACGCAGCACCTTGCTGAATCCAATGAGCTGTCCTTCCTTGTCGCGCAACGCCGTCGTCAGGGAACGGCCGTAAAACGAAGTCCCATCCTTGCGTTGCATCCAGCGATTAAAGCTGGCGCTCCCATTCTCCGCTGCAGCCCGCAGTTCTCCCTCCGCCACGCCTGCTTCGCGATCCTCGTCGCGAAATACAACGCGCGAGACGTCCGCGCCGATAAAATCCTCGCGTTCGAACCCCAGGATGCGCCGTACTCCTTCATTCCAGCTGCTCGGGTGTCCTGAAGTGTCGGTTCGATAAATGGCATAATCGGACACCTGCTCGATCAGCGTCCGGTAGCGTTCCTCGCTCTCCTCAATCGCCTTTTGTTGCGCGTCCTTCAGGTTCAAGAGATCGCGCACCTGATACTGGCGGCGGCGCGAACGGAGAGCGACCTGGATGGAGTGCAGCAGCGTCATCGAAGCGATCGGCCGCTCCAGCAGCGTCAGGCTTCCCGCCGCAGCCGCTATCAGGTTGAGCAGCTTGGCCCAACGCGATTCGCCGCCCCCGCTGATGAGCACGATCACAGGCAATTCCGACCAGGGGGGCTGAGCCTGCAGCCACTCCAGCATTCGCGGCAGCTCCGGCGACTGCAATGCCTCCTGCGTCATCAACAGCGCGCCAACACTCACAACGTCACTCGCGAAACAATCGGTCAACGCAGTTCCAACCTGCGCCTGGACTCCGCTCTCCGACAAGACCTGCGCCATTGCACCCGCGTCCTGGCCAATGGGCGCAACAATGATGACTGAATGATCGGAATTATTGCGGAGCATCGCCGGCCTTCATCATGCGATCAGCATTCCCATCGAAAGTCGGCGTTCCGCTCAGTATCCCTCTGAACTGCCTCAGCGGCGCGCCAATTTGAATGCCGCGCCCCGTCTCGAGCTTGAACTCGCGCACTGCCTTTTCATGAGCACCGCTCCGCTTCTTCACCACGGCAATCGCCTGCTTGATTTCGCCTGCAGCTTCAAAATGCTGAAGCATCACCACTGTGTCCGCCAGATAGGACAAATCCATGGGCGCGGACATCGACGCCGTCAAGCCATGCAGTGCCATTACGATGATTGTGACCACGCCCTGCTGGTTTAAATAGGCGGTTAATTCGTGCAATTGCGCCATGAGGTATTGCTCCCCGGGCATGGCATTGAGGTAGCCATTCAGGCTGTCGATGACGACCAGTTTGCAACCGTCTTCGACGCCGCGGACAATGCGGTCCACAAACTCGCCCGGCGAGATTTCAGCGGGATCCAGCTGTGCGATTTTAACCAAATCGCGCTGAACACCAGGCTCAATGTCGATGCCCAGCTGTTTTGCGCGGGCGAGCATAACCCTCAGAGTTTCGTCAAAGGTCAGGACCATCGCGCATTCCCCGCGCTTGCTCATCTCGGCAGCGTATTGAAGCGCGAGGGTTGTTTTGCCTGTGCCCGCAGAACCCATGATGAGGGCCGTCGTTCCACGATCGAACCCCCCGCCAAGCAGGTCATCAAACGGTTTCAGCCCGCTGGAGACGGGTTCAGGTCCCGTGTCTGAACGATGTTCGCCCGCGACCAGGCGCGGGAAGATCCGCAAACCGCCGGAGACAATCGTATAATCGTGATACCCCTCAGAGAATTCCACGCCGCGCATCTTGAGCACGCGCAACCGGCGCCGGGACGTGCCGTAATTCGGAGAGAGCTGTTCCATTTCCACGACCCCATGCGCGAGGCTGAGAATGTGTGGATCGGCTCCAATGTTTTCGTTGCTCATCTTGTCGTCGAGCAGGAGCACTGTGCTGCCGGCTGCCGCAAATTCCTCCTTCAAAATCAGAAGCTGGCGCCTGTATCGCAGCGAGGTCTCAGCCATCAGGCGGAATTCCGACAATGAATCGAACACGACGCGCGCAGGCCGGATCCGCCGCAGCTCGTCCTTCAACAGGCGGCTGACCTTGCCGAGCTCCACTTCGGACGTATGAAATACGGTGTTTTGAGACTCGGGCCTGAGCAGCGCTTCAATGGCGGACAGTTCCATCAGCGGCACATTTTCCAGCGACCATCCATGGGATCGCGCCACCTTCAAGAGCTCGCGTTTGCTTTCAGACAATGTGATGTAAAAGACCTTTTCGCCGCGCCGCACACCTTCAAGGAGGAATTGCAGCGCCAGGGTCGTTTTCCCAGAGCCCGGATCGCCCTGGATCAAATAGAAATAATCAGCCGGCACACCGCCGCCGGTGATCTCGTCGAAACCGTCAATGCCGCTCGGGCAACGCAGGTCGTGGTCCAGGACCGAATCAGGTGCTTCGCTCATAAAGTGTGGAAAATCGCATGCAACGCGCCAACCGCCGCAGCTCCCGTCAGGGCGCCGTTTCAGGGCAGCGCAACCACTCGATGCCACTCATGCAGCGTGGCAGCAAATTTGACCAACTCAGACAACCGGCTCGGTTTGACCACGTAACTATTCGCCCGCAACTCATAAGCTCGCTGCACGTCGCTCTGACGCGACGAAGCCGAAAGGATATGAACTGTCAACTTTCCGCACTCCGGGTCGCCCCTGATCCATTGAAGGACTTCGAACCCATTCATGCCAGGCATGTTGATGTCGAGCAGCAGAATGTGCGGGAATGGGTAAACACCGCGATCCGCAAAGGCATCTCTTCCCGTGAGATACGCGACGACCTGCAACCCATCGCCCACGTCGTGCAAGGAACTGGTGACCGCTGCCTTTTTGAAGGCTTCTCGAAGGAGAAAGAGGTCATCGGGATTGTCTTCGGCTGCCAGGATGTGCAACGGCCCATTGTTCACGCTCGAAGTCATAGTGGGACGCGTCTCGTTTAGCAAGCAGGGGAAACCACCCGGCTGCCGCGGTTGGAACCAAGAGCGGGTGAAAACCTCTTTTCGTGTGGTTGGTGTAATTCGTGATCATTCACCCCTCCGACCCGAAAGGGCAAAACGATCTTACGGGAAGCTCGCCCCTCAACGCGAATGGCCGCCGCCGCTGTGAGCCCGTCGGAAATAAAGCGGCCATGATGTCACGGTCGGCTTGAAACCTCGGTCGATTGCAGGTCAGCGCGCAGCTCCGGGCCTTTCCAACCGCCGCCCAGCGCGCGATACAGCGTCACTGCGTTCAAGAGCCGCGCGGCCTGGAACTGCAGCAGGTTTTGTTGCGCGGCATAAAGATCCTGCTGCGCAAGCAATACCGTGACGTAGCTGTCGACTCCCTGCCGATACCGTGCGTTCGTCAACTCAAACCGTTTCTGCTGCGCGGCAACCAATCGTTCCTGCGCGGCCAGGCGATCCCCAACCCTCGATCGCACGACGAGCGCATCGGCAACTTCGCGGAATCCGGCCTGGATCGCCCGTTCGTAGTTCGCAATCTCAATCTGCTTCTGCAGGGCGGAGACGTCGAGGTTGGCGCGGTTGCGTCCGCCCTGAAAAATCGGAACCGTGATCTGCGGCGAGAAATTCCACGCAAACGACGGGCCCGTAAACAGGTCGCTCAATTTCGCGCTGGCGGTGCCCGCGGATCCCGTGAGCAGGACGCGCGGAAAGAAAGCAGCCCGAGCCGCACCGATGTTGGCGTTCGCCGCCTTCAGAATGTGTTCTGCCGCAAGGATGTCGGGACGGCGCAGCAGGACTTCGGAAGGCACACCCTCTGGCAGGTCCATGAGCAGCGGCTGCTCCCGCAACGAATATCCAGCCGGCACATCCTGCGGCAGCGGCCGGCCGATCAGGAGCGCCAGCGCATTTTCGGATTGGGCGCGCAGTTCGTCAAAGGTCGAAACATTCACGCGCGCTGTCTGCACCTGGGCCTCCGCCGTGCGCAGATCCAGCTCGGAAGCCGTGCCTGCCGCGAAACTGCGGCGGTTCAATTCGAATGATTGCTCCACTGCGCGCAGGGTTTCTTCCGCCAGCGCCTGCGATTCCTTCAACTGCAGCCACGTCAGGTATTGGGAAGCGACTTCGGAAACCAGTGCGATGTGAACGCTCCGCCGCGTTTCCTCCGAGGCAAAATACCGTTCCAGTGCTTCTCGTTTCAGGCTGCGAACCCGGCCGAACAGATCGAGTTCAAACGCAGCGCCCACATTCACATCAAAGGCGTTCGCGGTTATCGGGTCGCCACTCAGCGTATAAGTGCCGGGAGTCCGCGCCCTGCTCCCCAGTGCGTTCGCGTCAAGCGCCGGAAACAATGCGGAACGCTGGATCCGATATTGTGCGCGGGTTTGCTCCACCCTGAGAGCCGCAACGCGAAGATCGCGATTATGTTCGAGGCTCAGCGCGATCAACTGCCGCAGGCGCGGATCGCCAAAAAACTCCGGCCAGCGAATGTCTGCAGCCGCGGCGTTTGTCGGACTTCCCGAGACGCCTGCAGGCCAATGTCCAGTGACGGGCGAAGCAGGTCGCTCGTAATCGGGTGCCATCGTGCAACCCGTTACCAGAACGCCAGCCGCAAAACCCGGCAGCAGCCATCTCGAAAAACACGTTCTACAAAGAATCTCAATCATACAGCTCGCTCGCCTTCCTGAAGACCCGGAGTGCCTGCCGACGGGCGCATCAATTTCTTGGGTTTGAAGATGCGCATGACGACAACGTAGAACACGGGAGTGAAGAAAATGCCCAGCACCGTCGCCGCCAGCATGCCTCCGGCCACGCCGGTTCCGATCGCATTCTGGCTCGCCGAACCCGCGCCCGAACTGATCACGAGCGGCGTGACTCCCAGGATGAATGCGAACGATGTCATCAGGATGGGACGCAGCCGCAGATGAACCGCTTCCAGAGTGGCTTCAACCAGATCGCGTCCAGCGGCCTGAAGATCCTTCGCATATTCAATGATCAGGATCGCATTCTTGGTCGCAAGCCCGACTGTCGTCAGCAAACCGACCTTGAAGTAAACATCATTTGGCAACCCGCGGAATGTCGCCGCGAGAAGTGCGCCCAGGATTCCCAAGGGCACGATGAGAACCACAGAGAGCGGAATGCTCCAGCTTTCGTAAAGGGCCGCAAGGCAGAGAAACACAACGAGCAGCGATAGCAGATACAACATGGGTGCCTGCGCGCCCGCGAGCCGCTCCTCAAACGATTGTCCCGTCCATTCGTAGCTGATGCCGGCCGGCAGCTTTGCCGCCATCTCTTCCATCGCATTCATGGCTTCGCCCGTGCTTCGACCCGGCGCCGCTGTCCCGACAATCTGCACTGATGGAAAGCCATTGTACTTCTGCAGCTGGGGCGCACCGTAGGTCCAGCGAATCGACGTGAACGCCGACAGCGGCACCATGGATCCTGCACGATTGCGAACGAACACATTGCTCACGTCGTCGGGTGTCATGCGATACGGAGCATCGAGCTGCACCATCACGCGCTGGACGCGGTTGCCGTTCACGAAGTTGTTGACGTAAGCCGACCCGAAATACGTCTGCAGCGTCGAATTGATTTCACCAAGCGACACGCCGAGCGCAGTCGCCTTGTCCTGGTCGATTTCGATCTTCAGCTGCGCGGCGTCCTCAAGGCCCTGCGGCCGGACGCCCGCCACGCGCGGGTCTTCCGCTGCCATGCCCAGCAATTGGTTGCGCGCTTCCATCAGCTTCTCGTGGCCCAGCCCGCCAAGGTCCTGCAGCTGGAAATCAAAGCCAGCCGAATTGCCCAGTTCCGGTATCGGCGGCGGATTCACCGGGAAAATAACCGCGTCCTTGATGGAGGCGAAGTGAGCCGACGCGCGCGCAATCACGCCGTCCACGCGATGCTCGGCGCCTTTCCGTTCATCCCACGGTTTCAACCGCGCGAACGACAACGCGGAATTCTGGCCGCGGCCGTTGAAGCTGAATCCCGCGACGGTGATGAAGCTCGCGATCTCGGGCTGCCTGGAATAGTACTCCTCCACCTGCCGCAACACCGCATCGGTCCGCTCCTGAGTCGCGCCAACCGGCAGCTGGATGTTGGTGATGAAATAACCCTGGTCTTCAGCAGGGAGGAAGGCTGAGGGAAGCCGGGCATACAACAGCGCAACCGCGCCAAGGATGACTGCGAATGCAATCATCGCCACCACTGACTTGCGCAAAATCTTTGCAACCCAGCCCTCGTAACGCTTGGTCGCGCGGGCAAAACCACGATTAAACCATCCGAAAAATCCCGTTTTCCCGTGCTTGTGGCCCTTGTCCACCGGCTTCAACAACGTGGCGCAAAGCGCAGGCGTAAGCGACAACGCGAGAAATACCGAGAACAACATCGATGCGACAAGCGACATCGAGAACTGGCGATAGATGTTTCCAACCGATCCCGAGAAGAACGCCATTGGAATAAACACTGCCGTGAGCACCAGCGAAATGCCGATTAACGCGCCCGTGATCTGGCTCATGGCCTTGATCGTGGCGTCCAACGGCGACAGGCCCTCCTCCGCCATGATGCGTTCCACGTTTTCCACCACAACAATCGCGTCATCGACCAGGATCCCAATGGCCAGCACCATCCCGAACATCGTCAGCACATTGATGGAAAAACCAAAGGCCAGCATCATGCCGAACGTTCCCAGCAAGGCCACAGGAACGACAATCGTGGGGATCAGCGTGGCGCGGAGATTCTGCAGGAAGAGATACATGACGAGGAACACGAGAAGAATCGCCTCGGCGAGTGTCTTCAAGACTTCAATGATCGAGATGCGGACGAAGGTCGACGTGTTCAGCGGATAGTCCACGCGCACCCCGGGCGGAAAGAATTTGGCGAGCTCCTTGACCTTTTCCTCGACGGCGGTTGCTGTTGTGAGCGCGTTCGCCGAAGGCGCCATGCGGATGGCGACCGCTGCAGACGGATGGCCGTTTACACGGGCAGATGTGCCGTAATTCTCCGCCCCCAGCGCAACACGGCCAACGTCCTTGAGCAAAACACGCGAGCCGTCGGGATTCATCCGCAGGACGATCTGCTCGAATTCCGGAACTGTCGTGAGCGTTGTGCGTCCCTGCATGATGATGTTGAGCTGCTGCCCTTCCACTGACGGGTTCGCGCCCAATTGTCCGACAGGGACCTGCGTGTTCTGTTGCTGGATCGCTGTCGTAACATCGCTCGCCGCCAGCCCGAAACTGTTCATCTTGTCGGGATCGAGCCAGATCCGCATGGCATACTGCGACCCGAACATCATCGCCTCACCCACGCCACTAATGCGCCGGATGGGATCCAGGACATTCGCGGCGATGTAGTTTCCGAGCGCGTATGAATCGAGGCTGTCATCCTCGGTCGACAGCGTGAAGAACATCATGAAATTGCGCGTCGCCTTCGCGATCACAATCCCCTGTTGCTGCACGGTTTGCGGCAGGCTCGGCGTCGCGAGCTGCACCTTGTTCTGCACCTGCACCTGTGCCGTGTCAGGGTCGGTGCTCGGCGTGAAGAACAGCGTGATCGTCGCCTGGCCCGACGCGTCGCTGCTCGAAGACATGTAAAGGAGGTTATCGATGCCGTTGAGCTGCTGCTCGATGACGGAAGTGACGGTGTCCTGCAGTGTTTCTGCGGATGCGCCTGCGTAGTTGGCGCTGACGGAGATCGACGGCGGCGCCACGCGGGGATACTGCGCGATGGGCAGCCGCGTGATCGCGAGTCCGCCCAGCACCATGATGAGAATCGAAACGACCCAGGCAAAGACCGGGCGATGGATGAAGAAATGCGCCATGACAGATCCTTTAATGCGCAGCTACAGCCGCGCGGGCCGGGATTTCCGCAACCGGGGTGGGACCGTTGGAATTGAATGGCACGGGCGCGACCACCGATCCGGGAGGCGCTTTCTGCGAACCTTCAACGATGATCTTCTCGCCCGCTTTCAGGCCGCGCGCGACGAGGACCTTGTTGCCAACCAGCCGATCGACATCGATCCGCCGCAACTCCACCTTGTTTTCGTCTGTCACCACCAAAACAGTCGCGCCGCCGCCGGCTCCATACGTGACAGTCCGTTGCGGAACAGTGATTGCATCCGAAATCACGCGCTGCACGATCTGTCCGCGCACGAACATTCCCGTCAGCAGGAAATAGCCCGGGTTTGGAACGAGCGCGCGGAGAGTCACCATTCCTGTGGTGGGATCGACGGACACATCAGAGAACAGCACGCGCCCGGTTTGGTCATAGGTCGAACCGTCGTCGAGAATGAGCGTCACATCGGCTTGCGCCGGACGGGAGGAGCTTGAACCCGCTTCCAATGAACGCCGCAGCCGCAGCAGGTCAGTGCTGGACTGCGTGAAGTCGAAATAAACCGGATCCAGCTGCCGGATCACCGCGAGTTGCGTGGCTTCAACGGCGCTGACCAGCGCGCCTTCGGTGACCATCGCTCTCCCAATGCGCCCGGAAATTGGCGCCGTGACTTTCGCATAGGAAAGATTGAGTTCAGCCGTTCGAACCCCGGCCTTCGCCGCCAGCAATTCGGCTTCATCCTGTCCCAGAGTCGCCTGCGCCTCGTCAAACGTCTGCCTGCTGATGGCATTGATCTGCACGAGGTCGCGGTAGCGTTCGACGGTGGCGGCCGATTCCTTCAACGCGGCCTCAGCGCGGGCATGGGCTGCGCGGGCGCTGTTGAGTTCCGCCTGCAACGGTTCAGGATCGATTTCAAACAGGACGTCGCCTTCCTTCACGTTGGCGCCTTCCTCAAACAGGCGCTTGAGCAGGATGCCCGTGGCGCGGGCGCGGACCTGCGCTTCGCGAACAGGGTTGATCCGGCCGGGCAATTCCGTGGTGAGCTTCACGGGCTCGGTTTCAACCGTCAGCACGGACACCGCGGCGGGCGGCCTTTCAGCAGGAGCTGCTGACTTCCTGCCGCAACCCGGCAGCAGGAACGCCAATGCGATCGATGGAACAAAAATACCCAGCGCACGAACAATCAGTTTCATAACAGAGTAAAAAAAGGAAATCAGGCGGTCCGAAAACCGGCGGTGACAAAAGCGATCAGCATTTGGATCTGCGTCTCGGTATCGACCTTGCCCGCATCGGCAGGAACAAAGCGATCTCGCGTCAGCAACCAATGATGAAGAACACCGAATGTAAATTTCCGGCGCCAGAAAATCTCGGCACGCGAAAGGTGAGGAAGCGCCTTGAGCAGCAGGGCATCCATGCGCCGAATCAAGGGGTCGAACTGCCTCTTCAAGAGCTCTTCAAGCCCATGCGTGGTCTCCACGAGGCAGCGTCCCATCAATCGCGTAAACGTCGTGAGATGCCTCCCCTCCTTCGCGCAGCCTGTCAACGTCGGACGAATCACCGCCTCGAGGATCTCCTCCACCTTCACACGCCTGCCGCCAGTCGACTTCTCCAGCGCACTCAGCGCTTCCAATCGTGCATGGTTCACCGGGCCGATACGCCGCTCGAACACGGCGGCAATCAGCTCGTCCTTGGTGCCAAAATGATAGTTAACCGCAGCGAGGTTCACCTTCGCCTTTTCGGTGATGTCCCGGATCGACACACGCTCGAAACCGTTGTCGGCGAACAATTCCTCGGCGACATCCAGGATTCGGGTCTTCGTTTCGATGCAATTCATACGAGCGTTTGAAACAGTAGTTTCAAATCCGCCCGTGTCAATTGGGTTTCGGCGAAGCATCTTCTCTGAAGGTGATTGATGTCGGTAAAATCACTGCGATCTGTAACCGCTTGACGCCCGCCCTGTGAGGCACGATCGGGGGAGAGTTGGAGTGAAATCGTCTGTGAATCTGGACCTCTGCTTCCTCTGCCAGCTCCTGTTCAAAAGATTTGGGTGCGGTTCGGCCTCCGCAAAGGCGTTTAACAGGAGGCCGAAGAGATAGCAGGGACGAAGAAAAGACCCCTGCTGTTTATTCGGGTGCCACCTCCCCCCGGCCCCTCCTCCGGCTTCGCTCGGCAGAGGGGGAGTTTAAATCAACCACAGGAGGTTTGAAAGCTGCGGTACGGTCGAGCGATACTTCTGCCTCGGAATGTTCCGGCATCAGGGCTGGAGCGCGCCATGCAGGTCTTCTCGAGCGCGCATGACACGCACTGCATCTCCAGTGTCTTCCATCTCGTACAGTTTCGCGCGCGTGCGCGGACTGCCGAAGGGTTGATGCAGCACCATCATCAACTGCCCGTCGAAGGTCTTGAACAACATGCCATGACCACTGTCATTGCCGACCAGCGGCTCGAGCTGCTCCCAAGGCCCCTTGAGTGTGCCCGTCCTAGAACGCGCGAGCGTCTCGACGTAGCCGTTCCGATTGTAGCTCGCCCAAAGCATCAGGAGTTTTCCAGCCTTCGTCCGGTAGAACTGCGGCCCGTCCGTGACGTAACGATTCTCGCGAACGCTCGGCACCTTCTCAGCGTTGATCCACGGCGCGTCCGAAGCCTTGAACAAATGAATGGGCTCGCCGATCGAATCGGAGAGGTCCTCCTTCAAACGAATGGCTTCCATCGTTCCATCGACAACCTGAATCCATTCATGCGCATACACCATCCAGGGCTGCCCCTCAGGATCCACGAACAGCGTTCCATCGAGGGTCATGAAATTCGTGGGCGGATGCGGTCCGCTGGTTTTCAGCAGGCGAAACGGTCCCTCGGGAGAATCACTTTCCGCCACCACCGATCCGCGGAGGTGGTTCGTTCGCACCGATTCGGGCGGGACTGAGAAGACCGCCGCGTTGTTGTGCAACGTGCAGAACAGATAAAACTTGCCCTTGTATTCATGCACCTCAGGCGCCCAAACACCGTCGTTTGGATTGGCCCATACACCATCAGGCACCGTGAAAACCAAGTGCGGTCCGTCCCAGTTCAGCAGGTCCTTGCTCTTATATGTGACCACGCCCGAGCGGCCGACGGGAGAACGGCGGCCAATCGCTGTGTAGAGGTGGTAGGTCTTGCTGGGTTCGTGTGCGACGATGAAGGGATCGTGGACCCGGATGTTCGCAAGCCGAAGATTGGAGGCGGAAGGCAGCTGGGAAGCCGCGGAGTTCGTCGCGCCGCTCTCCGCCGCCTGGAGGACAGCCAGCGAAAGCCAGGCCGCACAGAGCACAACGGTTTGCTTCAACGTCTTCATAAAACAAGCGGTTGCTTTCAGGCAGGGACTCGCGCCAGTGGGCATTCATCCGGCCCGGTCCATCCGCGGCGGAGTCGCCGCGTCCCGCGAGGTTATGCCACTTCGATCAGGTTGGACACGACTGACACGTCGCCGAACTGCGCCTTCACACGCGCGACCGCATGTTCGGCCGTCAGGCCATACTTTCGGCGAAGCTCATCCTGGGTCGTGGCGTGTTCGACGAATTGATCGGGCCAGCCGATTCGCACCACAGGAGTCGAAAGCCCGAGTTCGCTGAACAGCTCCAGCACCGCGGATCCATACCCGCCCATGAGGACGTGATCCTCAAGGGTAACGACCAGGTCGGCTGCCTTGCCGAAGAACTCGTGGGTGCCTGCGTCGAGCGGCTTCGTGAACCTGGGATTAACTAGCGCGACGTCGTACCCTTCGGCTTCGAGTTGCGCCGCGGCCGAACGCGCAATGCCGCACATGGCGCCCAGCCCAAACAACGCAACCTTGCGTTTGCCATTGCTTGAGAAATTGCGGAGCAGTTCCGCCTTTCCAATTTCCAGGAGCTTCGGCTGTTCCTTGATCGGCACGCCCTCCGCCGCACCACGCGGATATCGAATGAATGCCGGGTGTGGATGATGTGTCGCCGTGAACATCATGTCCGCGAGCTCATCCTCATCCTTCGGCGCCATCGCCGTCACGTTCGGCAGGCAGCGCAGATAGGCGATGTCGAAAATTCCGTGATGCGTTGGACCGTCGTTAGCCGACAAGCCAGCCCGGTCCATGCAGAAAATCACGGGCAGATCCTGCAGGCAGACATCGTGATGAATGCAGTCGTAGGCCCGCTGCAGGAAGCTCGAGTAAATCGCCACCACTGGATGCAATCCCATCGTCGCCATGCCCGCCGCAAAGATGACCCCGTGTTCCTCGGCGATCCCCACGTCGTAATAACGATCCGGCATCGCCTTCTCCAGGTGCTTCATCCCGGTTCCGCTCGGCATTGCCGCCGTGATTCCAACCAGCGTGGAGTTTTTCTGGCACAACTTCACGAGGGTTTGCCCCATGACATCCTGATAATTCGGCGGTGCGCCAAGCTTCGCCGGCGGCGAGTCACCCGTCTTGATGTCGTAAGGGCCTGTGCCATGAAATTTTTCGGGTGACTTGATCGCTGCGTCGTATCCCTTGCCTTTCTTCGTAAGAATATGGATGACGATGGGATGATCGCAGGTCTTCGCGAATTCCAGCGTGCTGATCAGGAGCGGAAGATCGTGCCCGTCGATGGGCCCCAGGTAACGCACGCCCATTTCCTCAAACAGCACAGCGCTGCCAAATCCGCCGCGTCCATCTGCATCCAGCGCGTTGCCCGTTTGACGCAGGCCTACTTCATTGATGGCGCCTTTGAAGCCTTCCTCCGCCTTGTGCGCGAGCTTGAGTGCAATCTCGCCCTTGGGCAGGCGACGCAGGAACCCTTGAAATTCCTTCGCCAGCTTGTTGTACGACGGATTCGTAATGAGCTTGTTCAGGTACGTGGCAATCGCCCCCACGTTCTTGGCAATGCTCCATTCGTTGTCATTAAGAATCCCGATGAAACGCTTCGTCGTGTGGGAAATGTTGTTCAGCGCCTCGAACGAAATGCCATTGGTAAGGGCCGCGTCCCCAAAGATGCAGACCACGTTTTCATCCGTGCCGTTCTTGTCCCGCGCCGCGCACATTCCGAGCGCGGCCGATAGCGCAGTGCCCGCGTGACCCGCGCCGTAACAATCGTGGGGGCTTTCCGTCCGCAGCGCGAACCCGTTCAACCCGTCCGTCGTGCGGATCGTGTTGAAGCGGCTCTTCCGTCCCGTGAGCAGCTTATGGACGTATACCTGGTGGCTGACATCCCACACGAATTTGTCGCGCGGCGTGCTGAATACATGATGCAGCGCGAGGGTAAGCTCGACGACGCCGAGGTTCGGCCCCAGATGGCCCCCGTTCTTTGCGAGAACGGTAATCAGTTCGTATCGGATTTCTTCGGCGAGCTGGCGGAGCTGTTCGAGCGTCAATTTCTTGACGTGCTGCGGTTCATCCACCGTGTCCAGGTATCGGCTCATAGATTGGCTGCATTGCACCGTTAAATGATCAATCGTTAAATCGGTTCAAACCCGGTTTAACGATTGTCTCTACGGTTCAACTTTCGGCTTGGTCAGATTCAAACGGCTTCAGCGTCATATCGCCAGCCGCATTCTTTTCGAGTTGTTGAATTTTCAGGTCTGCCTCGGCAAGTTTCGCCTGGCAGATGCGTGCCAGCTGCGTGCCCTCTTCGTAACGCGCCAGCAACGTTTCCAAGGGAAGCTCTTCCGCTTCCATCGTTTCCACAATGGACTCGAGCTTCTTCAAAGCGTCTTCAAATGGAACGTTGCCGTTTTTGCCCGCGTCACCGGGCCTGGCCGACTTCGACATGGCGAAACTCTAGGTTAAAGCCCCATAGTCGTCCAGTGCGCTTATCGCCTCGCGCACACGCCGGCGGCCGCCGCCTTGCCGCTTTCGCAACAAGTGAGTCATCCTGTCCGCAGTGGGCACATCACCCGCGTGGCCGTCCGGCAGGCTTTGGGCGACATTGCCCCATACGCCTGCGATCAGCGCAGCGCACGCCGCCATATGAAGAACTCAAAAACAAAAACTGCGCCCGGCGCAGGAACGAAAAAGCCCCTGGACCGCCGCGAAAATCCCGGGGCCCGCGACGAGCGCGGAGCTGCAACCCGCGCAGAAATTCGATCAGGAGCATCGATGATGTCCGCGCCGCGCCAAACGCAACGGCGCGTGGAACGAAGCAACCAACCGCGTAGCGCCAAAAACTAGGCTGACAAGCCTTCGATTGGAACTACGGAAACCAAGAAAGACACAACCATGAAAGAACGACACACCGAAAAAGATACTGGCCGCCGGATGGACACCGGCAGGGGCACTGACGCGAATCGCGATCCCATCACGGGCGCGCCCGGCGCACATCCAGTGGGAGCGGGCGTTGGGGCAGCCGGTGGCGCAGCCGCTGGCGCAGCTGTGGGAGCTGTCGGCGGGCCCGTTGGCGCAGCAGTCGGATTGGTCGCAGGCGGTATTGTCGGCGGCTTGGCCGGAAAAGGAGTCGCCGAAAAGATCGACCCGACCGTTGAGGATGCATACTGGCGTGATAATTATCGCAACCAGCCGTATGTGGATCGCACCGCTGAATACGACGAGTACCGCCCCGCGTATCGCACCGGATACGAAGGCTATTCCCGATATGCCGGGAAACGATTCGAAGATGTTGAACCTGATCTTCAGCGGGATTACGAGAAGTCCCGCGGAACATCCCGCCTCGGCTGGGACAAGGCCAAACACGCGACTCGTGATGCATGGCATCGAGTAGAGCACGCCATGCCCGGAGATGCTGATGGCGACGGCCGTTAGACGCCTCGCATAAGCCCGTGGCGCAGGTTTTCAATTCCAAACCTGCTGTATGGCTGGCGCTTCCAAGGCGGCTTCGCGCGGGAACGCGCGGATACCGCAAAGAAGCCGACAAGACAGCAGACGCGGATATCTGCGCCGCGGCGATCGCATTTTGTTCGGCAATCGAACATTGCGTCGACACGAAGACGCCCACTAGTCTCCAGCCTCGTGAGCCTGCACGTGATTTCGCTGGTCGTATGGGGCTCCCGACGCAAAGAATCTCATGGACGCTGACGAGAAAGAAATCTGCCTGTTCCTGAAGTCATATCCCGGCCAATTTGTTGGCCTGCGGGAAATCTGCAGGCGCGCCGGAGGGAAGCAACGTTTCCAGGAGGAAGAGGACTGGGCACTTCCTGTCTTGCTTCGTCTCGCTGAAAGGGGTCTCGTGGAAGACGACCGTGCAGGACATTTCCGGCTCGTGCGGAAGGAAAAACGCACGGAACAGAAATGGATCGCCCCGCATCTTCGGGACATCCTCAAGCGCAGCGGGAAGACGTTTGACGTCGCCGAGGACGAAGACCACTCCTAGTCCTCGTGGCTGGCGTGTGCATGCGAACGCTGCTCCTGAACCCGGCGGACGCGTCTCTGATGCGCAGCATGATTGAGGATCTGCTTCACTTCGTCATCCGTGGTCGGAAGAAAATTCGCATACCACGTTCCAACGGCAAAGAATGGCTCAGGACACTCGCCGCAGATCAATTCATCCACCTCCGCGCGAAAGTGATCGCATGTGTCCCTGGACCCAATCGGAACAGCGGCCGTGATGTAGGCCGGTTTCTTAAGCCGTAGTGCACGGACGGCGGCCCGCATCGTCGCACCGGTAGCCAGCCCGTCATCCACCAGGATCACAGTGCGGCCTTCCAGGTCCACGGGATCCCGATCCCCGCGGAACGCTGCTTCCGCCCTTTGCAATTCGTGTTCCTCCTCCTGCGTTACCGCTTCGACAGCGGTCGATGGGATGGAAAGCCGCTGGATGATTTCTTCATTCAACACCCGGACGCCTCCCGAAGCGATCGCTCCCATGGCCAACTCTTCATAGCCCGGCACGCCTAATTTTCGCACCACGAACACATCCAATGGCGAGTTCAGTTCCTCAGCGACACGCGCAGCCACGGGAACTCCGCCACGTGGAAGCGCCAGCACAACGAGGGATGGGTCGCTGGAATGGTGTGCAAGTTTCGCCGCGAGGAAGCGGCCCGCATCGGAACGGTCCTGGAATAATGGTCCCATGATCAAACGCGCATTGGGTGAAAGTGATTGGCGAACCATTCGGCAGCCATTTGCGCAACAATCTCCAGCTTCCCTTCTTCCTCAAACAGATGGCTTGCGCCCGGCACGATCCTCAGCGCCTTCTCACACTGAAGCTGTGTGTACGCATCCTCGTTCAAGGGCAGCACCGAGGTGTCCTCCTTGCCGACGATCAACAACGTCGCGGCGGTGACATTCGGGAGAGCCTGCGCTGCGAGATCAGGCCGGCCGCCGCGCGACACCATCGCCACAATCGTTTCGCGCAGCTGTGTTGATGCGATCAATGCGGCCGCCGCGCCTGTGCTGGAACCAAAGAAACCAATTGGAATGTCGCGGGTCGTTGCGCGATCTGCAGCCCATCGGGTAATGGCAACGAGGCGTTCCGAGAGGAAAGGAATATTGAAACGCAGGTGTCGTGTGTAGGCTTCGGCCTCCTCCTCCTCAGCTGTCAACAGATCGACAAGCAACGTGCCGAGCCCCGCGTGTTGCAATGTTTTCGCCACAGCCTGATTCCGGGGACTGTGCCGGCTGCTGCCGCTTCCGTGTGCAAAGATCACCAACCCGGAACTGGAGTCCGGCAGGTTCAACGCTCCCTGGAGTTTAATCCCTTTGAATAAGATGGATACGTCATGCGCGCTCATGGGCTGATCAGAAATTAAGTTTCAGGAATAAACCGCCGGGGCGCAGCAGATGCAAACCCCTTCAAGACCCCATACGCACCGCCCCGGCGTCCTACGCTGCCCCTTACGCGAATTACGCTAAATGGCGCTGCAAAGATTTTAATCGCGGACCGAACCGTCCATCTTCCATCTTCCATCTTCCATCTTCCATCTTCCATCCCTCGACCCTCTCCGCTACCTCTGCGTGCTCCTGTTAAAAGTTTGTTTTTTGAACGCCGTTTGACGGAGGGGGCTGAAAAGACGCAACGGCGTTTACGCGAATTACGCAAATTTTCGCGAATTAAAGAGAGAAACCTTAACCACGGATGGACACGGATTTCCAAACAGAATGCTGAGAGGCTAAAAGCTGAAAGGGTGAAGCAAGAAACACGGTTTACGCGGATTGGGATGTGAGATACGGGATATCCGATCCCATTTCGTGTGGTTCGTGTGATTCGTGGTTACCTGCTTTTGAGGTCCCCTCTCTCCAGCTCTCTCCCCGTTCGTGCCTCCCGGGGCGAGAGAGATCAATGGGTCAGTTTCGAGTCCTAAATTTGCGTCTTCTCCGCTCTGGGTAGTCTCTGCGTGCTCCTGTTCAACGTCTTTCCTTCGCGCCCTTCGCGGCCTCCGCGTGAGGCTTTTCGGGTTGAATGGGGGAGAGACCTCTGAGGTAGTCCGTCAATCATGGAGTTGAAAGATGTTCACACGCATTTCATGCAGCGGGTTGGTGTGGAAGAAGGGCAGCGTAAAGGCTCTCGTAGAGTGTGACTCCGCGGCGCTGCAAGCTCCGCAG